>JAVEWA010000422.1:0-6104 GCA_034004785.1 Polyangia bacterium
AGGGGACCTCTGCGACCGGAGCCGCGAACGTCCGCTACAACGACTTCAGGGCCACGCGAGGCTACCTCGGCCTGAAGGTGAAGCCCGCGAAGTGGTTCGAGGGGAGGATCACCACGGACACCAAGCAGGAGGACTCGGGCGACTACAAGATGCGCCTCAAGTACATCTACGGGAAGTTCACCCTGCCGAAGGAGACGGTCGTGGTCTCGGACCCCTACGTGATGGCGGGCATGATCTCGACTCCCTGGATCTCCTTCGAGGAGGGGCTGAACCCGTACCGGATGCAGGGGACGGTCTTCACCGAGCGGAACAAGCTCTTCGGCTCGGCGGACCTCGGTGTTTCGGCCGGGGTGCTCCTCGGCCGCAAGCTCCCAAAGGGATACCAGGAGACCGTGAGCAACAAGGAGCCCGGCACCTGGGGGAGCCTGGCGATAGGGGCCTTCAACGGCGGCGGTTACTCCGCCATCGAGAAGAACCGGAACAAGGTCCTCCAGGCCAGGGCCTCCATCAGGCCTCTCGGGTTCATCTTTCCGAACCTGCAGCTCTCGTACTTTCTCATATACGGAAAGGGCAACCAGGAGACCGCCATCCCGAACTGGCTGAACCACGTCATGGCCGCCAGCTTCGAGCACCGCTACCTGAACCTCGTTGGACAGCTCGTGCTCGGCAAGGGGAACGCGGCGGGCGGGGGCTCGGGCTGGATCGATGCAAATGGCAGGCCGGAGAGCTTCAAGGGAGCCTCGGGCTTTGCCGAGCTCAAGCTGTCCTGGATCTGGTCGAGCCTGATCGCCAGGTACGATTGGTTCGACGGGCCGAACCCGAGCACCGCGAGCTCCTACCACCGGCTGATCGGCGGCTATGCCTTCCACTTCTGGGGCCGGAACAAGAACGTGCTCCTCCTGGACCTCGACTACAGCATCCTCGAAGGGGTCAAGGATCAGTGGGGCGTGTCCCTGACCTTGCAGATCGCTCTCTAGTCTCGGTTCACGATCTTCTCACAAGGCCGTAACCATTTCCTAACCGCGCTCCCCGAAGGTGTCGGCGTCACCCCTGGCGCCGCTCTCTGCGGGGATGGCGCCGCAAGCGGAGGCAGACATGTGCTTTGGAAAACTCGGCATTTTCGGCGCAGCTCTCGCTGTTCTCGCAGGCGTTGCTCAAGGGGTGGGCTGCAAGGGATCCGGGGGTTCTGCGAGGCGCATTAATGGGGCGGGCGCGTCTTTTCCATACCCTCTCTATTCCCAGTGGGCGCACGCCTACCAGAAGAAGCACGGGCTCCAGATCAACTACCAGTCCATCGGCTCTGGGGGCGGCATCGCCCAGATCAAGGCCGGGACGGTGGACTTCGGCGCCTCGGACGAGCCCCTGAAGCTCTCCGAGCTGGAGGCGGCCGGGCTCACCCAGTTCCCCCTCGTGATGGGTGGAGTAGTGCCCGTCGTGAACGTGCCCGGGATCAAGGCTGGCCAGCTCAAGCTGTCCCCCGAGCTCCTCGCGGACATCTACCTCGGGAAGGTGACCAGGTGGGACGCTCAGCCCATAAAGCAGCTCAACCCCGGCATGTCCCTGCCAGACAAGGCCATCACCGTCGTCTATCGGGCGGACGGATCGGGGACCACCTGGATCTTCACGAGCTATCTCAGCAAGATCTCCTCCGCGTGGAAGGAGAAGGTTGGGAGCGGCAAGGCGGTCAAGTGGCCGGTCGGGGTTGGTGGCAAGGGAAACGAGGGAGTTGCGGCCTACATGGGGCGGCTCGATGGGGCCATCGGCTACGTGGAGTTCGCCTACGCCCTCAAGAACAACATCGCCCACGCCCGGCTCAGAAATTCGGCCGGGCGCTACGTGCAGCCCACCATCGAGTCCTTCCAGGCCGCCGCGGTGAACGCCGACTGGAAGGCCGCGCCGGGCTTCTATCTGGTCCTCATCGATCAGCCCGGCAATGACAGCTGGCCCATCACCGGCGCGTCCTTCATCCTGGTGCACCGGAACCAAAAGGACGTGGCCAAGGCAAAGGCGATGCTGCGCTTCTTCGACTGGTGCTTCGCGAGGGGCCAGAAGCAGGCCGAGGCGCTCCACTACGTGCCAATGCCAGACGCCGTCGCGGATCTGGTCCGGGAGACCTGGAGGCGTGAGATCACCGCGGGCGGCAAGCCCGTGTGGAAGTAGGGCAATGGGATTTACTCCATGAAGCTGGGAGCCGCGAGGCGCTCTGGCGACCTCGCCTTCCGACTGGTGACGGCGGTGTGCGCCGCAGTCATCCTGATGCTCGTGCTGGGCATCGGCATCGAGCTTTTGCGGCTCGCCTTTCCCGCCATCCGACGCTATGGGCTCCACTTCGCCTGGTCCTCCACTTGGGATCCCGCCCGGCTTGAGTTCGGCGCCCTCTCCAGCATCTTCGGCACTCTGGTGTCCACGGCCATCGCCATGGTCATCGCGGTGCCTCTTTCCCTGGTGATAGCCCTGTTTCTCGTGGAGCTCGCCCCGAGGCGCCTGGCTCGGCCCGTGGGCTACGCCATCGAGCTGCTCGCCGCGATCCCGAGCATCATCTACGGCATGTGGGGCCTCTTCGTCCTGGCGCCCATCATGAGCCGCTACGTGCAGCCGGCGCTCGGCAAGGCCTTTGGCTGGCTCCCGCTCTTCACCGGGCCGCCGATGGGCATCGGGATGCTCACCGCCGGGATCATCCTCGCCCTCATGATCCTTCCCTTCATCACGGCGGTCATGAGGGACGTCTTCGCCATGGTCCCGCCGGTGTTGAAGGAGTCGGCCTATGGCATGGGCGCGACGACCTGGGAGGTCACCCGCCAGGTGACGATCCCCTACGGCATGAACGGCCTGGTGGGAGCGAGCTTCCTCGGGCTCGGGCGCGCGGTGGGAGAGACCATGGCGGTGACCTTCGTCATCGGCAACCGGCACGCCATCGAGGCGTCGCTCTTCTCCCCGGGCAACAGCATCGCCTCTACCCTTGCCAACGAGTTCACCGAGGCGTCTGAACCCTTGTACCAGAGCGCCCTCGTGGGGCTCGGCCTGGCCCTTTTCGGCATCACCGTCATGGCGCAGGTGGCGGCGCAGCTCTGGCTGGTGCGGCTCCGGAGAAGGCTGAAGGTGGGCAGATGATCCGGCGCCAGGCGAGGGGCAGGAGAGCCCTGGATCTCGTCGTGAAGGGAGCGTCCATCCTGGCGGCGCTCATCGGCATCGCGGCGCTCGTCTGGATCCTCGCGGTGGTGCTCCAGCGAGGGGCCGCGGCCCTGTCCGGAACGTTCTTCACCGAGCTGCCCACTCCCCCGGGGGTCCCGGGGGGCGGGCTGCGAAACGCCATCCTCGGGACGATCTACATGACCGCCCTCGCGGCGCTCATCGGGATCCCCACGGGGATCCTCGCTGGCGTGTACCTGGCCGAGCATGGTCAGCACTCCATCCTGGGAGCCGCCGTCCGGTTCGCAAGCAACGTCCTCATGGGCGTCCCCTCCATAATCATCGGCCTCTTCGTCTACGGTCTCGTCGTGGTGCGCACGGGCCACTTCTCGGGCTTCGCTGGCACCATTGCCCTGGCCATAATCATGCTTCCGGTGGTGGCCCGGACCACGGAGGACATGCTCCTTCTCGTGCCGAGCAGCCTGAGGGAGTCCGCCCTGGCCCTCGGCGCGCCCAGGTGGCGCGTCACCACGAGCGTGGTCTTCCGCGCCGCGAAGGCCGGGCTCATCACAGGCACGCTCCTCGCTCTTGCCAGGGTGAGCGGCGAGACCGCCCCCCTCCTCTTCACTGCCCTCAACAGCCCCTTCGCCGTGGAGTCCTTGAACGAGCCCACCGCGAACCTGACCGTGACCATCTTCAACTACGCCATGTCACCCTACGAGGACTGGCAGCGCATGGCCTGGGGCGCGGCCCTGCTGATTACCATGGCCGTCCTGGCTGTTACGATACTCGCAAGAGCGATCCTCAAGGAAGCGAAGCGATGATCACCACCATGGAAGCAACGAGGTCCTTGATTGCGCCGGCAATGGCGGCTCAGGCGGGAAGGGACGCTGCTCTGGAGGCGGCCGCCGCCGCGTCTGCGCCGAAGATCAGCGCCCGGGGGCTCTCCTTCTTCTACGGCTCCAACCAGGCCCTCCACGGCAACGATCTCGACATCGCAGCCCGCAAGGTCACGGCCATCATCGGACCATCCGGGTGCGGCAAGTCCACCCACATCCGGGTCTACAACAGGATCTTCGAGCTCTACCGGGATCAGCGGGCCACGGGCGAGGTGCTGCTCGACGGAGTGAACGTGCTTCAGGTGGGCACCGACGTCATCGAGCTCAGGCGTCGGGTGGGCATGATCTTCCAAAAACCCACGCCCTTTCCCATGAGCGTCTTCGAGAACGTCGCCTACGGCATCAGGCTCCACTATCACGCGACCCGGCGCGAGCTGGAGGAGCGGGTTGAGGCGGCGCTCCGGGCGGCCGCCCTGTGGGAAGAGGTGAAGGACAAGCTGCACCAGATGGGCACGGCCCTGTCGGGCGGCCAGCAGCAGCGAGTGTGCATCGCCCGCGCCATCGCCGTGGAGCCGGAGGTGCTGCTCATGGACGAGCCGACCTCGGCCATCGACCCGGTGGCGACCGCCAAGATCGAGGAGCTAATCGAGACCCTGAAGAAGCAGTACACGATCGTGATCGTGACCCACAACATGCAGCAGGCGGCGCGGATCTCGGACTTCACCGCGTTCTTCTACGAGGGGCGGATCGTGGAGTTCGGGCCCACGAACCGGATCTTCACCAAGCCCCTCGTGAAGCAGACCGAGGACTACATCACGGGCCGCTTCGGATGAGCGCCTGGCCAAGAGACACGGGAGGTTAGGACATGGAGGCAAGGAGGCTGTCGCGGGAGATCGAGAAGCTGAAGAAGCGGATCCTCGTGCTCTCTGCCGAGGTGGAGCGGGCGCTTCAGCGCGCGGTCGAGTCCGTCACCGAGCAGCGAGCCGATCTGGCGCAGGCGGTCATCGATGGAGACGAGGAGATCGACCGGCAGGAGGTGGATCTCGAGGAGGAGTGCCTGAAGCTCCTCGCGCTCCACCAGCCCGTGGCCATCGATCTCCGGTTCATCGTGGCGGTCCTCAAGATCAACTCTGACCTCGAGCGCATCGGAGATCTCGCCGTGAACATCGCCCAGCGGACTCTCATGCTGGCGGCGAGCCCGGGCCTTGCCACCATCTTCGACTTTCGGGAGATGGCCGACAGGGTGCAGCAGATGCTCCGCTCCAGCCTCGACGCCCTGGTGAACCTCGACACGCCCCTCGCCTATGACGTGATCGCCTCGGACGACGAGGTGGACGTCATGAACCGGCAGATGTACAAGCGGGCCGCAGACGCCATAATGCAGAATCCAGAGCAGGCGGACCGCCTGATAATGCTCCTCAGCGTCTCCCGGCTGCTCGAGCGCGTGAGCGACCACGCCACCAACATCGCCGAGGACATCGTGTATCTCAGCAGCGGCGAGATCATCCGGCACAGCAGAGCCTTCCAGCGAGCCGCCTCCACGGCCCCAGTGGAGTGAGGCGGGGGCCCGCCCTTCTGGATTTTGGCCCCTCTCGAGCGCTCGAGCGCGCCGCTCGACTCGCGCCGGTCTTGCAACAAGGCGAGGAATAGGGAAACCTACCGGGGTCATGAAGTCTGGGAAGAGCACCTCGGCCAAGGCACGATTCCGAGACCTTGGGGAGCTGGCGAGGCAGTCGAACCACCTGGTGGCCGCGGCGGTGCTGGTGTTCATGGCGTCGGTCCTGCTCCAGTTCCTGCTCGCTCGGCCCATGATGCAGGCCGCGGGCTGGATCCACGGCAACTGGGGAAAGGCGGGCGCGGCCATCCTCGGACCGCTCCTCACGGACGGCTGCACGACCCTGGTGCTGCTCGCGGTGGCCTTCCCCTTTGGCCGGGTCACCGCGGCGAGGCCCTGGCCCGCCGGCGTGGCCCTCGTGCTCCTGGTGCACGGCTTCTGGTTCTGCTTCCACTTCGTGGTGGGGGAGCACACCCTGCTCTGGGGCAACCTCATGCCCGCCCTCGGCAGGAGCCTCCTGATTGTCCTCACCCTTTTGGGAGTGGTGGCCCTCCTTCGCTGGGGCAGGAAGGTGGCCCTGG
>JAVEWA010000423.1:0-6104 GCA_034004785.1 Polyangia bacterium
AGAAGCTCCGCCTCAAACCCAACACCGTGGTCGGTCTCCAGCTCTCGAACCACGAGTCGCACGGGCGAAAGAAGGGCGGATGGATAGCCAACCTCGGAAGGTACGCCGACTGCACCGAGGCCAGGGCAGACGCCCATGACCTCGTCTGGTGGCAGTCGAGGGTCTTCCTGCTCCCCGAAGGCAAGACCTGCGTCCTCTGGGCCGGCGGGGAGGACAGCGAGGCCGAGCTTGGAAAGCTGCTCGGCTTCCTGCACGGGAGGGACTGGCGGGCGGGATCCACCCTCGCAAGGCGCATAGCCGAGGCGAAGGAGTTCCGCGTGGTCGGAGAAGCGGAGCTGCGATTCGAGATCACCACGCGCAGCATCTCAAGGGACCGGGGCCGCCTGGAGCTGGCAGGCTCGAAGGTCCTGACCTTGCCTACCTACAAGTATCTCAAGCCCCCCTTGATCCCCATCGCTCGCGGGGCGAGCAGGCTCGGCGTGGTCAGCCAGGTGCCGGACTCGGATGGGGTGTTCCGTCACTACGCCCCGCTCCTTCGCCACGAAGGCGAGGTCTATGGCTCCCTCGCCCTCGCCGCCGCCATGGTGGCCTACCCCGAGCAGCCCCTCCGAGTGGAGAAGAACGGCCTCAGGTGGGGGAAGGTCCGGATCCCGAACGCCGAGAACGGTCGCATCGCAGTGCGCTTCCACGGCTCGGGCCAGGCCTACCCTCGCGTGGGCATCAGGCATGTCCTGGACGTGGTATTGCAGCGCGACAAGAACCAGACCTACCTCGAGGAGCGAGCCAGGCTGGTCCAGACCCTCGGCGCGGCCTTGAAGGACGACGAGCTGCTCCCTGACCGCATCCGCGGCCGACTGGTCGCTCTCTGGCGCACCTTCGAGGAACGGGGCTGCGCGCCCAAGAAGCTCGAGGGCCGCCTAGCCATCCTCCAGGACATCCCGGAGCGGCCCGCCTGGCACACCCAGCGGGTCCAGTGGGCCGCCGAGGAGCTGGCGCAGGGCAAGGCCGCCCAGGGCAAGGCCGCGGCCGACTGCCGGGCGGAGGCGACGAAGGCCCTCGAGGAGATCACGTCCCTTCGCAAGCGGTTCAACGCCAACCCCGAGCGCGTCAAGGGGCTGATCGCCTCCGCCGAGGCTCTCGCCTACCCGCCCGCTTGCAAGGGCCAGGCCCTGAAAGAGCTCACCGCCCTTCGCGCCATAATCGCCCGGCCCACGGCGGCGCCCAAGGAGGCCCTGGCTTCTCACAAGGCCTGGAGCCTCCTCGTCGCATCCAAGGCCTGCGCGCCCCTCTTCTCGGACACCTTGCGAAGAGAGCTGCTCGCCGCCGACAGGCGCCATCCGGCGCGTTTCCGCAAGGTCCGCGACGTCGCCCCAGGAGAGCCAACGGGCAGGATCTTCATCGTTCACGCCGCGGCCGCCGGGCTGAGAGACACCAAGCCCTCCCCGCTGGATCCGGACCACCTCGGAGGCGAGATCACGGCCAACTTCCTGGACAACCTGATCCACGGCAGCTTCGTGAGGCGCAGCCCCCGCTGGGCCTCCGCCGTGACCGCGGTGGTGATGTGCCTGCTCCTCGGCATCGGCACCTTCTTGGTAATCGCACTCACGCGATCGGCCCTCTGGGTCTCCACCCTCTCTTTCTTGATCAGCGGCCTCGCGGTCTGGGCCTACGCGACCTTGGCCTACTCGCTCTACCGGGGCGCCGGCCTCTGGATGGACGTGGTCTCGCCCACCATCTTCGGCCTCGTCACCTGGGGCGCGGCGCTGGCGACCAACTTCTACCAGGAGGGCAAGAACCGGCGCTTCGTGCAGGACGCCCTCGGCCGCTACACCTCGCCCGCCCTGGTGCGCGAGCTCATGTCCAACCCACTCGCCCTGTCCCTCGACTGGGGAGAGAAGCGCGACCTGACCGTGTTCTTCTCGGATCTCCAGGGATTCACGAGCATCTCGGAACGTCTGACCCCGGAGCGCCTCGTGCACCTCCTGAACGAGTACCTGACCGAGATGACCGACATCATCCTCGAAGAGGGCGGCATCGTGGACAAGTACATCGGCGACGCCATCATGGCTTTCTGGGGCGCCCCCACCGCGGACCCGAGCCACGCGATCAGGGCCTGCCGCGCCACGGTCAGGATGCAGAAACGGCTCGCCGAGCTCAGGCCCAGATGGGAGAAGGAGTACGGGGAGGTGGTCATCGCTCGCTGCGGCCTCAACTCGGGCCTGGCAATCGCGGGCAACATGGGCTCCAAGCACAAGTTCAACTACACCCTCATGGGGGACACCGTGAACCTGGCCTCCCGGCTGGAGGGCGCGAACAAGCCCTATGACACGGTGGTCATGATGGGGGAGAACACCTACGCCCGGATGAAGGATCTGGTGGTCGCAAGAGAGCTCGACTTCCTCGCCGTGAAGGGCAAGGACAAGCCAGTGCGGGTCTATGAGCTCCTCGGATTCCTGGATGAGGTCGAGGCGAAAAGGAAAGAGCTGGTGGCCCGCTTCCACGAGGCCCTGGACATCTACCGCCAGACCAAGTTCCAGGAGGCCATGGATCTTTTCCTAAAGATCATAGACAGATACGGAGAGGATGGCCCCAGCCGCCTCTACGTTGGCCGCTGCCGCGAGTACCTGAGGAACCCGCCGCCCCTGGACTGGGACGGAGTGTACCGGATGACGACCAAGTAGTTTGCGGCTATAGTATTCCGGCTGGCGAGCCCGGGCCACGATTAGGGCCTGCTGCGAGCGCCAGCGATCACCAACCAAGGAGGACTAACCGTGACAAGGACCATTACAGCCGGGCTCTTCGCGGGGGGGCTCCTAGCCCTCTCCCTGGGCTTGGTTCATTCGGCTCCCGCGCCTGGCAAGGAGCTCTCGGTGCGCGCCCTGAGCGTCAACCTGATGGCCAAGCCCCAGTTCCTGGGCGCCTCGGTTGCCTCCCTTCGCCGAGGCGAGAAGGTCAAGATGATCCGCGCCGAGGGCGCCTGGTATCTCGTGAGCTACGAGGGCAAGGAGGGCTGGCTCCACTCCAACCGCCTGTCGGAGAAGATCATCCAGCTACGCGCCGGAGACACGGGCTCTGGCACGAGCCGGGGCGAGGCAGAGCTGGCCGGCCGGGGCTTCAGCCCCAAGACCGAGGCCACCTTCAAGGAGAAGAACCCCAACCTGGACTTCTCCCACGTGGACAAGATCCAGGGAGTGGACGTCGAGCCCGACTCGGTGGAGCAGTTCTACTCCACGGGCGGCCTCCAGCAGAAGGGAGGTGGGAGATGACCCGCGCTCCCAGACGTCGCGTCCTCGTGCTCCTCGCCGGCCTGACCGCGGCCGTTCTCTCCCTTTACGGCTGCCGGACCATCATGGGAGTCCTGTCGGGAGATCTCGACCTCGAAGACATCGACAAGGACATCAAGGGCATGAGGAACCTGGCCCAGGCCATGTCCGAAGCCAACCGGACCATCACCCCGGAGGACGAGTACTTCCTCGGCCGGGCCGTGGCGGTGAACGTCCTCGCCAAGTACCAGTACCAGTACCTCGAGTCGGAGAGCTTCGGCCAGGGCCAGATCTCCCCCGGCCTAACCAACTACCTCTACCACATCGCCAAGATCCTGGTGATGACCGCGGAGCAGCGCCCCCTGAAGGGCGACAGGTCGACCCCCCTGGCGGGCTACCACATCGTGGTGGTGAACTCCCCCGAGGTGAACGCCATGGCGGCGCCCGGCGGCTACATGTTCATCACGACGGGCCTGCTCAGGCTGGCCCGAACCGAGGACGAGGTGGCTGCCATCATCGCCCACGAGATGGGCCACATCATCAGGGGGCACGGCATCGAGGCCATCAAGAAGGCCAGGTGGAACCGCGCCAAGGCCATCTTCGCCTCCGAGGCCGCTTCAGGGGTCTTCGGTGACCAGGCCGCCGCCACTCAGTTCCTCACCACCGCCGTGACGGACATCCTCGGAACGATGCTCATGGAGGGCTATGGGCAGAAGACCGAGTTCGAGGCAGACCTCTACGGGATGCGCCTCCTGTCCATGGCGGGCTACAACCCCTGGGCCCTGTACAACGTGATAAAGGCCATGGACCAGGCCGGCGCCGGGCATCAGACCGGGTTCTACAAGACCCACCCCGCGCCCTCGGCGCGCATGAAGGCGCTCTACGACGCGACCCCCAAGACCAAGTATCCGACTCCTCCGCCGGCGCGCCTCGCCCGCTTCCGCGTGGCCCTCGGCCACATGCCCCCGAGCACCTAGGCTGCACTTTCAGTCGGGATCCGGCGGGGGAACGGGGGGATCGCCAGGCGGCGGTGGGAGCCGATCGGGCTCGGTCATTCCCTCGTCGGGCGGAGGCCTCGGCAGACCGTCCATGGGCTCGGGCCCGTCCCTCGGGGGCGGCGGCCTCCGCCGTCCAGGGTGGGCGTCTGAGCCAGGCCTTGGCTCCACCGAGAGCCTCGCGGGGGTCCTGATCACTTTCTCTCCGGGGAGCCTCACCTCGAGGGTGCCGGCCCAGGCCCCAGGCCACGGGAAAGATGCCTTGAACTGGTAGCGGCCCACCACGCCCGTGCTGCTCGACTGCACCTTCACCTTCCGCCTGGCTGATCGCGCGAGCTCCAACGTTGCCTCGGCGTCGGGGATGGGCCTGCCCCTGCCGTCCAGCCAGAGGTCCAGCACCAGCAGGGGCTCGTCCCCCGCCTTGATCGCCTGCTCACAGCTAAGACGCGCGACGACCCCCTGGTCGAGGACCCGCAGGAGCTCGACGCCCACGGCCAGGGCTGGCTCGGAGACCTGCCCGTCTGGCGCGGCTCGCTCGGGCGCCATGGCGGTGGAAGCATCCCGGGACGGAGCCGGAGCACTCTGCGAGGCCGCCCCGGACCTCCGCGGCCGCCAATCTTCGAGCGCGAAGAACACTCCCACTCCGAGGGCTACCAGGGCCAGCGCCGCCGCGGCGAAGGTGATGCTGCGACCGCGCCTGCTCGCCTTTCGCAAGGCCAGGATGATGGATGCGCTGGGCGCCGTGTGCTGCCCAGTCACCACCGAGGGGCTGGAGTCCGTAGAGGCTGGCTCCGAGAGCCGCCTAGAGGCCTGCGGGCGGGAGATGGAGGCCGGCGCCGAGTAGGAGGGGGCGTCCGAGTCCGCGTTCGCGGTCGTGACCCGAGCCGACCCAGGCCCGGAGCGCGGCTCCGAGAACGCGCCCTGAACGCCGCCCAGCACCCGCCCCGACCCCTGATCCAGGATCAGCTTGGGGATAGGGGCCGGCGCCGACGGCGCGCTCTGGATCCTGGAGGCTCCTGGGAGATCATCGGTGTCCAGGTCCGACTCGCCGGTTGGGCGCCAGGTGCCCGCCCTGCCCGACTTCGCGGCAGCTGGCGAGCCCGAGGCCCCTGCGGCTGCCTGCGCCCGCGCGGGCTCCGGCGCGGGCAGGCCGTCCTTGCCAAGGGCAGGGCCGCCCAACACCGTGGGGCGGGACTCCCGGATCGGCTTGGAGGGGACGCCCTCTTCGCCAGGCGAGAGAAGGAGCCGCGCCGCGCGAACCAGCGGATCCTTCTCCGGTGAAGGAGGCGGCCCCGGCTCGACCCCGGGCGCCGCGGCAAAGCCCGCGACGGTCTTCTTGCCATCCGATGGGTCGGCGTCCCCCGGGACGCTCCAGGCAGAGGCGGCGCCGTGATGGCTCGGCGCGACTGGCAAGTCCTGGGCCGCGGCGAGCAGAGCGTTCCGCATGGCGTCGGCGGTCTTGAACCGGCGCTCCCTGTCCTTTTGCAGGGAGGTCAGGATCACCTCCTCCAACGAGGCCGGCAGCTCGGGCCGGTGAAGGCGCGGCGAGGGCGGCGGCTCCTTGACGTGGCGGACCAGGATCTCCAGGCCGGATCCCGATTCGAAGGGCAGATGGCCCGTAAGGAGCCGGTACAGGATAACGCCCAGGGAGTAGAGATCCGCGCGGCTGTCCAGCTCGGCGCCAGTGGCCTGCTCCGGGCTGAGGTAGTAGGGCGTGCCGAAGATGGCTCCGCTCTTGGTGATGCGGCTCTCCTCCGAGACTCCAGCCTCCAGGATCTTCGCGATGCCGAAGTCCAGCACCTTCACGACCTCCGAGGGGCGCGATCTCGACAGGACGATGATGTTG
>JAVEWA010000424.1:0-6101 GCA_034004785.1 Polyangia bacterium
TCCATTCATTCGACGCTGATGGTCGGGAGCGCTGGCGATGGAACCGCATGGTCGGTACCTACCCCGCAATACCCGCGATCAGCTCGGACGGCACCTTGTATGTGAACGTGGATCGAAATATTCTTGGGTCGGAAGTCCCTTCTAATTCTTGTGGACTGGACTGTGGGCTTTACGCGCTGGATCTCGATGGAAACGAGAAGTGGTTCGTTCCGCGCTCGGATTATAACTTTCACCACGTTGCGATCGGTGACTATGGCACTGTATTCACGATCGCAGAAAAGCAGGCCTTTGGGCACCCACCCACGATACTGACTCTCTCCCCTAGCGGTGAGGTACTCAACCAGTTCTGGGCCCACGAGAGCGCCATCTGGCAGACGAACGTCGGAGTTGCCGACGATGGCACAGTCTATACCGCCGCTAGGGTCCGAGCCGATACCGACGAAACCTCGAATTCGGGCGTACTCTACGCTCTTCATCCAGACGGGACGTTGAAGTGGGCCACGGAGTTCGAACACTGTCCAACGGGCGGCCTAGCGATCGACGTCACCGGAGCTGTTTATCTCACGACGTATGACCGGGGAGGGGTGGAGCCATTCGCGATCATGGGCTTCGAGCAAGATGGTGCTGTCCGGATGTCTCTGAGCCTCGGTGAGATACTGGCTGACGGGGGCGAAGGAGTAGGTGAGGATTTCTTCACCACCTCGGTGGTGATCGCTGACGATGGATTAATCTACGTCGGCTCGAAAAACGGAAAGCTACACATCATCCAAGACCAATCATCGCTCGACTGACACTTGTCGGTCGGGTCGAGTGCTCGCGCGGTAGCCCGTAGGTCTTCCCTTGGCTGCACGGTAGCTGATCTCCACATCGACGTCCAACTCTTCGCGTCCGAGGCCCGCGATGGTATCCCAGCGGGGAATCCCCACCAGTGGGCGCTTGCGCCCGGGGCCGGGGTATCGATCAGCGACGATGGTGGGGTTGGCGTTCTGCTTCATCCGGCTAACGAAGGTTCCGACCACCACCGATCTACGATTCAGCTCCCAGCGTCTGCAGCGATGCCTGCATCAGGTCCTCCGGCATCGCCGAGAGAGGCGTCCGGTGGTGGAGCGCCCGCGTCTCGCCAGGCGAAGGGAGTCACCAACCGGCAGCCGATCTCGCCTTCGCGCTCATAGCCTGGTGGGCAGGGTTCGCTTGGTATCTCAGGGTGCTCTAAGTGGCAATCGGCTTCGCGCCGGGTCAGATTGCAGAGGAGGGTTCCTGGGATAGGCTCAGAATCCGGCGGGCACCCCTTGGAGCCTTGATCCTTGCACCAGGCGGAGTAGCACGAGCCCGCTGAAGGTGACATGAAGTCCAGATCCCTTGGGTGGAAGCAACTGCACACGTCGCCAGAGTAACACTCCGAGTGGGTGTTGCAGGGTGCGGTGCATCGAAGGTAGGTATCGCATACCATCCCCATAATACTGGGACAGTAATAACCTGGCCGCGTACAGTATTCCTCGCTATCGAAGCACTGCCCGTTGAACTCACACTTGTCATCCGGGTACTTGCAGTCGAGGTCTGTCACGCATTCCACGCGCCTACCTTCGAGGCCGCAAGCTCCATCCACAAGGCCATCTTCGCAGCCCGAAAAGCCCAGCAGCGATATCTGGGAAGCAAGAAGGAGCGAAAGTCGCATCGACAAGCCCTGGATCCGCATCAGTACCTCCCCCTGAGACGAGAGGTATGGGGCCGGTCACCCTGGTAGGCTGTAAAGAGCAAGTAAAGCTCCTCATCTGGATGACGCCCCTCGTGGAACCCGACTCCTGTACCAGCCCGGCTGGACCGGAACGTGTGCTGCGACCTTGTGAACCAGGGGTTCCCGTGAGCTCCGGCGTAATTCTGCATGACCGAGACGAAGATGCGGCTCGAAGCCGAATCCCTCCAGGCCAGGTAGAGGTAGCTCATGGGCGCGCCGTTCGCATCCGGGAAGGCTGAGCGCCTCACCGCCAGACCGATGGGGTCCCTGGTCCGATACGATGGGTAGTACGAGGGAATCCTGGCATCGATCGACGGAACGATGATCCCCTGCGCGTCCATGCGGAGCAGGGAGATCGATCCCGAGCCGCGCGCGGCATAGGCGATGTACAGGTACTCGTCCATGGGCTGGCCGATCGGGCCTGCATAGGGCGGGCTGCCGTTCACCGATCCGGCCCCGAGTGCAGCCACCCCCGGCTGAGCGAAGTACCCGGGTATCGCTCCACCGAGCTGCCGACTGTGCTGTCCGGGCGAGTACTCTCTCCAATGATCCTGCATCACCTGCACGTCGCTGGTCACACAAGGGTGCTGACGGCAGCGCGCCTCTCGGAGCAAGCCCGTGCCCTTCTCGGGGAACACCAGGACCAGCTCTCCCTCGAGGACTGAGGCGCCGAAGGCTCCATCGGAATGGAAAGACCCTCCCAGAAGCTGGCTCAGATTGGCCTCGAGCGAGACGTCACCATGACGATCGATCTCCAGGCCATGGATCGAGCCGTCGGAACGTCTTGTCCAGAAGAGGTATAGGGACTCGAACGCCTCAACTGCTGACGGCCGGCCAACGATATCCAAGAGCGGATACACGATACCGCCCAAGCCAGGGCGATCGATGAGCAGCGCGCCATCGCTGTCCCTGACATGGACTCTGTAGGTCTTGGACGTCCCAAGCCCGAGAGAAGCCTGAAACTCGACGATGGTGGGGGTATACCGCTGTGAGAATTCGCTGTAGGCGGATTCAACCCGCTTCGGGTGGTCGAAGAAGCCGATGGCTCCCAGAGCACCCATGGTGGGGCGAGTGTGGCCGGTTGAAGCCAGGGAAGCATTCGTGAGCAAGTTGGCGAAGTCTTGAAGGCTCGAGGTGGGACGTACCTGCGTGGCAGCTTGGAAGACCAGGTCGACGTGCTCTTCTGCGGACATTGTCCAGTGTTGCAGCCCAATGTCCTCGTCGTTTCCATCGTTGGCAAGGTCTTGCGGCCCATTCCTGAGAATGCGCAGAAAGCGCTTCCAGACGGGGCCATTGAGGTGTTCGTCGGCTATCTCATGGCACCGATTACCCTGACAGTTCCGGTATGGTCCACATTCCGTACTGTTACTGCAATAATCGTCACTGCCCACCGCGGAGCCCGCATCATAGTGGAAGAAGTCGAAGATCGTTCTCTGAGCATATGGTAGCTGTTCGAGATAGTAGACGCAGTTACCATGGAGCCCTGTGCGGTCATCATTCCACGCGGTGCGGCTGAAATACCTGCCGTGGCGGAAGCAATCCTGCCGCGTGTTCTGAGGGAGCTCCCTCACGGCGAACAAGGTTTCGAACATGTTTGGCAGGTTCTCCTTCAGGCCGGTCTCCGGACGGGGAGCTCCTCCGATGAAGGAGCCGATGAGAATATGGGCGAACTCATGGGCAGGAGTCACATGGGTAAGGAACTCGCCAAATGGGGGCGACGTGTGGGGACACCCAGGCTGAGTCCATGCATTGCCGCAATGCCAGTCTGGCAGGTGGATGGCATCATCGAACGCCTGCGCTGGACCGCAAGGGGTGTACTCTGTCATCTGAGTCAACTGTCCGCCATTTTTCACAAGGCAGGTGGAAGTGAGATAGACCTTGTAGTCCTTCCCGTGGACACTCGGGCCGTTCAACAATCCGAAGTCTTGTACGTGGTGCTCCACAAGCCGTTCGATGATGGAGTTGAGCCAGTCCAAGGCGACCTGAAGATTCTGATTGGCAACATGATAGCCATCCTCGAGCACGAGCTTGTAGCTGCCGAAGTTCCGCATGATTCCATTCGGTCCGTCACGGTCCCTCGAAGTGTAACAGTACCCATCCAACGGTACCCCCGGAGTATCGAAGCAACGCCACATCGAGCCATGCTGCAGGGCGCACTGCTCATCGGACGTGCAAGGGATGACACAGCGTTGCGTGTCTGTGCCCGGGAGCGGGAAGTCGTCGTGGCAGACCCCGGTCGGGCAGCTCACCGTGGGTGGGGCACAAAACGACTCGGTCTCGGCCAGGGCGCTGCCGTAGACGTACTGTCCAAAGCTGCTCACCAGGTTCGTGGTCTCGAGCACCTCTCCGGTGGTCGGGTCCAGAACGAGCTCGAACTCGTCGAACAGGTTGCCCGGGGGTGCCCCCCGGATGACCACCGCGGGGCGTCCGAGGGGCAGGTACTGCCCCTGCTCCACGAGGATTGCTTCCTCGGTGACTCGGTAGTCGACCTCGGTGATTCCAAGGGGCGCCACGGCTGCCAGGATGGCATCGTGGTGGTTGTCGGGCACGAAGGCCGCGAAGATCTGCTCCAGTTGATCGCGCCGGTAGGGTAGGTTGAGGAAACTCGTGTTGGTGGCGTAGATGAGCCGAACTCGGTCCTGCGGATCGATGACCAAAGAGACGTCGGCACCCCGGACCGTGTACCCCAGGGCGCGCTGATCAAAGGCGAGCAGGGTGTCGCCGGTACGATAGGGAAACTGGTAGCGGGGGGTGAGCTCGGTGTATGGATCCGAGAGGCCGAGCACGCCCTTGTGGGCCTCCAGGAAGCACCGGACACGGGCCAGCATTGTGGGCTGATGACATCGGGCGCTCGCGAGAGGGACCATGAAATCCTCGCCGTAGATCATCTTCAGCGTGCCCGTGTCACTGCGCAGCACGACCAGGGGGAGCTCACCGCCGCCGGGGTCGGGCTGTGAGTCATCGACGAGGGCGTGGATATCGGTTTCCTGGTAGTAGGAGGCATTCGCGACGTCGAAGAGCTCGGGCGGTGCGGACAGCGATCCGAAGCGTTGTGTCTTGCCGGATCCGAGCTTCTCCCTGACGAGGTCCACTCGCAGCTCCACGCGGTATCTACCATCAGCGGCGAAGTGGGCCAGCTCGTCTCGCCCGCTCCAGGAGAGCCTGACCTCCTGGGCTCCCAGTCCCGTGATCATCTGCTCTCCGACGAGATCGATCACCTTCTCGTTCGTATTGTCGTAGAGGATGGCCACCTTGGGAATCGCTCTGAAACGGAACTTGTCGCTCGGAAAGCCTGGCAGCTCGAGCGCCTCGAATGTGGCGCGGATGTCGAGCGCATCACCGGCAGCATCCACGACCTTGGGGCTGATGACGGCCGGTGAAATCGACATCGAGGCGAGCCTGAGACGACCATCGACGCTCTCGCAGAGATCCGCGCCATCGCAGTCTTGGTCAATCCCATCACAGGGGATCTCAGCGGCGCCCGGAAAGATGTCCGCATGCAGCTCGCTGCAGTCTCCATCTGCCGCGGAGAAGCCATCGCCGTCCGCGTCCAGGACCGAGGCTCCCTCCTCGCAGATGCAGACCCGGATGTAGGAGAAGTCCGCAACGGCCCCGCCGACATGGAAGCCCACCTCGGTGACCGATGGGTCGGGAGAGAGCGACAGCGCATCGTAGGCTGCTCGGATCGGAGGTTCGTTGCCCACCTCCAAGGCCACGTCCCCGCTCCGCTCCACGAGGTACGTGTAGTGCGAGTGGATGGTCCAGTCCCAGGGCATGCTCACGATGGGGCCCTGGGTCGAATCGGGGAGGATGCTCGCCACTAGCTGGCCTGCCTGATAGCCCAGGGTGGCGTAGCCCAGCCTCTCGCCGTCCACGACCCAGGAGAACCAGAGCACCGCGTCGGACCACGGATCCACGTAGGGCTGCACGCTGAGCACGTTTACGTCCATCTGGAGCAGGTAGAGCGGCGCATCCAGGAGGTCCGGCTCGGAGCGCCGGAACCCGGCCGGGCCCAGATAGGTCATGCAGTTGCTGTTGGACAAGCGCAGCCTGCCGTCCACCAGGGTCACGCTCGAGCAGGGCAGGCTGAAGGGGTCCCAGGGGTCGGCGAGCTGGCTCGGCAAAAGCCCCGAGGAGGGGTCGTAGTAGATCTCGCGCCAGGAGGAGCAGCGAGCCATGGCGGTCTGAAGATCGGGTGAGCGCACCAAGGCCCCGCATTGGGCGCGAGCAGAGGGGATCGGGATGAAGGGGAACATCAGGGAGAGCAGCGCGAGAACGAGGGTGAGCCTCGCGAGGCAGATCCGCTCGAGGGAGAGTGCGGGAAGCCTGCCACGGCGATCGGCAGGGCCACTAGGCTCTCCCCCCC
>JAVEWA010000425.1:0-6096 GCA_034004785.1 Polyangia bacterium
CCGGGGGTCGGCGATCCTGGCGAGGGCCTTCACCGCGGCCTGGCGGATCTCGGTGGCGGGGTCGTTCAGCTTGCCGAGCAGCGGGATCACCGAGCGGGCGTCGGTCAGCTCGGCGAGCACCCCGATGGCCGCCCGCCGGACCTTCACGTTGGGGTCGTCGAGGCGCCCGATGATGCCAGTAATTGCCTTGCGGGAGCCGATCCTGCCGAGGGCCTCCACCGCGGCCATGCGCACCTGGTGCTCCATGTCCCCGAAGGTCCTGATGAGAGGCCCTACCGCGTCCGAGATCCCCATCTGCCCGAGGAGCCTGACCGCCTCTACCCGCACCTTCAGCTCGAAGTCCGACAGCCACTCGACGAGCACCGGGACTATCGCGGCCACTCGGTTCTGCGCCAGTATGGCCGCCGCCGCCAGGCGCACGCCCTCGTCCTCGTCCGCCGTGGCTCGTAGGAGGTGGGGCTGGGCATCACTTATGTTGGCCTCGCCCAGCTCGCGGACCGCCTGGAGCCGGACCGCCGGCTTGGGGTCCTTGAGCCCGGCGGCGGTGACCCTCAGCCTGCCCGCCCAGTCGAAGGCGCTTGCCCCGGGTGGAGCCCAAGGGATGAAGAGGAGGATGGCGATGGCCAGGGCCCGCCTGGGCTGGAGGTGACGCATGGCGCGATGATAGCACGGGTTCTTGCGGCCTTCACCGTGGTTGAACCTTTCCGGGTTGCTGCTACACTGCGCCGCGATGTGGCTGCTGCTCCTCTTCGTGGTGCTGCCCGCCCTGGAGCTATTCCTTTTAATTAAGGTGGGCTCGCGAGTCGGGGTCATGCCTACCATTGGGCTGATCCTGGTCACGGGGATGCTCGGCTGGATGCTGGCGAGGTCCCAGGGCGCCTCCACCCTCAGGCGGATCAGGCAGGAGACCCAGGCCGGGAGGCTGCCCGCGGTGGAGATGGTGGCCGGCCTCTGCCTCCTGGGCGCCGGGCTGCTCCTCATAACCCCTGGTTTCTTGACGGACGCCATGGGGTTCCTTCTCCTGGTGCCGCCCCTCAGGCGCCGGGTGGCCAGGGCCCTCATGTCACGCTTCAAGGTGACGGTGGCGGGCGCAGGTGGTATCTCTCTCGAGGATGGGGACCCCGAGCCGAGCCCCGGGGCGACCGTCCGGCAGGGGGAGGTCATCGACCTCTCCGACAGGGACGTCCGGACCGTGAAGCCGGAGGAGGGCGTGAGCCCGGACGCCAGCCCGAGAGCCCGCTAGGCGAGGGCTCGGCGATTCTAGCCCGGCGGGCCGAGGGCGGCCATCGGGAGAGACGGCAAGAGATGGTGAAGAAGCGAAAGGATGCCGGTACAGGAAAGCCCAGGTCCTCAAAGGGCCGTGGGCAGGGCCTGCCCGAGGAGAGCTCGGAGCAGCTCGGCGCTGGAGGGCCGGGCGGTGACGGGCCGGACGGCGAGGAGGGCGAGGAGGGTGAGGAAGCCGCCGCAGAGGGCGATGAGGACGCGCTCGTCGAGGACGTGGCGGAGCTGGAGGAGGCGCTCACTGGCGAGGTGGTGGCCGGAGTGCCCGTCGTGGACGACGAGGCGGTGGAGGCCGACCTGGAGCCGGTCGAGGTCGCCGAGCCCTCTCGTACCTCGGCGAGCACCCGCTCCCTTGCGACCTGGGATCCCCTGACGGCCTACATACAGGAGACGAGGCGCTACTCGCTCCTTACCAGGGAGGAGGAGCACGAGCTGGCGGTGCGGTACAGTCAGACTGGCGACATGGACGCGGCCCGCCGGCTGGTGACCGCCAACCTGCGCCTGGTGGTGAAGATCGCCCACGAGTACCGCAAGGCCTACCAGAACCTCCTCGACCTGGTCCAGGAGGGCAACGTGGGGCTGGTGCAGGCGGTTCAGAAGTTCGACCCCTACCGGAACGTGAAGCTCTCCACCTACGCGGCCTGGTGGATCAAGGCCTACATCCTGAAGTTCATCTTGAACAACTGGCGCATGGTGAAGATTGGCACCACCCAGGCCCAGCGGAAGCTCTTCTTCAACCTCCGCAAGCAGAAGGAGGAGCTGGAGCGGCAGGGCATCAAGCCCACCGCCGAGCTGATAGCCGCGGGTCTCGAGGTCTCCGAGAGCGAGGTTGTGGAGATGGAGCGGCGCCTCGCGGCGCCGGACCTCTCCCTGTCGGCGCCTCTCGGCAAGGACGACAGCGGGGGAAGGACCTACTACGACGTGCTGCCCGAGCCCGACCTCCCCCCGGACGAGCAGGTGGCGAGCAGGCAGTTCCACGACATGCTCAAGGCCCACCTCAAGGAGTTCGAGGCGGGGCTTCGCAACGAGCGGGAGCGTGTGATCTACCGGGAGCGCCTGATGAGCGATACGCCCCTCACGCTGAAGGAGATCGGGGACCGCTGGAACGTGAGCCGGGAGCGGGCGCGTCAGCTCGAGAAGAGGCTGCTCGGGAAGCTGCGTGAGCACCTGAAGGAGAAGATGGGCGATGCAGTCGAGATCGCCATGAGGTGGGAGACCTGATCCCCCGCATCCTCCGCGCTGCCCGCGGCCTCAAGGAGCGGCGCTCTGCCCGGTGAGCGCCACCCAGCGATAGCCAGATGACCACCAGCCAGCGCGGAACCCTCTACGTCGTGGGCACTCCCATCGGGAACCTCGAGGACCTGACCTGTCGAGCCCGTCGCATTCTCGGCGAGGTGGACCGCGTGGCAGCGGAGGACACCCGGACGACCGGCGCCCTGCTTGGCCGTCTGGGGATCCGCGTCCGCCAGACCTCTCTCTTCGAGGGCAACGAGCACGCTCGGGTGGGGCCCCTCGTGGAGGCCCTCGTGGCTGGGGAGAGCATCGCCCTCGTCTCCGAGTGCGGCACCCCGGGGATCTCGGATCCAGGGGGGGCCTTGGTTGGGGCCTGCGTGGAGGCGGGGATCCCAGTGGTGCCCATCCCCGGCCCGACGGCCGTCACGACTCTGGTGTCCGTGTGGGGCGGCGGGGACGGGCGTTTTCGCTTCGAGGGGTTCCTGCCGCGGAGAGGCGAGGAGCGGAGGCGGCGCATCGCCTGGCTCAGGCGTGACCCGCTGCCCGCGGTGATCTACGAGGCGCCCACGCGGCTGGCCGCGACGCTCGAGGAGCTGGCCGAGGCCCTGGGACCCCGCCGGGCGCTGGTTGGGCGAGAGCTCACCAAGCTGCACGAGGAGCTCATCAGAGGGACCCTCCCCGAGCTCGCTCTCCGCCTCCAGGGCGTGAAGGTGCGCGGGGAGGTGACCCTGCTGGTGGCGGGTGCGCAGGGGGAGGAGGAGGCGCCACCCGAGGAGGAGCTGGCCGGCTCCATCCGGCGCGCCATCGCAAGGGGAGAGAGATCGAGGGACATTGCCGCCCAGGTAGCCGAGGCCACGGGCTGGAGCAAGCGGGAGGCCTACGCAATGGTGATGCGGCTGCGGGGCGGTCCGGGACCAGATGAGCCATGAGGAGGCCGTTGCCCAGGGGCGCCTTGCATCGGGCGCCGTCATCCAGCAGGATCCCGGTCACGGAGGCCCCACTGCCCGAATCCTCGGGGCGCTCCCAGATCGGCTCGAGCTCAAAGGACGATTCATGCAGCGCCTGATCATGCCCCTGATGCCCTCCGACCGCGGGTTCTCAGGGATCTACACCTACATCGCCCGCATCTCCCGTTCCCTGATCGGCACGGCGCCCGAGGGGTGGGAGGTCCGCTTCCCGGTGCTCAGGAGCGATAAGAGGCTCTATCCAGAGCTGCCCTCCGAGGTCCTCCTCGAGGTTGAAGACCGCTACGCGGCAGCGCCGGCGAACACGGCCTGGCACCTGGCGGTGCTCCCCAGGGCCCTCGGGCGCTACCGGGCGAGCGCCCTGCTCCTGCCGGCGGGGAACCGGCGGGTCTCCCCCCTGAGCAATGTCCCCACCGTGCTGGTGGTGCACGACCTGAACGATCTGGAGGCGACGGGTCACCACGACCGGCTCCGTGGGATCTATGGCAGGCAGCTCCTGGGCCGCGCCTTCACCCGGGCCAATCGGGTGGTCGCCGTGTCGAGCCGCACCGCGGACCAGATCGCGCGCCTCGGCGTGCCCGGTAAGCAGATCCGGGTGGTGCGAAATGGCGTGGACCACGAGCGCTTCACGGCGCCGCCCGAGGACGTGGTGCGCGAGACGCTGGCGCCCCTGCGACTCCAGCCCGGATACCTGCTGTACGTGAGCCGGATCGAGCACCCAGCCAAGGGGCACCGAAACCTTCTGGACGCCTATGCGTCCCTGCGGAGGCGGCGTCCCGATGCGCCCCCCCTGGTGCTGGCCGGGAAGGACTGGCAGGGCGCCGAGGTGGTGCACCGGCGCGCGGAGGCGCCCGACGTGCGGGAGCACGTGAGGTTCACCGGGTATGTGTCCGAGGAGAGGATGCCGGCCCTCTACGCCGGCGCCCTGGCGCTGGTGTTCCCTTCACTGGCGGAGGGCTTCGGCCTGCCGCTCCTCGAGGCCATGGCCGCTGGCTGCCCTGTGCTCTGCTCCGATCGGCCGCCCATGAACGAGATCATGGGGGACGCGGGCTACTGCTTCGAGCCCGAGTACCCCGAGGACATCGCCGACGGAATCGAGCGGATCCTCGGCGACGAGGAGCTGCGGCAGACCCTGATCGCCAGGGGGAAGAAGCGGGCGCTGCGCTTCACCTGGGAGGCCTCGGCGGAGTCGCTCTGGCGACAGATCCAGGGGGGCTAGCTCTTCACCGCCAGCCGGAGCCGCCCTGCGGCGGCCCTCCCGACCGTCCCTTGACGCGGGCCGGGCGACCCACTACACACTAGCCACCGGCCGATTCCAGGGCCGGCCCCGGCCAATCCCGGTGAGCCAATGCCCAAGCTTCGTAACTTCTCCATCATCGCGCACATCGATCACGGCAAGTCAACCCTCGCCGATCGCTTGATCCAGAGGGCGGGACTCGTCTCCGATCGGGACCTTCGCGAGCAGATGCTCGACACCATGGACATCGAGCGGGAGCGGGGCATCACCATCAAGAGCAACACGGTGACCTTGCCCTATGTGGGAAAGGACGGCGTCAGCTACGAGCTGAACCTCATCGACACCCCGGGACACGTGGACTTCTCCTACGAGGTCTCCCGGGCCCTGGCCTCCTGCGAGGGGGTCTTGCTGCTGGTGGACGCCGCCCAGGGGGTGCAGGCCCAGACCCTCGCGAACCTCTATTCGGCCATGGAGCACAACCTGGAGATCATCCCGGTGATCAACAAGATCGATCTGCCAGCGGCGGACGTGGATCGGGTCCGCATGGAGATCGAGACCGAGCTGGGGCTGGACGCCGAGCACGCCCTGCTCTGCTCCGGAAAGACCGGGGCCGGCGTGGAAGAGCTCCTGGAGGCGGTGGTCGAGAGGATCCCCCCTCCGAGAGGCAGCGAGGAGGCGCCGCTGGCGGCCCTGATCTTCGACGCCATCTACGACCCCTTCCGCGGCACGGTGGTCAGCCTGAGGGTGTTCGACGGAGTGGTGAGGCCCGGTGAGACGGTCCGGACCATGTCGAACAGGGTCAACTACAAGGTGGAGGAGGTCGGCAGCTTCGCCCTCACCCGGCGCCCGAAGAAGGCGCTCCTCGCAGGAGAGGTGGGGTACCTCATCGCCGGCATCAAGACGGTGAGCGATGCCCGCGTGGGCGACACCATCACCTCCGACGAGCGCCCCGCGGCGGCGCCCCTGTCTGGCTTCAGGCTCGCAAAGCCCGTGGTGTTCTCCTCGGTGTACCCGGTCGCCTCCGACGACTACCCGGGCCTCGTGGACGCCCTGGACAAGTTCTCCCTGAACGACGCGTCGCTGGAGTACAAGAAGGACTCGTCCGCCGCCCTGGGCATGGGGTTCCGCTGCGGCTTCCTGGGCCTTCTGCACCTGGAGATCGTGCAGGAGCGCCTGGAGAGGGAGCACAACCAGTCCCTGATTATGACGGTGCCGAGCGTCGAGTATCACCTTCGCCTAGCCGACGGCACCGAGGTCTCGGTGGACAACCCGGCCTACTTCCCCGACCCGACGGTGATCGACTCGGTGGAGGAGCCCTACATCAGGGCGAGCATCCTGGTGCCGGAGCGCTATGTGGGGGCCGTGATGAAGCTCTGCATG
>JAVEWA010000426.1:0-6080 GCA_034004785.1 Polyangia bacterium
GGGCCGGGGTGTCCGTGGCCATGACCAACTCCATGCCGGCCAGCGACGGACCGGTAGGAATTGTCGATCACAGTCGGGATCCGCGGTCAAGATCCTTCCGACTGCCCGTTTTCTTGCGATCACCCTGACACACGGGGCGCTGGGAGTTCATCGGGAAGGGGCTTCGTGCTATCATCTGCCCTCACTGAATCGAGAGCGGCTGGTCCGCGCTGGGAGCTACCATGAAGCCACTGGGGAGGATTGGCGCACTGCAGGCGATGTCCCTCGTCCTGGGCGTCGCTGTCGCGGGACTCCTCGTCTCGCCCCGGGTTTCGCGTGCCAAGAACTCGATCTTCTACGGCGACGGGGCGGCCATAAGCGGGGGCTCGGGAATGGCGGTGTATACCGGCGCCGGCGCGGCCTGGTACAACCCCGCCGGCCTGGTGAGCACCCAGCGGAGCCAGGTGGATCTCTCGGCCAGCCTCTTCATCCTGAGCCTGAGGGACACCAGCGGCCTGGTCGAGACCCGGCTCGGCGGCCAGACCTACCGGGGGGACCTGGACGCCGTGGGGTTTCACTCGATCCCGACATCTCTGGTTTTCAAGCGCAGGCTCTCGAAGAGGGTGCACGGCGCCCTCGGGGTGTTCGTCACCGACTTCGACCGCTACCGGGTGAACCACGAGATCCTGGTGGAGGACGCGCAGGGAGGCGACACTGGCCGATACTACCAGCGCACCTCGATAGATCACGAGCGGCAGACCTACCACCTCGGGCTCCTGCTCGGCATCGCCCTGTCCGAGCGGGTCCGCCTGGGCCTTGCGCTATATGGGGTCTACTCCACCTACAGCTACGAGTACCGCGACCTCATGGCCTCCCACACCCAGCTGGGGCTCTCCAACTCACTAGCGGATCCGTTCCAGTGGAACCAGAGCGTCAGCGCCCAGTCCACGATCTTCGGGCTGCAGCTCGTGACGGGCCTTCAGTGGGAGTTCGTGCGGAACTGGCACCTCGGGCTGACCCTGAGGTCGCCGGTTTACGAGGCCTATCACAAGAATAGCCTGGACGAGGTCGTCGCCACAGTGGATCACCACCTGGACGGCTCCGGGGGCGGATACTTCGCAAGGGCACGAGGCGAGAACCCGGGTACTGAGCTGGTGGCGCCCGCCGTCGTGGTCCTCGGACTGGGCTACACCGTCCCCAAGGTCTTCGTCGGGGTCGAGGGGGAACTGCAGCTCCCGATCCAGAACTTCCAGAGGCTCCTCGACTATTCCCCGCAGTTCAACGTGCGCGCCGGCACCCGGTTCTACGTCTCTCCAAGGGTCGCCCTGGGCTTCGGTTTCTTTACCGAGCGCACCATGCGCAAGGGGCTCCACTTCATCGGCGACCGGGAAATGGACTTCTACGGCGCGGTGCTGGGGCTGAAGTGGAGGCGCGTGGTGGCCCTGTCCGACGCCGAGAGCGCGAAGAACCTCGTCCTGAGCACCACCGTGTGTGTCAGGTATGCCTATGGGGTCGGGTCTCTCCAGGGTTACCTGAACGACCTGGACTCCCCATCTCTCGGCGCATCTGGCCCGATCCGTCGCGACCACGAGGTCCACGAAACGGCGCTCTACCTGGGATCTTCGCTCTACTTCTGAGCCGCCCCGTTTTCGTCCGCTGGTGGTGGGGCCCAGCTAGCGTCCGAAGAGCCTGTCGCCATCCGCGATCACCTCGGCGCAGCCCGTGTCCGGAGGCACCCGCACCGCCAGGAAGCTCGAGTCCAGGTCGGGGTTCTGGGTTATCTCGGGCGTGATCCTGGCGATGACATCTTCCTCCTCCGGGCTGCAGTCGCGGAGCTCTCCGCCCCCGAGGGGCGCCAGGCGGCACCCGACCACTGAGATCTCGAGGCCGAAGTAGGCCGTTCCGAGCAGGAGATCGGGCCGGGCCACCAGGCCCTGCAGGCTGACCCAGGACCGGAGGGTGGCATATACCTCGTCCACCGGCAGGGCGGGGAAGTTCTGGGCGATGAAGGTGACCGCGGGTTTGCCGTCCTTGTCTTGGTCGAAGAGGCAGCCAGTGGCGAGCTCGCTCGGACAGGTCTGCGTGGCCGCGTCCCAGGGGAGGGGATCGGCCAGGCTGTCCAGGAGCCGCGCCGCCACCAGCACCACGCTCGGCTCGGTGACGAACCCCGAGCAGGTGGCAAGACCCTCCAGGGAGAAGCCTGCCGGCGCAGGAGGGACATAGTCCAGGGCTCCCGGAACGAGCTCGAGGGAGCTGGGAGTCGGTTGCCCGGGAATCTGGATCTTGGGCACCTCCAGGTGGCAGAGCTTCAAGTCCATCCGGCCTGTGGCAGCGCCCGGATCCGGCCAGAAATCCGCCCAGCCCACGGCGCCCCCGACGGTGTCGGTCTCCACCAGGCCAGCCGAGCTCATGTGCATGTACTGAACTACCTTCACCGCGAAGCGCGCGGGCGCTCCATCCGTCGCCTCGAGCGAGAAGGGCTCGCCACATAGGACGCCTCCGTCCACGTTCTGATCCGGGCCCTCCTGACGCGAGCAGCGCGAGCCCGGGTCGCTCGCTTGGCAGTTGGATAGCGCGAAGCAGGCGGGGAGGACGGAGAGCCATGTAGGCAGACGGATCATCTGTAATCTCGGTGCATGGACCCGAGGGGGCCCTGCCTGCGTATCCCGAACCATAGCAAGGGAGGGCATGTGAGGTGTCATGTAATTTCAAAAATAATTGTAACCAATTGATATGAAGGCAATTATAGAGCTGCACCTGAACCCGAAGCCGGTTTGGGCCCCACGAGGCCGGGGGCGTTTACTGCTGCCCAGGCACGCTGGTTCCACTACACTGGGGCCGATTCCCCCTTGGAGGGGCCGAGCAGACATGAGCCCACGGGTGAACGAAACCACCTCGCCGCAGGTCTCCCTCGATCTGCCCGAGCCCGCGTCCCTGGCTGCGCCAGGTTCCCTTGGAGGCTCCGGACGGCCCGAGGCCGCCGGCGGGCTCCGGTCACCGGGGCGGGGGAGGGCGATATGGGGCGCCCTGCTGTTCTGGGGAGCAGTGGCCCTCATGCTGGCCTGGTGCTTTCCCTACCATCGCTGGCTCCAGCACGCCAACGAGCTGCCGCGGATCTTCATGACCATGGCGATTGCGGAGGAGGGGAGCTTCGGAATTGACACCTACCGGCAGCGCTTCGGGTACGCCAAGGCCATGGACATCTCCCGCTCCCTCTGCCTTGGGCCGAGGCTGGTGGGCGCCCTGCGGGTGCGGGTCTCGACCGGATCCGGGCGCCCTGTCACCCATGTCCCCGCCTTCGAGGATCCCCGCGGCCCACCTTGCCGGGAGCGGTACTTCTCCAACAAGGCTCCTGGCCAGTCCATGCTGGCCTTGCCCGGCTACGAGCTCCAGAGGGCCCTGTGGAGATTGGAGGCTCGCCGAGCCGGCCCAGGGCGCGTTTCGGGCTCGGACCTGCGGTCCATTCGGGATCCAGATACGCGAGCCGATCGGCTCCGTCAGGCCATCAGGCTGGCTCGCCTCACCACCGCAACGCTGCCGGCCTTCCTCTTCCTCCTGCTCCTCGCCTGGTGGCTGCGGCCCTGGATCCCCGATCCTCACGTGCGGCGAGCCGCGGTGGCCGCCTATGGCCTGGGTACCCTGGCCTTCACCTACTCCGTGCAGCTCATGTCGCATCAGCTAGCCACCGCCCTGTGCTTCACTGGCTTCATCCTGATAGGCTCCGTGGCTCGTGGGCGCCTCGGCGCGTCCGGCCCGAGGGCCGCCATCTGGCTCGCGCTGTCGGGTCTCGTCTCGGGCACGGCGCTTGCTTGCGACTACCAGCTCGTCCTCGGGGCCGCGGTGCTCGCGATCTACGCCCTCGCCGTAGTGAGGCCTCTTCCGCGAGTTCTGTGGGCCGGCCTCGGCGCTCTGCCCCCCATAGGGCTGCTGCTCTACTACCACCACGCTGCCTTCGGGGCGATCAACTGGACTGGTTACGAGTTCCTGATCGCCGGGCACGACCAGGCCCTCCACGCCCGGGGGCTCCTCGGCATGACCCGTCCGACCGCCGAGGCCCTATGGGGCAGCCTGTTCAGGCCCGACAACGGGCTCTTCTACTTCTCGCCATGGCTCCTGGTGGCCCTTCTCGGCATGGGGGCCCTCTGGCGCCTCCCAGGTGGTTCCGGCCCGGGTCCGCGCTCGCCGGATGATGGGCGCAGGGCCTGGGTACCCAGCTCGGAGGCGGCCTTTAGCCTCGGGCTCGTGGCCCTATACATTTACTTCATCGGATCCATCGCTTTTTGGAGGGGAGGCTGGCAGACAGGACCCCGCTACGTGGCGGCCATGCTCCCGGCCTTCGTGCTGCCCTATGCCCTCCTGCTGCAGAAGGTGCGGGATCGGCCCTTGGCCTGGGCAGCGGCTCTGGCGCCGGCTCTCTTCGCCCTTGTGGCCCACGCCCTCGTGGTCACGGGCTTTCCGCATTTTCCCGAGAAGTTCAAGTATCCGCTGTTCGATCTCGTGGGGCCGCTGATCTCTGATGGATACGTGAGCTACACCCTCGGCACCTGGCTCTTCGGGCACTCTCGGGTCGGCGCCCTCCTGCCATACCTCCTGCTGCTGTCGCTCCTCGTTGGCTACCTGGCGGTGGGCAGGGTTCGGCTCAGGGGACCGGCCTCGGCCCGCGGAGGCGGGCGCATCGTGGCCGGGGTCCTGGCTGTTGTCCTCGCGGTGAGCATGGCGCGTGGCTACGAGATCCTGGCGGAGAGAGGGATTTCCCGGGCCAAGCCGCTCCCTGCGTTGGGCAAGGGGGGAGAGCGCTACGGGGACTTCCTCAAGCGCGCCCACGGGGACATCCGGCGCAACTGGGAGCCTGGTCCCCTCTCGCGCCGCGATGGAAAGCGCCCACGCCTCGCGGTGCCAGGGGGGCCGAGGTGAGCTCGGGCCTCTCGTGGCCCGGAGGGAAGCGCTAGGCCTCGTGGGTCGCGACGAAGGAGAGCTCGACCCGCTTGTTGTACCAGCCGAATGGAGTGGGCGAGCTCACGCCGCACTCGTTGCCGTTTGAGTCCCAGACCTGGAGATACAGGGTCGTTCCTTGCAGGCTCCACCTGATCATGAGGGCGCACTCCGGCTGGTCGTCCGCGGCCTTCTTGAAGCCGCTGGCCACTACCCTCAGGCGGTTCGGGTCCAGGTTCTTGCCGAGGCGGGAGAGGTCGAACTTGAAGGGATATGCGGGGGAGAAGCTCGGCGAGGAGTCGATGGGCTGGGTGTCCAGCCTGCCACCAATGACCAGGCACTGACTCGGGGCAGGCGCCGCCTTTCCTGGCTCGGTCTCCAGCCTGCCCACCCTGGTGGCCAGGGACTTCAGCTCGGCCTTCGTGGCCAGGGCGGTGTGGGAGTGATCCGCTGGGGCCATCCCCTCGTGGGTGTGGGCGGCAACCTGGTGCTCGTGCGAGGAGATTTTTGCGCGTCCCGCCTTGGCGGCTTTCTTCGGGGCCTTCTTCGGGGCCGCCTTCTTCGCGGGCTTTGCTGGGACCTTCTTCGGGGCCGCCATCTTCGCGGGCTTTGCTGAGGCCTTCTTCGGGGCCGCCATCTTCGCGGGCTTTGCTGGGACCTTCTTCGGGGCCGCCATCTTCGCGGGCTTTGCTGAGGCCTTCTTCGGGGCCGCCATCTTCGCGGGCTTTGCTGGGACCTTCTTCGGAGCCGCCTCACTTACAGGCTTTGCTGGGACCTTCTTCGAGGCTGCCTTGCGTTCCTGGTCCACCTTGGTCTTTGCTGGTTTCTTTGCCATGAGTCCCTCCCTGGCTGGGTCAGCGGTTGCCGCGGGGCGCAGAGCCCCCTGGCGACCTGATGGCGGGGACGGCCCGAGCCGAGCGCCCGTTGCCCGAGACGGAGGTCCCAAGGTGACCAAGCTCTGCGTTCCAGGCGGTGCTAAGGCGCGTTCGGTGCTCGTGCATTTTCGCCCCGGTTTCGTGGCGGATGGTAGGCCGAATTCCCACGCTCAACAAGGGAAACCGCGCTCTGGCAGGACAGGTCGGGCCCATGGAGGGTGACCTGCGGCGGGCAGCATGGGCCAGGCTGGTAAGGGGGCCGCGGGGCCGCTCAACCCGCCATGACCTTGACGA
>JAVEWA010000427.1:0-6072 GCA_034004785.1 Polyangia bacterium
GTGCGGCCAACGCGCTCGAGTCAGGGCATCTGGGAGAACTGGCACAGGAGGGCGTTTGCCCCGGCGCCCGCAGGGCTCTCCAGGGGATCACACTGGGTGCCCCTCGGGCAGTCCCGGTTGCCTCTGCAGCGGATCTGGCAGGTCGGTGCAAAGGCGGCCGGGTCATAGATGCAGGAGAACCCTGCGGGGCAGTCGCAGTCGTCATCACACGGTCGCCCCATCGGCTGGGTAGCCATGGTGGCCACGCACAGGGAGTAGCCCGCGGCGGCGTCCGGCTCGCAGGTATGGCCTGGCGGACACTCGGAGTCAGATTCGCAGGCTTCTATCATCCCCGTGGCCAGGCACACCCCTGGCTGGGTCTGGGGCAAGAAACCCTCGTTGCAGAAGAGGGCCCGGGGGCAGTCCGAGGAGACGCTGCAGGTCTCGTAGCACTGGGGCCCCATGCTCGTCATGCCCTCGTAGTTGCAGCCCAGGGGGGGAGCGCACATGCAGTCGAAGTCGCAGGCGAAGCCCCAGTCGCCCGGGGTGCCCTCCCAGCGGTCGCAGATGCAGTCTTCCGAGATGTCGCAGGGCCGGATCGTGAAAGGCGTTCCGGGGCTGTTCAAGAGGTAGTCTGCCACTGTCCATTCTCCGGCGCGCAGACCTTGAAAGGAGAAGTACTCGGTGCCCGTGGAAGCCAGGTAGGGGCAGGGCCGCGGCCCGTGGTAGCGCCATGCGAAGCCTGTCAGGATGATAGCCCGATCCTGGGGGAAGACCTGAGCTTGGACTCCTCCCATCTCGTCGCAGCCCGTGTAGGTGAGGCTGGCGGCGATGCGCACGGCGACTCCGCTGGGTATGCCGTCTCCGCCCCACTGGGGGTTGAGCACTTCTATGCGGTCCAGGGGCGCGGCCACCGCTTCCCACTGGGCCTGGTCCTCGCAGGTAACGCTGGCGTCGGGCCTCACGGAGGAGTCTGGCGGGAGGCTGCCGTCCGGGGGGGGCGAGGATCCGTCTGTCCCGAGACCACCGTCCCCGTTGCTCCAGACAGTGCGGCCACCGCAGCTAGCCCAGGAAGTCCCGACTACTGCCAGTGCGAGACAAACCATCCCTTTGGCGACTGGCCCAAGCGTCATTTCTCTCATTCGAAGCCTCGCACGTCCGGTTCCACTTTCGGGATTGTCGGTCTTTTCGGAGGGCGAGGCAATGGCCCGCATTTGGCCCCGCGCTCGAGGGGCCCTCGCGTGGAATCAATCGAAGGGGATGTACTTCACGCTGAGGATCTGGACCTCGCGGCGCCCTCCAGGAGTGCGAAGGCTGACCAGGTCGCCCTCGCGGTGCTTCATGAGCGCCCGGGCCATGGGCGAGATCCAGGAGATGCGGCCTCGCTCGAGGTCGATCTCGTCCACCCCGACGATGGAGTAGGTGCGCCGCTCGCCCTCCTCGTCCTCAACTACGACCGTGGCGCCGAAGAAGACGCCGGGGACGTCGCGCCCCTTGGGTTCCACGACCTCCGCGGCCCGCAGCCGCTTGGTCAGGAACCTCATCCGGCGGTCGATCTCCCGCAGGCGCCTCTTGCCGTAGATGTAGTCTCCGTTTTCGGAGCGGTCCCCGTTTTCCGCGGCCCAGCTCACCACGCGGGCAACCTCTGGCCTGATCGTCACGGCGAGCTCCTTGAGCTCCTCCTGCAGGCGACGGTAGCCTCCCGGCGTGATGTAGTTCTTCGCGCCCGCAGGCGACCTGGGCTCCAGCGGCCCATCCTCCTCCTCCTCGGGGCCGCCGACGTCGGGCTCTCTGGTAAAGGCTTTGGTCATGACGCGGGTGCTCTCTGGGCGAAGTGCCCTGCCAGAGATGGATCATACCCGATATGGCTTCTCGGGCCAGAGCTCTCGCTCACCTCGGAAGCTGGCTTTCCCTCGCCTGAGCAGGGCCATCGTGTCCGGCTCTCCAGGTTCGTCATGGAGCTACCTTGGTCAAGCCAGAGGGGCGCGAGGAAAAAGGAGGCATTGACCCTTGTCGTACATTCTTGCCCGGTCTATATATGGCCTGGGCCCAGGCAAGAGATGGATGGACAAGTACTGGCCATCCATAGGGATTGTTTGGTTATTTGGCAGCCGGCCCGGCATGCGGAGATCATGGAAGCTGCCCTCGACAGCGTAAGCAGGCGCGTGATCCTCTTCACGGGCAACTATGGCTCGGGCAAGACCGAAGTCAGCGTCAACTTCACTCTCGGGCTGGCCGCGCGAGCGAGGGCCGCGGGTGAGAAGATCTCCATTGTGGATCTCGACATAGTGAACCCCTACTTCCGCTGCCGGGAAGCCATCGCGCCCCTGGAGGCCGCCGGGGTGGAGGTCATCGTGCCCCGCGGTGAGCACTTCGCCTCCGAGCTGCCAATTATCCTGCCCGAGGTGCGTGGCTCCATCCTTCGGGATGGAGGCCGCGTCGTGCTGGACGTAGGCGGTGACAACGTGGGGGCCAGGGTGCTCGCGGGGTTCGCGCGGGATCTGCCCGCCGAGCGGGCGGAGATGCTGATAGTGCTGAACGCCCGCCGCCCCTTCACCGACACGGTGGCTGGGGCCCTGGGCATCGTCCGCGAGATCCAGGAATCCTCGAGGATGCACGTGACGGGCCTCGTGTCCAACACGCACCTCATGGAGGGCACCACCCCCGCCATCCTGCGGGAGGGTGTGGTCTTGGCCGAGGCGGTGGGCGCCGAGCTGGGCGTACCGCTCCGCTTCGTGGCGGCCATGGCGGAGGTGGCGGAAGCCCTGCAGGCGGAGGTGGACCGGGGGGAGGGGGAGCCGCTGCCCGCGCCGATCCTCGTGATGGAGCGGCGGATGCTCCCTCCCTGGATCAGCCCGCTGAGGCAGGGAAGGGATCGGTTCAGACAGATCGGCCTGGACTAGGCCCGTGGGCCTGCCATCCACCGGTTGTCCCCGAGGATGGCGCCTACATCGGCGGCCCAGACCGTTACGGCAAGGAGACGGCCCAGATGCCGAAGGTGCTCATAGAACGTGATCGCTGCAAGGGCTGCGAGCTCTGCAACGCGGCATGCCCGCAGAAGATCCTGGGGATGTCGAAGGAGATCAACGCGAAGGGCTACTTCTGCGCCCAGGTGATCGACTACACCCGGTGCATCGGTTGCCGGCTTTGCGCCATCTCCTGCCCGGACGTGGCCATCACTGTCCGGGCCCATGGCGTCCGGTACAACCTGTTCGAGTACTAGGACGACCTGGGTGCCCGGGCGCCGCCGGCGCCGTTGGAACATCCCGGCGAGCGGGCCCGCCCGAGAGGAGCGATGAAATGGCCAAGAAACTGATGAAGGGCAACGAGGCCATCGGCGAGGCAGCCATCCAGGCTGGCTGTAGGCACTATTTCGCTTACCCGATAACGCCACAGACCGAGGTGGCGGAGTATCTCGCTAGGCGCATGCCCGAGGTGGGCGGCGTGTTTCTTCAGGCAGAGAGCGAGGTGGCCGCGGCGAACATGCTCTTCGGCGCATCTTCCTCGGGCGTGCGGGTCTTCACCTCCTCATCGAGCCCGGGGATCAGCCTCATGTCTGAGGCGACCTCCTACATAGCCGGGGCGCAGCTTCCGGTCGTGCTGATCAACATCGTGCGGGGCGGGCCCGGTCTCGGGGGCATCCTCCCGGCGCAGTCCGACTACTTCCAGGCCACCAAGGGCGGTGGGCACGGCGACTACCACCTGCTCGTCCTGGCCCCCTCCACGGTGCAGGAGGCGGTGGACCACGTGATCCTGGCCTTCGAGCTGGCCGACAAGTACCGGAACCCGGCCATGGTCATCGGGGACGGCATGATCGGCCAGATGATGGAGCCTGTGGAGTTTCCCTCGGGCCCCGCCCCGGTTCCGCCTCCGAAGCCCTGGGCCACGACCGGCGCCCGCGGCCGCGGACAGAACCTGATCAGGTCGCTCTTTCTGAACCCCGACGAGCTGGAGCGGAACAACCTGGAGATCAAGGCCAAGTGCGACCAGATGATGCGTGAGGAGGTAAGGTTCGAGGCCTACAGGGCAGAGGATGAGCTGGAGGTGTTGGTGGTGGCCTACGGCACCATGGCCCGGATCGCCAAGACCGCCATCGACGCGCTTCGAAGTGAGGGGCGCCGGGTGGGGCTCCTGCGCCCAATCACCCTCTACCCCTTCCCCATGACGCAACTTCACGAGGCCGCGACTCGGGCCCGAGCCGTTCTCGTGGTGGAGCTCTCCACCGGGCAGATGGTGGAGGACGTCAGGTGGGCGGTGGAGGGGAAGGCCCCGGTGCACTTTTTCGGCAAGACCGGAGGCAACATTCCCACTCCAGAGGACATCACCCAAGAGATCCGGAAGGTGATGTAGAGGCACTGTTCTCAGGCTCCGCGAGGAGGCAGCCAGATGGCGCAGACGAACATAATCTTCAAAAAGCCCGAGTCCCTCACGGACCGCATCACCCACTACTGCCCGGGCTGCACCCACGGGATCATACACCGGCTCGTGGCCGAGTCGCTGGACGAGCTCGATCTGAGGGAGCGCACGGTGGGCATAGCGCCGGTGGGTTGCGCAGTGCTCTCCTACCACTACTTCAACTGCGACTTCCAGGAGGCGGCCCACGGGCGTGCGCCCGCCCTGGCCACCGGGCAGAAGCGCTCCCGGCCCGAGACCATAGTGTTCACCTACCAGGGCGACGGGGATCTGGCGAGCATCGGCGCGGCGGAGATGATCCACTCGGCCAATCGCGGCGAGAAGATCACCATCATCTTCGTCAACAACGCAATCTACGGGATGACCGGCGGCCAGATGGCCCCCACCACCCTGCCCAAGCAGGTGACCTCCACCTGCCCCGCCGGGCGTCAGGTGGATCAGGCGGGATACCCCCTGCGGGTGGCGGAGCTCCTTGCCACCCTGGTGACGCCGAGCTTCATACAGCGGGTCTCGGTGCACAGCCCGCGGCACATCATCGAGGCCAAGGCGGCCATCAAGCGGGCCTTCGCCTACCAGGCCGAGGGCCGGTGCTTCTCGCTCGTGGAGGTCCTGTCCACCTGCCCGACGAACTGGGGGCTGGGGCCTCTCGAGGCGCTTCGTTGGCTCGAGGAGAACATGATCCCCTACTATCCCCTCGGCGTGAAGAAGACGCCCGAGGACGGCCCGGAGGGCTAGGCCATGCTTCAGGATGTGATGTTCGCCGGCTTCGGCGGCCAGGGAATCATGCTAATCGGCCAGATGATCGCCTACGCCGGAATGGCCGAGGGGCGCCAGGTGTCCTGGCTGCCATCCTACGGCCCAGAGATGCGGGGGGGCACGGCCTACTGCACGGTGGTTGTCTCCGACAAGCCCATCGGCTCGCCAGTGACGGGAAACCCTGGCGTGTGCGTGGTGATGAACAGGCCGTCCCTCGAGAAGTTCGGGCCGCGAGTGAGGCCTGGTGGCATCTTGATCGTGAACAGCTCCCTGATAGACATCACCGCCGGCCGGGAGGACATCGACGAGCTGCGGGTGCCCTGCAACGAGCTCGCCATGGAGCTCGGGAGCGGCAAGGCCGCCAACATGGTGGTTCTCGGCGCCCTCGTCGGACGCACGGATGTGGTGAAGCTCGAGTCGGTGGACGCCCTCATCGAGAAGCAGTTCGCAGCCAAGGCCAAGTTCATTCCGCTCAACAAGCAGGCCCTCAGGGCAGGATACGAGCGCGGGAGGCAGGGCAAGTCATGACGCTCGACATGCAGAAGGTTGACGAGGTCCTCGGCCGAACCCCACGAGAGCGGGCGCAGGTCATCCAGGTGCTCCAGGACATGCAGCAGGTGTGCCGATACCTGCCCCCGGAGGTGCTCCGCCGCGTGGCGAGTCACCTCCAGATCCCCCTGGCGGACGTCTTCAGCGTGGCGAAGTTCTACGCGGCCTTCAGCCTCGAGCCCCGCGGGAGGGTTCTGGTCCAGCTCTGCGAGGGAACGGCCTGCCACGTCCGCGGCGCGCTGGGAGTGGGCGATGCGATCAAGACGTCTCTCGGTCTGCCCGCGCAGGGGGGGACCACCTCCGACATGGAGTTCACCCTGCAGGCAGTGAACTGCGTGGGTGCCTGCGCCCTCGGCCCCGTGGTGGTGGCCAACG
>JAVEWA010000428.1:0-6066 GCA_034004785.1 Polyangia bacterium
GTGGGTGCCCAGACCTCGAAAGTAGTAGTGCCCAGAATACCCCGTGCCGCGATATCATCTTGAGATCGTAGCGAAACCGTCAGTGCCCAAGGAACCCCGGACTCGGTGCCTGACAAACCGTCATTTCGCCCCGGTGCTGTGATATCGCACTCAACACGCAGCGGTTTTCGCCGACCCCAGGAACCCCGTGCCCACTCCCCGCGGGCACCGATCCCAAGGCACCGTTCCCCTCAACCCCGGGCCCGCTCACGCGCGCCCTCGCGCGCAACGCGCTGAAATCGTGCTCGCCCGTCCTCATCCAACACCGGGGCAACCAACCCCGTGCCGGCACGGGGTTCGAACATTCCCCGAGGGGCAGACCGCTGGCAAGGGCCGCGCCCCACGGGCGCCAGGAGCCTGGGAAGGGGACGGCGCCCCACGGGCGCCGGGAGCCCACGTGTGGCGAGATCTCCCCGACCGGCCACCCCCAGGCTCATTGGCGCCCTTCGGCGCCACGGCGCGGCTGTGATCGCCAACAGCGGCCCCTCGGCCGCCAGGGCGGTAGAGTCGGGCTCGAATGGATTGCTGCCTTTGCGGATCGCGGAAAAGCCCTAGTTGACGTCGGTGAAGACGTCCTCGGGCCCGGATACGAGGGAGGCGGTGATAGGCGAGCACGCCGGTGGTGGCGAGCCGGTCGTCTGGGAACGCCCTCGCGTTGGACGAGGCCTTCAAGGCTAGGGTGTAGCTGGGAAAAAGCGGCTCGATTGCGATGGGGTAGGCCTCCAGGTTGGCAACGGGCACACCGGCGGGGCGCTGATCGAGTGCGAGCTCCCGCGGCCGAGCCGCGGTGGCCCTAGCGGCGTCCTTGTGACCGAGCTCATGCTTGCTAGGAAAAAGCGTTTCCCGTGGAGTCAGCCTCGTGATCGGGACTCCACTGCCGAGCTGGCTATCGGAACTCAGCGCTGCCGATGCACGGTAGATCCCCCCGTTGGTCACCCCGCTCATGGAGCGACTACTCGAAGAGCGTGCGCACCAACCGAAAGCCGGCCATGGCCCGTACATTGGCTACATTGAGCCGCACCGCGGATTTGCAACGGCAAGGATCCATCCAGAAATTGCCTCCTCGCCACTCGACCCCTGAATCCTCCGGCCCAGGCCCGATTGGATTGACAAGCGGTCCCTCTCTGCCTTCTTCAACGTCCAGGCTGTAACCGATCGTATGATAATCTACCCATTCAAACAGGTTTCCCAGCATGTCGTGCAGGCCCCAATCGTTGGGTTGAAGCAGCCCCACGGGCATAACGTGGTCGGTACTTCCGCAGTGCCATGCAATGGGATCCATTACCGGATCGCTGACACACTGGCGGATGTTCGTGGGCTCGCCATTATACGTCGCCTCGCTGGTCCCTGCCCTGGCTGCATACTCCCACTCCGGGCTTGTGGGAAGGCGGTAGCCACGGCACTCGTAAGGGCTCGCGTACTTTCGCACATCGCCTTCGCAAGAATATTTATCGATGACGCACCGGCAGTCATCATCGAGGCACCCGGCACCGACTGTTCCGTGGCAGCAGGAGAGGTTGTAGCAGAGCTCCAACCCTTCGATCTCCGAGAGCGCGTTGGAATATGCGAAGGCCTCGAAGATGCCCACGAGGTTGATCGGGCAGTCGGCGCAGCCCTCAGGGCGCCCTGGGTTGGGAAAGCCCACAGCCTCCCATTCGGCCTGAGTTACCTCGGTTTGGGTAATAAGAATAGGATGGGTGAGAAAGACTTGCACCTGGTTCTCCGAGTAGGGGCCACGGCAGACCTCGTCCGGGGGTGAGCCCGCCACGAAGCACCCCGCTGGAATGCGGCACCAGCCGTCCACGCAATCCTCCACGACCGGAGGGTGCACGCAAGTAGCGTCGCCCGGGTCAACGCTGGCGTCGGAGGGCAGCGGAGTTGCAGGTGTGCATGAGGCGTCCTCGGGGTACTCCGGGCACACCAGAGCATCCAAACCGCTGTCGACGACGGCACCGTCAGAGGCCGCGTCATGTACGGGACCGTGGTCGGGATGAACCAGGCAACCGTTGAGAAGCAGCACAACCGCCATCAAAACGCTGCGGCGATGGCCACCAGCACCGCTACGGCATTTTTGCGAACTACGCCTCTTTGCCGAATATTCCATGACGCAGCTCTAGTGATCGACACCAGCGCTCTGACCCTCGTCTGCGAATTTCGCGTACTCGCTAGACGTTCCTCCATAGATTCCAATCACAGCGTCATTAAGCTGCGCCCAGGTGGCATTGGGCCAGTACGCCCTCTCGAAGATCCTCGCGATGTCCGCAGCCGAGAAGAGCTGGTCTCCGGTCCACAGGCGCCAAAGGAAGACAATCCAGTCCCACTCGACGCCCTTGGGCGGCTGCGCCGTGGGTGGGGGTAGGCAGTGGGTCTCCATCCACCTCGGGTATATGCTGAGGTCCACTGGGTAGGGCGGCAAGATGGGGCTCCCGCCCGCCTCTTCGAGCACCTCCTTGTAGTAGACGAACATACCCTGGCCGTCCGCATCCCAGTCGTTCAGCACCATGGACGCCCAGAACGAGGCCCACCCTTCGGCCCGGGCGGAGGATATCCGCTCCCGCGACTGCAGGCAGTGCTCCCTGTTCGATAGCGTAACGTGGCTGCAGGTGCAGAGCACCTGGCTCGGGTCCGCGTTGTCGCTGTATACGCCTCCCATAGGCACACCCATCATCTCGCCCAGACGATGTCCCGCCTCGTGGCTGATCACGGTCTTCCAGTTCGCGCTGTCCCCGGCGAGGCAGATCCGGCCCGGCCTCCTGTCGAAGAGAGGATCGCTGGAAGGGCTTGTCCCCAGAATGTAGCAGGTGCCACCGCCGCAAGTGCAGTCCGGATGCCTCGCCTTGAAGTACGTATCGTTCTCCTCCGGCCAGCCGACGGAATCTGCCCGCAGGAGCATCTGCCCGGCAACGGCCGTGACCTTGCTGTAGAAGCTCAGCGTGTCGGGGAACCACGGGTACGTAACACTCGTAGGTGGAGTCACGCCAGGAGCAAAGGCGAAATACGCCCACTCGAATAAGTACTCGTTCCACCGCTGGGAGGGCGTCCCCACGTAGATACGCCGGCCATCGCGATCCAGGTGCGTGCCCTGGGCGATGGCGTACTCCATCGCTTCCACGTGCGGAAGGTAGGGCGTACAGCCCTGCGCGTCGAGGTATCCCGAGAACTCGGCCGTGAGCGGGGCACTCGAGTTGTATGGTCGGGTCCAAACCTCCCAGCGGGCGTACCGAGCCGGTGCAGAGGCGATCCCCCTGTTGGTGACGGAGAGGTAGTCCTCACCGAATCCAGAGTCCACCGTGAGGCTCTTCCAGGTGGTGCAGTGCCGGATCCAGCTCGCCTCGTGGGGATCGGCATCTAGCACGTGTACCCGCGAATCGGCCGCGGGCGGCCCGCCGGCCGTAATAGCCGAGCCGAGACGGAAGCCGACGACCTGGCCGAGATCGTCCCAGAGGGCGAAGTCGGGATCGTTGGCGGCCACGGGCGCGAACTGCCCGTCCGGCCTGCGGACCCGCCCGATGACCTTGCCCTGCACGACATCGTCTACTGTGAGGCGGATCCGCACTCCTCCGAGCTCCTCAAGCAGCCCCTCGAGGGAGCAGGTGGTCACGCTGTCGTGCCCCGCGTCGTGGCGGTAGTAGAGGGACTCACTGGCCGCCAGCGAGGAGGACCCGACGCGTGGAACCACGTAGGTCACCAAGGCCACCGCCTGGCTCGCCCCCTCGGTGCTCTGGACGGGCAGGTCGCTCGCGTCGATCCAGAAGGTTCGCTCGCGGCCTCCGGGCACCCAGGCGTGCCCCAGGCTCATGGAGCCAGTCTTCGTGATCAAGCCACTGGTCTGAACCTCCACGTCGACGTGCGTCGCGACTTCGAGCCGATTCGTAACCCTGACTCCGATGGTCTCGGACGAATGCAGCGAAGCGCCTCCTGTCCCAACCCAGTCGACCAGGATTACCGAGGAAGGTGTCTCGTCCTCGACGCCTGGCAGGTCGGGCTGGATCGGGCTCGCGCGCTCGATCCCAACGCTTCTCCACGAAGATTCCAACGCGTCCACGATCTTCGTCGTGCCGTCGTTTCGCTTGGTGCGCACCACGTCCACGAGGACCCGATAGGCGTAGTCGCCGTCAGGCGCATCGATACCGGCCGCATCCTTGCCATCCCACGAAAGCGCAATCGCGAAGGCACCCGCCTGGTTGAGCTCCCTTTCACCGTCGAGGCGGCGCGTCTCGGCCGAGGTGAACGGCGAATATAGCTCCCACACCGTCCGAACCGAGAAGTCGAACTGTGCGGACGATGCGCCCGGCAGATCCAGCACCTCGAGCAGTACAGTGATTTGGCTCTGCTCGAGTGCTGGATCAAAGGGATCAGGCGCGGCATCCAGCCGCTCGAGCACGAGCTTACCAGCGGCACCCACGACAGGCGCGCACGCGTCGCCGATACCGTCGCCGTCCAAGTCGGCCTGGTCTGGGTTCGGGTCACTCGGGCAGTTGTCACTCGCGTCGGGGATGCCGTCGCCATCCGAGTCTCCTTCTGGAGGCCCCAACGCGTCGCAAATGCAGAGTTGCACGTAGGAGATGTCAACAGCCACACCCCTTGAGCCGAAGCCGTACTCCGTGTAGGCACCTGTCAGTGGGAGATTCTCGTAAGGCGTCTGGAGAAGCGGCTGGCTGCCCACTTCCAAGGTGGCATCAATGCCACGCCTCATGAGGAAAGTGTAGGTCGATTCGGACGTCCAATCCCAAGTTATTCCCGCTAGTACCGGGATCTGGCCCGAGAGTTGCCCGATGACGGCGACCCGCTCACCGCCCCAGTTGCCGAGGGTCACGTACCCCGCTCGCTCCCCATCTGCCATGGACGACATCCGCACAAGCACGTCGTCGAGCGGGTCGACCCAGGGCATGACCTCCACTACCTGGAGGCCCATCTGGACGACAGCCATGGGCGCCTCTCCCATGCTGGGCTCAATGCGTCGGTAACCGCCAGGTCCGAGACCGCTGCCAGTCCCCGTATCGATGATGCGGAGCTTGCCATCAACGAGTTCCACAGCCGAGCTGCTTGTATAGAAAACGAGCCACGGATCGATGCCGAACTCGTCGGGCAGCAGCCCACTCGTGGGTCGTAGTAAATTTCCCGCCAGGAGTCGCACGTGGTAAATGCAGCCTGAAGCTCGGTGGAGCTCACAGCAGGCGGGCACTGCGCGCGAGCGGACGGGCTCGAAACAAGCAGGAGGAAGAAGGGTGTGAGGAAGCCAGCAGCGAGCAGCAGCAGGATGCCCCGGGGGAACAGGCTACAGCGCCATTGACGATGGCGTCGTGGATTCAACGAGCGACTCCGGACCTCCCATTCCGCTGACGACCGGACCTTGCTGCTCTGAATCGGGCTCTTCGCGCTCGGCATCCCAGGCCATCCTTTCCAGCCCGCACCACGAGTCAAGCGGCGCGGACCAAGTCGGAACGACTCTGTTTTCCACACCATGCCGCAACGGTCGGCGGCGCGGCGGCGAGCGCCTGAACGCCCGACGTCCCGTCCCCAGCGACCTGCGTCCACCCCGAATGGTGAGTGCTCGGGGTGAAATGCTGACGTCTGGTGGTGGCCGAATGAGAACCTTTAAACCGTATCACGTGCCTGCGTGTGCCCCGAAAATCGGATCGGAGAGAAATTGGCGGTCGGTGGAGATCAGAGGGGCTCTCGCAGGGCACCGCATAGGCTCGATGAGACAGACGAAGGTCGTCGAATTGCGGATCAGGCGAGGTGTTGATGACGCGAGGCGACTCGCAGCGTGATTCGAGACGCACGTCTCCTGTGGACACGGCGCGGGGCCAGGCGGCCAAGGCCAAGTGCAAGGCTATGCGACGAGGCGGTAATCGTGGTGGAGCCCGCCGAGGATGGGGTGGGCCACGAGGTGGCCGTCTTCCACGGCGGGCTTGGGTTCAGCGAGCGAGGGGTCTGGATCTGGGATCCCTTGTATCCCCTGGTGGACGCGTCCTCCGCAATACCATTTGATCATCTCGGACAGCACAAGATGCAGATGGCGCT
>JAVEWA010000429.1:0-6062 GCA_034004785.1 Polyangia bacterium
GAGTACCTGGGCCTGTCCGACTTCAACCCCTTCGACATCGATCGGAAGGTGTTCGAGTACGCCATGCGCTGAAGGCGCCCCGGCGTCTCGGCACCTCGGAGGGCGGCTTTCGGGAAATGAGGCCGCCCCGCAACCGGAGGAAACGAAGATGGTGGTACGCGCTCAAGCATCCAAGCTGGCCTACCTGCCGGTGGCGAGCTTCATCCAACACACTGCGTCTCGATCGCCCACCCCCGGGGGCGGCGTGGTCGCGGCCCTCTCGGGCAGCCTGGGGGCGAGCCTCCTCGTCATGGTGTGCCGCCTGAGCGCCGGGAAGAAGAGCCTCGAGCACCTCAAGGAGGCGATGCAGGCCCGAGCCGAGGCCCTCATGCCCCTTCGGGATCGTCTCAGGGATCTGGTGGATCTCGACGCCGCGGCCTTCGACGGCGTCATGGCGGCCTACGCCCTGCCCGCAGGGGACGAGGTCGAGCGATCGGCCCGGGAGGCGGCCCTCGGGGTGGCCTACTCCGCCGCCACCGAGGTGCCCATGGAGGTGGCGCGTCTATGTCTGTCTGGCCTGGAGATGGCTCGCCCAATCGCCGCGGAGGGGGTCGAGAGCGCCCTTTCGGACGCGGTGGTGGGCGGCCTCGCCCTGCACACCGGCTTTCACGGGGCGGCCTACAACGTCCGAATAAACCTCGCGTCGCTGCCGCCCGGCAACCTGAGGCAGGAGGCAGAGGAGGCCCTCGGCGACTGGCCCTCGAGGGCCGACGCTCTGCTCGCAGAGATCCGCGCCTCGGTGGATGAACGCCTTTCGCGATGAGGCGAGGCCATCCCAGCCCCATGCGTTATTCGCGCACCAGGGTCATCACGAGGAGCGCGTTCGCGCTCCCGTCCGCGCTTGCGCTTGCGCTTGCGTTTGCGGTTGCGGTTGCGCTTGCGCTCGTGTTCGCGCTCCCGTTCCCGCTCGTGAATACCTGCGGGGGGCTCTCGAATACGGCCTTTGCTTCGCCAGGCTCGCCAGGCTCGCCAGGCTCGCCAGGCTCGCCTGTTGGGCAGAGCACTCCACCTCCTGCGGCTGCTCCTCCTGCGGCGGCGTCTCCTGCGCGGGACGTGGCCATCGAGGACCCTGGACACAGGGGCCTCGACTGGATTCATAGGCGGGTCCTTTGTCTCGGCGACAAGGCCGCCGGTGGCGCCGAGGGAGCCGCGGGGGACCGTGGCCTGGTGCGCGTCGCCCACTATGGCGACTCGATAATCGGCGCGGACCGTCTCCCGTCCGGGGTCAGGCAGACCCTGCAGCAGGCCCTCGGAGACGGCGGGCACGGGTTTATGCTCATGAGGTCCCCAACCCGCTGGTATCACCGCGCCGGCGCCCTGTCGTGGGGCTCCAAGCTCTGGGCCCAGGCGACTATCCAGAACCCCTGGATGACCGGGCTCCGCTACGGGTATGGCGGAGGCCTGGCGCGCACCTCGGCCACTGGGGCGGCCATCAAGATCCGTCTCAAGGCCGAGGGCTCCGTGGGGGGGCGCGTCTCGCGCCTGGTGGTGCTCTTCGAGCGCGATCCGCGAGGCGGCGTCCTGAAGGTGACCAGGGGCGGGGTCGAGCTGGGGAGCGTTGACACCAAGGGTCCGAGGAACACCTCGGGGCGCGCCGTGCTCGTCTTCCCCGACGGGGACGAGGACCTCAAGATCGCTCTTGGGGGAGGGGGCACGGTGCGGGTCCACGGGGTCGCCCTGGAGCGCTCCGGCCCGGGTCTGGTATGGGACGGCCTCGGGCTCACTGGCGCCCGCTACTACAGCCTGGCGAGGCTGCCCGAGGCGCATTTCCAGGAGCAGCTCGGCCTGAGGCCCGCCGATCTGGTGGTGTTCCAGTACGGCGCCAACATCTCGGACCTGAGGGTCCTGCCCGAGGACTGGTATCGCCAGGGCGTCCGGAAGGTGCTCAACCGCTTGAAGCCCCTGCGCGATCGGCTGTCCTGCCTGGTGGTCGGCCCGGTGGACCGCGGCTTCCACTGGCGTTTCGGCCTGCCCTCCAGGCCCATCGTGAGAGACATCGAGCGGGTGCAGCGCGAGGAGGCCATTTCCTTCGGGTGCGCCTTCTACTCCTCGAGGGAGGTCATGGGAGGCGATGGTTCGGCGGGCAGGTGGGCGCGAGAGAAGCCTCCCCTCATGTGGGGTGACCTGACCCACCTCCGTCCCGCGGGCGCGCAACTGCTCGGGCAGAGGCTCGGAGGCGCGATCCTGAGAGCACAGCGCGCCTGGCGCCGCCAGAACCCCCGGGCCGCCTGTCCTAGGCCTGCTGCCGCTAGGTAGGGGAGAGGGCGCCGGTGCCGGCGCCGGCGCGGCGGTGCCGCATCGATGCGGGCGCGGCGGGCGCGGCGAGCGAGGCGAGCGAGGCGAGCGCGGCGAGCGAGGCGAGCGAGGCGCGGCGCGGCGGGCGAGGCGAGCGAGGCGCGGCGCGGCGGGCGCGCTACATCTCCCGCTGGATCTTGGCGCAGACGCGGTTCAAGCTCTCGAGGGCCGTGGCGATGTGAGTCCCCGAGCGCATCGCGAGCACGACGCAGTACTCCCCGGCTATGGGCTTGATGAGGATCTCCCTCTCCTGGCCATTCAAGAGGAGCACCTGCGGCTCTCCCCAGCCGTGCTTCAAGAGCAGCTCCCTGACCTGGCGGAGCACGACCCCCCAGTGGGCCCCGACGAGCAGGATGTCCATGACTGGGATGTGGGAGAACTGATCCACCGCCTCGCCTTCCCAGTCGATGAACACGGCGCCCAGGGCTCCGGGGATGTCTCCCACCAGCTCGGCCAGCAGCTCCCCGAAAAGGGATGGCATGAGCTTACTCCGACACCGGGAGGTGCTCGGGCCTCACGCTGATCTTGCAGCGTCTCCGTGCGTCCCCCACCAGGCGTTCGAAAGCGGCCTTCTGGGCGTCCGGGAAATGGCGCTCTAGGATGCTCTCCCGCGCCTCTTCGTAGGTCGTGCTGGTGGCCGGCAGGATCTCCACCAGGAAAGCTATGTGCATATGCGAGCGCGTGGCGAGCACCCCCGAGAGCTCACGTGGGCGCGAGAGCCGAAACAGCGGGTCTGCGAAGGGCCTCTGGAGCTCGTCCTTGGCCTTGGTTCCGCGCTCGGATCTGAGGGTCGCAATCCTGTCCCGGTGCTTCAGGGCGAGGGCCTCGAACTCCTGCCAGGTCTTCGGCTCCGCAGCGACCAGATCCGCATGGAGGGCTTCGAAGCTCTTCCTGAGCCTGTCGTCGGCCTCTGCGTCCAGGGTCCAGCGCCTCCCCCGCTTCAGCCAGGGCCTCCTCGCCAGAACGTGGGAGAAGCGGCGGAGCTCGGGTCTGTTGAAGTGTGTCCGCTCGTTGAGCTTGTACAGGGCGCGGAGCTCCTTCTCGGGGACCTGCTTCTTCGTGAAGTCCCGTTCGAATTCCTCGCGGAGCATTGCGTATATCGCGGCCTGCTTCGCGGCCAGCACCGCCTCTGGATCCCTGTGCAGGCCGAGCCGCGCGGCCTCCTCGGTCAGCAGCTCCTCGTCTATCAGGCTCTCCAGGGCGCCCTGCTTGTCCAGGCCCTGCTCACCAGCGCGTCGCCCAACCTGGCTAGCGGTGATTGGCCGGCCGTTGACCTCGGCGATCACAGGGTCGCCTGGCCGTTGCTCGTAGCGGTGGCGCGCCGTGAAGCGCGGGCATTCGTCTGCTGTCTTGCGAGAACAGGCGGGAGGCTCTCCAAAACAGAGCAAGGCGAGGATGACGGCGCCGAGAGGCCGAGGGGCGTCGAGCTTTGGCGACGCTGGCTGCAAGGGACGCTCTCCGGTGCGCCAGGACGCCACGGCTAGCGGCGGTCCAGGATCGCGAGCCGGGCCATCTCGCTGCCCACCCGCATCACCGTGAGCCCGATGAGCATCAGGATCAGTGAGGCGATGTAGTCGCGCTTCGCGAGGTAGGTCACGGTCTGGTGGAAGAACACGATGCTGCCCGCAAGCAGCACGATGGTAATGGCCTCGAAGAAGTAGCGCTTCATCTGACACACCGACGCATGGCTGCCGCCAGGCGTCCCGTTTCGGCTGGCGAGCTTCGCCCTGGGGTATTGGCGTCGCCAACCCTAACCATAGCGCCAGCGCATCCAGAGGAGAAGCCCCATGAAAGCCAGGGCCAGGAATACCATGACGTAGAAGCTGGCTCCCGGGTGCTGGCGGCTCCGTCGATGGAGGGCTTGCAGCTCGTGTCTCACGTCGCCGTCCCCGCGACGGTGAGCCTCGAGGGGCACCATCCAGAGAGAATGGAAGAGCCAGAGCCAGAGCCCCACGGAACAGACGACGAAGAGGATCTGCATCTCCCCGGCTCCTGGGCCGTACTCGCGAAGCAGCAGCTGGCTGGTCGCGCCGTGGAAGTCCACCGTATAGATGAAGGAGAGAGGGATGAGGGCCGCGAAGGCGGCTAGGACGGCATACACCCGGCGGCGGCGCCTCCACTTGCCGGACAGCGGGGGCAGGTTCATGGCGCGCTTGGCCACCGCGTCGTCCCTTCGCGCCTGCACCTCGAGGAGGATGGTGGAGCCGAGCAGGTAGCCGATCAGGGAGAGGGCGGCGAGGCCGAAGGTCCAGGCCGTGAAGATGCCTTGTCCCCCGGGGCCACGCATCGTCGCCGAGACGAGCGCCAGGCAGATGGGGTAGAGGGCGAGCAGGGTCACCCGGCTCCTGCGGAAACCTCCCCAGGCGAGCACCGGCAGGGGAGCGAAGAGGAGCCAGAACCCGAGCGTGGGGCCGTCCGAGGTGGAGGAGAGGCCGTAGAGGGTCGGGACCAGGATGAGCATGGTCCAGACGTTGATGCCCAGGACGCCGATCAGGACGCCCGCCGTGGCGGAGGGCAGGCTCTTTGGAGCTCGGGCGGCTTCGGTCATGGTTCAAACTCGCTCGAGGACAGAGGATACACGGGATGGTCAATTGTCGCCACGCCAGCCTGCCACGCCAGCCTGCGGGGCCAGCCTGCCACGCCAGCCTTGACCTGAGGCGGCCCTGGCCCGATGCTGCTGGCCATGAGCTGGAAGAGACTCCTCGAGGGTGTGGTGGCGCTCGACGGCCCCGCGGGCGCCGGGAAGTCCACCGCAGCCCAGGGCCTGGCCCGGCGTCTCGGCGCCGTGCGGCTGGACACCGGCGCGATCTACCGGAGCCTGGCCTTGAGGGCAATGCGCGTGGGGGTGTCCTGGGACGACGGGGTCGCCCTGGCCTCCCTCGCCCGGGATCTGCAGCTCGTCTTCGAGGCGGGGAGGGACCCGCAGGGAGTGATCCTGCACGGCGAGGACGTCACCGCCGCCATCCGGGCGCCGGAGATCAGCCGCGGAGCCTCGGCCGTCTCACGGCACCCGGAGGTGCGGGGGGCGCTGCTCGGGCTTCAGCGCAGGCTCGGCGCCCAGGGCCTAGTGGTGGCGGAGGGCCGCGACATGGGCACCACCGTGTTCCCTGACGCCCTCGTGAAGCTCTTTCTCACCGCCACCCCGGAGGAGAGGGCCAGGCGCCGGCACCTGGAGCTCGTTGCGCGAGGCGAGCGGGTGACCCTCGAGGAGGTCCTGGCAGAGCAGGCGGCCCGGGACAGCCAGGACCAGGGCCGCGAGGCATCTCCCCTCCGGGTTGCACCGGACGCGGTGCTTGTCGAGTCCTCATCGCTCGGGCTCGAGGAGGTGGTGGACCTCATGGAGAAGGCCGTGCGCGAGGCTGCTCGGGCCGCCGCGGGACGCGAGCTAGAGGCCCTCGAGCGCTCCCTGGCGGAGCGCCCGGTCCTACCGGAAGGCGAAGCGGGCCTGGACCGTGACTCAAGCCTGTCCCTGGAGCGCCTCACGAACCTGAGAAGAACCTTGGATGAGCTCTCAGAGGGGGCCAAGGGAGCCAAGGGAGCCAAGGGGGCCAAGGGAGCCAAGGGGGCAGGGGAGGGCGAGGGCTGAGCTTTACCCCTCATGCCTATCCAGCGACCCCGATCGCCGCTCCTTGTCCCTCCGCCCGGCGCTTTGCTACTTGGACCTGCATCCGCGAATAGATAGCGGTTGACTTTCCTCCCCGATCCGCATATGTTGCGGCCCTCCTCGC
>JAVEWA010000430.1:0-6053 GCA_034004785.1 Polyangia bacterium
ATGAAACATGTCGTGGGGGTTATTGCCGGTCGGGAGCGGAGTTTGTGCAGGGTCGGGGCCCGGATGCGTTCATGTCGGTGGGGTTATTGCCGAACCGGGGGTCTCGGTGTGCAAGAATGGCCTGGACATGAAACATGTCGTGGGGGCTATTGCCGGTCGGGAGCGGAGTTTGTGCAAGGTCGGGGCCCGGATGCGTTCATGTCGGTGGGGTTATTGCCGAACCGGGGGTCCCGGTGTGCAAGAATGGCCTGGACATGAAACATGTCGTGGGGGTTATTGCCGGTCGGTGGGAGAGGCTCGGGAGAGGCTCGACGGGCTGTACGGGGCTGTACGGGCTGTACGGGCTGTACGGGGCTGTACGGGCTGGAAGGACTGGAACGGCCCGAAGGGCTAGAAGGAGTCCAGGTTGTCGGCCACGCAGGTGGCGAAGCGGTCGCAAGAGGTATGGGAGAGGCAGGCGCCGAGGGCGGCGCCCGAGACCTGGGCCCCTGGGGCGCCGCGGCAGGCCTGGGCCGCTTCGTCGCAGAGCTCGTAGCGCTTGCGGATCTCCAGGAGCGCGCGCAGCTTCTCGGGGTAATGGGGTGGCGTCACGGGACGCCATACCTTTGCCAGGGCCTCGGAGCAGTTGGCTAGCTGATCGTCGAGCTGTCGGCACCTGGCTTCGAGGGACGGGGCCTGGGCCCTCTCGGAATTTGGGGCAATGGAGGCGGGCAGGGGCCCGTCCCCCTCGCTCTTGGATCGCCAACCGAGGGAGCAGGCCAGGGCGAGCAGGCACATGGCCAGGACAGAGAGGATGAGAGAGAGTCTTCGGGTTAGCATCCTGCCCTCCTTGGGGATCACGAGGCCGTAAATCACAGCGACCGGATCCCAACGTAGATCAACTGTCGCTTGGTGCCAAAAAACCCGATCAGGTGGGCGTGCTACGCAGATCTGGGCAGATGTAGTGTCATGTGGGAATGGATCCAGAGTAGAGCATGGATCCCCCCCGGCGGATCCGACGCCCCGAGGACGCCTCAAGGACGCCCCTGCGCGACCGGGACTTTGATTCGCGGCTTAGGGCGTGGGGCTCGGCCCTTGCGGCGCGGATCTGGATCCGATGCTGGGACCTTTCGCAGGAGGCGCCGCGGGTGCGTCTCAAAGTATTAGGCGTGGGGCGTGGGGTGTGGGCGTGTTGCTCGGCCCTTGCGGCGCGGCTCGGGATCCGGTGCCGGGACCTTTCGCAGGAGGCGCCGCGGGTGCGTCTCCAAAGGGCGGTGCGAGAGGGCTACTCCTTGCGAGGCGCCGCGGGTGCGTCTCCAAAGGGCGGTGCGAGAGGGCTACTCCTTGCGAGGCGCCGCGGGGCGTGCGGGCTGCTGAGGCAGGGAGGCGAAGGCTGTCTTCAGGCAGGCGGAGAAGGCCTCGCAAGCCTGGCCTTTGCGCCAGGCGGCGCAGCCCTCGGTCGAAGCCTGGGGGCCCGAGGCCGGGCAGGGAGCTTTCTCGGCCGCGTCTGCCTTGGACATGCAGGCCGCGACAAGAGGCCCCTCCTCGATCTTGCCCCGGGTCCGGGAGCAGGCGCCCCCTACCCGGGCCTGCAGCTCGTCGGCCATCACCGAGAGCACCGCGCTCCGAAGGGGCGGGGCCATGCGGGCCAGCTTGTCGGGCACCTCGGCGTCCACTGCAGTTGCGATGTGGGCCGCGCAGGTCCGCAGGCGGGAGTTGAGGGCCTTGCAGTCCAAGGTGGCCCCAGGCGAGGGAGCGGCGCCTCGGACCTCCTTGCGACCCGCGTCCGCAAGGGCGAGGCCCACCGAGGCCGCGGTGAGCCCCACCAGGGAGATGAGGAGAAGGATTTTGCCTGGTTTCTTCTGCATGCTTCGGTCCTCCGCACAGGCTGGGGCAATATATCACAGGGCGCCCCGGGCCGTCCCCTGTGGTATCGTCTGGTCTCGGAGGTGCCAAGTGGTTTCCCCAAGCCTGTCGTCCCGAGAGCAGGAGCTGGCCAGGGCGCGCCGAGGGGCGGGCGCGGTAGGCGAAGTGAATGGTAGGGCTGGGCGCGGAGCGGCTGGTGCTGGGCGCGGAGCGGCTGGTGCTGGGCGCGGAGCGGCTGGTGCTGGGCGCGGAGCGGCTGGTGCTGGGCGCGGAGCGGCTGGTGCTGGGCGCGAAGCGGCTGGTGCTGGGCGCGAAGCGGCTGGTGCTGGGCGCGGAGCGGCTGGTGCTGGGCGCGAAGCGGCTGGGAAGGGGCGCGGAGCGGTTGGTGCTGGGCGCGAAGCGGCTGGGAAGGGGCGCGGAGCGGCTGGGAAGGGGCGCGAGGCGGACCGAGGGGTGTGCGCGACGGGACGCCTGGCATGCGGCATGCCCTCCATGGCGGCCTTCGTCGCGCTCTCGGTCCTGGTGATCTTCGCGGCGCTCTCTGCGCCTCCGGGCCCTGTCGCCAGCGCTGCTCCCGCTCAGCAAGGGCGGGGGGCAAAGGCTGCATTCGAAAAGGCGGCCCCTGAAAAGGTGGCTCCCCACCTGGTGCAGAGCACCGAGCTCGAGTCCTACGAGCGCGGCTACGTGGGGCCTGGCCATGTCCCGCCGCCTGCCCGCTTCTACGAGGGCCTCGTGCCCCGGGTCAAGGGGCCACTGGTGAGGCGCGTGGGCTCGGGGGCGGGCCGGAGCAAGCACGGCCGGCCCGACCGGCCGCTCGGTTTTCTGGCGGGCAAGACCATCTATCTCAGCCCTGGTCACGGCTGGACCTACATCCCCGGGGCCTCCCGCTGGGAGACGCAACGCCCCAACTCTCTCGGCATCGTCGAGGACTTCTCCAACGCCGAGGCGGTGAGCCAGTTCCTGGTGCCCTACCTGCTGAACGCCTCGGCCGACGTGGTGCCGGTGCGCGAGATAGATCTCAGCCCCTCTCGAGTGGTGCTCGACGACGCCGACTATCAGGACCACGAGGCCGACGGGCTAGTGGAAGAGCTCGGTGAACCGGCGCTCTTTGCCGACTCTACGCTGGTTGGCTACGGAAGGCTGTCCGGGGCGCTGACCGGCAGCACGAACCCCTTTGGCCAGGGCGGGAACCGGCTGCTCGAGACCGCCGGGACCGCCACCGCCATGTTCAGATACACCTTCCGGGTGCCCGAGGCGGGCCACTACATGGTCTATGTCTCCTACAGCGCCTACACCGCCCGGGCCTCCGACGCCCACTACGTGGTGCGACACGGGGGCGGCGAGGCCCACTTCCGGGTGGACCAGCGGCACCACGGCTTCACCTGGGTGCTCCTCGGCCGCTTCTGGTTCCCAGCGGGCCTGGATCCGGAGCGGGGCGCGGTGGAGCTCTGGAACGATTCGGCGGATGTGGGCTCCAACGTCTCGGCGGACGCCGTGCGCCTGGGGGGCGGCCTCGGCCTGACGGACCGGGGCGGAGGGGTGTCGGGACAGCTCCGCGCCCTGGAGAACTGCCGCTACCACGCTCAGTACGCCGGCGCGCCCCCCGCGGTGTGCGGCACCTCGGGGGACGACCGCACCGACGACGTGGGCGCCCGCAGCAGGTTCGCCGCCTGGGTGAACGAGCCGGGCGAGGACTCCCTTTACTTCTCCTGGCACTCGGACGCCGGGGGCGGGACGGGCAGCTCCATCTGGGTCTATTGGCCAAACGCTCACGACTACTGCGACGGCACCCAGGCCACCCCAGGTAGCGCGGCCCTCGCCGACCTGATCATCGCCGAGATCGTGGGGGACGTCAGGGCGGTGTGGGATCCGGGCTGGACCGACCGAGGGAGGCGCTGTGCCTGGTTCGGCGAGCTGAACCCAACCAACAACGGCGAGATGCCCGCCGTGCTGCTGGAGTCGGCCTTCCACGATCTCCTCGAGGACGTGGAGGACATGCGCGAGGCCGCGTTCCGGCGGATCATGGCGAGGGCGGTGTACCAAGGCATGGTGCGCTACTTCGCGAGCCGGGACGGGCTTACCCCGGCGCTCCTGCCCGAGCCGCCGAGCGCGCCAGCTGCGCGCAACGCGGGCGTGGGGCTGGTGGAGGTCTCCTGGGAGCCTCCGCCGTCAGATTCCGCCGGCGGAGATCCACCGGAGAGCTACCGCCTCTACCAGGGGCCAAACGGCCTGGCCTTCGACGAGGGGGTGGACCTCGGCGCGGTGACTGCGGTGACCCTGGACGATCTCGCCCCCGGGGAAGTGCGCTTCTTCCAGGTGACTGCGGTGAACCAGGGCGGCGAGTCCCTGCCCTCCCCGGTGGTGGGGGTGATGGCGAGCCCCTCTGGTGAGGCGCCCCTCCTCCTTGTGGACAGCTTCGATCGGGAGGACGCCGGGATCCTCTGGGCCCAGGACACCGGGACCTACCTCGGCACCGTGGACCGGGTGGTGCTCGACCGCATGGTGGACCGGGCCGCCATCAGGCGCCACGGCCCGGAGGCCGCGGCCCACGGCATCCCCTTCGACTCGGCCCACCACCTGGCCGTGGAAGGCCTGGACCTCGCGTCCTACTCCGTGGTGGACGTGATCGCCGGGCGCGGGGTCTCCTCGAGCCGCCCCATCACCACCTCGCTGAGAGCGAAGCTCGCCTCCTTCGTGGCGGGGGGAGGCAATCTGCTGCTGTCTGGAAGCCACGCGGCCTCGCAGCTCGCGGCCGGAGGCGCCGAGGACTCGGCGCTCCTCGTCGAGGCGCTCCGGGCCCAGGGGAGCGCTGGCTCTGGGGGAGCGCCCGTCTCGGTCACCCCTGGGGAGATCTTCGACGGGATCCCGGACTTCACGCTTCACAAGGGGGATCCCGTGTCCGCTGGAGGCGGGATCGAGCGAGGCTACGACGTGGGGACGCCCGAGGCCCTCGAGCCCAGCCCCGAAGGGGTGGGCCTGGCCGGGTACTCTGGAGGAGCGGGCCCTGCAGCCCTGCGAAGCGCCCAGGGGCCGCCCGGCGCGGCGGTGCTCCTCGGCTTCCCGCTGGAGGGAGTGGCAGAGCCCGAGCAGCGCGAGGAGCTCATGGGCCGCATCCTGGACTTCTTCGGCGTGGAGCCGCCTCCCTCGCCCGACTCGGGCGCGGCCGCGGACGCTGGACCGGACGCCACCACGGACGCCAGCCCTTGCCAGGACTGCCCCTGCGACAAGGGCTGCGGCTGCGCCTCCGCAAGGGGCGGCGGGCCCTCGGGCGGGCTAGGCCTCGGGCTGCTAGTCGTCCTCGGGCTGGGCCTCCTTTGCCGCCGCTCGCGGGGCGCCGGCCGGCGCGATCCTCGCAAGGCTGTTCGGCCGAGCCGCCGCCCGCCCGGCCGGCCCTGTCCTCGCCAGCTTGGCCGGCCCTGCCCTCGCCAGCCTGTTCGGCCGAGCCGGGAGCTGCCATGACCGGGCGGCTCGAGGAGCTGACATGACGCGGCGGCGCCCCTTTCACGCGCCCCTTGTGGGCGCTTGTCTCGCGGGCCTGCTCGCGCTTGGTGCCTGGCCGGGCCCGGCCAGGTCAGAGGCCCCCGAGGACTGGCCAGGCGCCTTCCACGGGACCTACGGCTTCTTCTTCGGAGGCGGCGTCGGCGGCGGGCTGGCCCGGACCAAACGCCCGGACGAGACCCGCTCCCGCTACACGACGAGCCTGCCCCTGAACTTCCGGGCCGGCTTCGACCTGGGGCGCTACGGCCTCGCCCTGCTCGTGGACACGCAGTACTCCTTCCACTGGGGCCCGGCCTGGGATCAGGGCCCGCGCCCGGCCAACCGCCAGGGCACCCTCCAGCTCCTCTCGGTGGGGGGCTCCATCCTCTTCCGTCCCATCGGGCCCTTGTACTTCTCCTTTGGCGCGGGGGTGGCCCTGCCAGGCTCGGGGCAGGACATCTTCTCCGATCCGGCCTCGGCAAGGGCCGAGCTGCTCGCCGCGGTGGGGTTTCTCTACCGGCTCCCCAGGAAGAAAGAGAGCGAGACCCGGGGCTCTCACTACCCACTCGCCCTCTCCGTGTCCATCGAGTCCCGCTACTACCTGCCCTGGGACGAGCGGTTCCTGAACTACAGCCTCCTCGCGGTGATGACCTTCTACTTCGTGTTCAACGCCAGGTGACACGAGGGCCTGGGTGCGGGCTCGGGAACGCAGGAGGGGCGGAGCCAAGGGC
>JAVEWA010000431.1:0-6053 GCA_034004785.1 Polyangia bacterium
TGGGGGGATCAGCTCGGGGAAGTCGTTCAGGCGGGAGTACAGGTCCCTTCGAAATAGCCCTTTTGCGATGAGCTCCTCGAGGTTTCGGTTGGTGGCGGAGACCAGCCGGACGTCCACCTTCACCGTCTCCTGGCTGCCAATCCGCTCGAACTCCCGCTCTTGCAGCACCCTGAGGAGCTTGATCTGCACCTCGGGCGGGAGATCCCCGACCTCGTCCAGGAACAGGGTGCCCGTGTCGGCCAGCTCGAACCGCCCGAGACGCCTGCCAGTGGCGCCGGTGAAGGAGCCTTTCTCGTGGCCAAAGAGCTCGCTCTCGAGGACTCCCGGCGCGAGGGCGGCGCAGTTCACCTTCACGAAGGGGCGCCCCTCGCGAGGGCTGTTGATGTGGATTGCGTGGGCCAGGAGCTCCTTGCCCGTGCCCGTCTCTCCTCGCAAGAGCACGGTGGATGAGGTGGAAGCCACCTGCTCCACCTGGCGGAGCACTCGCTGGAGCGACTCGGCCTTGCCGATGATCTGGCCGAAGTCGAAGGCCCCGTGGCTCTCCATCTCTAGGTATCGCGCGTAGTGCCTGAGCTGCGCCTGGAGGCGCTCGTTTTCCCGCCTCAGGTGGAAACGCTCCAGGGCCTGGGACACGATGGTCTGCATCTCGAGGCGATCCCATGGCTTCTGGACGTAGCGATAGACATGGCCGAGGGCGATGGCCTCGATGAGCACATCCTCGTCGCGGAAGGCCGTCAAGATCACCCCGATGGCGTCGGGGCGAAGGAGCCGAGCCCGGGCCAAAAACTCGGTCCCGGTCATGCCAGGCATCCGCTGGTCCGTCACGATGACAGCGACGTCGTGCTCACCGAGCAGGGCCAGGCCTTTCTCGCCCGATGAAGCGGAGAGCAGCCTGAACTGGTCGCGGAAATTGAACCGGAAGGCGTCGAGGTTGTCCTGCTCGTCGTCGACTACGAGCACGGCATGCCTCAGGTGGGCGGGCGCAGGTTCGGGCGCGGCCATGGGCCCAGTCTATGGCAAGGCGCGGCGTGAAACCACCACAATCCCTTCGGCGGCTGGGGCTCGCCGGCCTGGGCGAGTGCTTCAGGGTGACGGGCGTCCAACGAGCGCCCAACGGGCGCCCAACGAGCGCCCAACGAGCGCCCAACGAGCAGCCAAGAAGAGCTCGGCCAGGAAAGGAGGCTCGGCGAGCCAGGCGCTCTCTGGTGGCCTGGGTCTCACCTGGGTGCGGCTCTTTTGCCGGAGGGCCCTTCAGAGGCCCATAGCCTCCTGATTCGCTCATGGTCCGAGTCGGGCAAGGGCGCGAGGCCCAGCCAGGCGCTCCTCTCTGCCGCCGGGACCCCAGCTACCCTGAGGTGCAGCCGCCGGGCGACGGGGTCGTCCCCCTGCCGGAGGACCGCCACAATGGGGAGCCGCAGCGGATAGTCTCCCCGGGCCGCCGCCCCTCGATCCGTGGGGAGCGAACCAGGAATACCCGGCTTGGATGCCACTGGCAGGGGCTTCACCGCCTCTGGGAGGGCCTGTCCAGGGCCGAGGCGGCCGAGGGCTACCATGGCAAGGGCCCCCGGAGTCCTCCTGGCGCTCTCGAGCTGGGTCTCCACGTCTTCGACCTGGCGCACAGTCTGACCGAGCGGAGCCCCACCCAGAAGGATCGCGCGCAGCAAGCCAGACAGATCCGAACTCGAGGGCGGCGCATAGACGACGAGTGGGAGCGCGTCGCCACCGAGGTCCTGCCAGGTGGAGGCCTCGCCGCGCAAGGCTCGGCCGAGCCCATCGAGGTCGATCTGGCTGCTGCGGTTCGTCGTGTTCGTCAGGACAGCCACCACGTCCGCGCCCATGGTCAGCACCTTGACTCGAGCGCCCATGCTAGTGAGCAGCCGTGAAAGCTCGGGGGCGGGCATGCCCGAGAGCAGCGCGAGGTCCAGGTGATCCGAGGCCAGCTTGCGCAAGGCCTCCGCGCCCGGGAGATGCTCTCGCTCTACCAAGAGGGCAGGGAGGCCCTTGGACAGGATGTCACCGAGCCGGGCGAGGAGGGCCTCGTTCGATGGGGTCCCGGCCATGCGGACAGGGAGGGGGGTTCGCTCCACCTCCTTTCGGCTGGCCTCTGCCCGCTGCGCGCGCTTGCGTGGGCTCTCACCGCAGCCCTGGCTGGGCAGCGCCCCAAGGCCACAGAGACAGATGAGAAGCGCGAGCCAGGGCGTGGCGCAGCACGGGTGGGAGCTGATGGATGGCATCGGGGCTCCTAGGGCACCCGGCCCAGGGAGCGGATGGCGGCGGCGAGGCCCGGGCGGGGTAGCTGGTGCTGCACTCCGGTGGCCAGCTCCTTGCAAAGGACGACGCCTCGCTCGATCTCGGCAGGGCCCAGGATCAAGGCCATGGGGATGCTCCGGTCGCTCGCGTACTTGAGCTGCTTTCCGAGCTTGGCCGGCTCCGGATAGGTCTCTACCTTCATCCCCTGGGCCCTGAGCTCGCTCGCGAGGCTCAGGCCATCGGAGAGCATCTCCTCGCCAAAGCAGGTCACGAGCGCCTCTGGCGAGTTGGAGGAGCTTGCGAACATCCCCCGATCGGACATCACGACCAGGATCCGCTCCAGTCCAAGGGCGATGCCGCAGGCGGGGAGGGTCTTTCCGAGGAACATGCCCACCAGCTCGTCATAGCGTCCTCCCCCGGCCAGGCTCCCTGAGAGATCAGCCACGGTCACCTCGAAGATCGGGCCGGTGTAGTAGCTGAGGCCTCTCGCCAGGACCGGATCCACTACCAGGCGGCCGGCGGCCGGTGTGCCAGCGGAGAGCTCGAGGATCTGGCGAAGATCGCCGATTCCCTTGGAGGCGTGTACGTCCTCGCCGAGCCTCGTGGCCAGCCGCTCCAGCACCTCGGCGCCGCCCGAGCGGATCTCACCGTCGAGAAAGGGCTTCAGGGCCTCGGTGGAGTCGCTCCCGAAGCCGCGCTCGACGAGCTCCGCCAGGACCCCTTCGGCTCCGAGCTTGTCCAGCTTGTCCAGGGCCACAAGGGCCTCGGACTCGCGAACGAGTGAGATACCAGCAGACAGCACCAGGGCCTTCAGGAGCTCGCGGTGGTTTATCCTCACCCTGACGTTTTCGAAGCCCAGGCGATCGAAGACCTCGCACACCGCGGAGAGCAGCTCGACCTCCACCGCCATGGAGGCTGAGCCGACGATGTCCACATCGCACTGGTAGAACTCCCGGAACCGCCCGCGGCCAGGGCGATCCGCCCGCCACACCGGCTGGATCTGGTAGCGCCGGAAGAACCGGGGGAGCTGAGCCTGGTACTCCGCCACCACCCTCGCCAGGGGAACGGTCAGGTCGTAGCGCAGGCCGAGATCACCCAGGTCCTTCTCGGCGAGGGGCTCTCCTCCCTCCCTTGTGAGGAGCCTGCCGAGCTTGTCGCCCCGGTGGAGAAGCCGGAAGATGAGCTGATCCCCTTCCTCGCCGTACTTGCCCAGCAGGGTGGAGAGATTCTCGATGGCCGGCGTCTCCAGGGGCTCGAAGCCGTAGCGCTGATACACCTCCTCTATGACCCGGATCACCTCGCGTCGGTGCGCCATGGCCTCGGGGAGGAAGTCACGGGTTCCGGTGGGGGGCTTGGTGCTGACTGGCATGGCCGGTGGTTCTCCTGATGCTGCCGCCGAGGCCCGCCGTGGTTGCCGCATGGTGGACCCTGTGCAGCGAGGCTGGACCGTTTCGCAGAGGCTACCTTCTACGCAGGCCCAGGTGGTGTCAAGGACCCTGAGGCCCAGGACCCGAGAGGCCCGGATGGGCCCAGGGACTGCTTTTGGCCGCCGTTCCGTGGACGCTCCTCGCCGGGCCCGCCCACGGAACGGGCTTCATATTTTGCGGGTTTTGTTCCCTGTGGTGGTGTCTGATCTTGAACGCCGGACGAGCCCTTGGCCGTCCGGCCTTGAACGCCACCCTGCGCTGCGCTACACACCTCGGGTCATGCCTGGATCGACAGACATCAAGACCTGCCCCAAGTGCGGCGCGCTGATCACGCCGCAGCTCGCGAGGTGCCGTCAGTGCGGGACCTATCTTCACGGGACATCCGTCGAGGGTTTCCTCGTGTCGCTCTTGCCAGCGAACCTGAAGAGCTCTCCCGCCACCGGGGTCCTGATCCTGCTGATCCTGGGCCTCCACGCCCTCTTCGTGGTGCTGGCGGGGGTCGGCTCAATCGCGGCCTTCTCCGGATACACCCTGGTTCAGCTCGGGGCCACGAGCGGGGTGACCCTGCTCCTCGGGGAGTGGTGGAGGCTGCTGACCTACCAGTTCGTCCATCACGACCTGCTGCACCTGGCCTTCAACGTCTGGGCGCTCGTTCACGCCGGGCATGCCGTGGAGGCCATCTACGACGCAAAGAAGATGTTCCTTGCGTACCTCCTGGCGGGAGCGGTGGGCGGCGCGGTGAGCTTCCTCTACTACGTGTACATGAGGGGAGGCGGTCACGTGGTGTTCGTCTCGGGCGGCGCCTCGGGCGCGGTCTGTGGCCTGGTAGGGGCCGCCCTGATAGGAGCCCGACGGCTCGGCCCAGACGGGCGAGATCTCTGGAACGACATGCTCCGCTGGAGCCTCTTCCTAGTGATCTGGGGTTTCGCCATGCCGGGCATCAACAACGCGGCCCACGGCGGGGGCTTCTTGGCTGGGGCGGCACTGGCGTACCTGATCCCCGTGGGCCAGACCAAGACGGTGGCGCGGCAGCGCATGCTCTCGGTGCTGGCCCTCGTGGCGCTGGGAGGAGTCCTGGCGGCCTTTGGGTGGCACTTCTACAGGGTGCAGGGACAGCCCATCAGCCTCAAGCAGGACGCCCAGCCGCGCTCCCTGCTCTTCTTCAACCTGCACAAGGGTGTGGACAGGGACAGCTCCAGCCAGCAGGCCATGTTGGAAGAATGCACCAGGCCCATCGCGAAGCGGGGGAAGCTGCTGGTCACCCAGGACGACGACTGGAAGATCCGGGCGCTCCAGGACCCTGAGTATCGAAAGAGTGGGAAGTGGCGCTGGAAGATCCTGCAGATGATGGACACCGCTCTGTTTGGACGGGCGCTCATCGGGGTGCGAGTGACCCAGGAGATGGTCTCGCGCTGCGAGGCTGCCTTCACGGCGAACCCCGACTATCGGATTTCCTACGAGGCCCTGGCCGCCATGCTCCATCACCGGGGCGAGAGCGCGAGGGCGCGGAGGCTGGAGAAGCTCGTCGAGCGGATCTTCGCTCGGGGAGACTGATTAGCCCATGGTCGCGCTCGTGTATCCCCTGGGGGGGCTCGTTTAGCCGCTGCTCGAGGCTTGCTGCAAAGTCCAGGTCAGGAGCGCCGGCGACGGAGTCGCCAGGCGAGGAGGCAGAGCAGGCCAAGGAGTATCGGAGGGATCGCGCCATCGCCGCCTGGGGCGCCGGTGGCGCGGCAAGAGCAGCCGCTTGCGGGTTCTTCGGGCCTTGGAGGGAGGGTTCCATCGGGAAACACGAAGGCGTCCGTCCCGGGTCCGCCATCGGCGGACGCGTCGACCGTGGCGTCGGCCGGACCAGCATCCGGCGCTCCCGCGTCCGGCCCCGGAAGCTCGGCTGGGCAGGGCACATCCTCCAATAGCACCTTCGTTTCGCGGCTGCGCGTGATGGTGCCCGTGGCGCTCACGGTCAAGGTGATCTCACCCGGAGCGAGCAAAGACGCGTCCCACTCGCCATGCCAGAGGCGGGGTTCTTGAGGATCCTGGGTCATGGGGACGGCAGCGCCGCCGCCCGCTGACACGGTCACCGCGCTCGGGTTCACGAGGTCGAACACCAGGGCGCGAACCGGGTTCCTGGTGCCGCTCTGGCACACGGAGTAGGCGTAGGGGCTCAGGTCGCCCGAGTCCAGGCGTCTGCTGACGGGCGCGGTTATCACCACGAGGGGCCAGGGGTCTTCCGTTCCAGTCGCGGCGTATGCCACGGCGTTGTTGTCCACCGCGATGACGGCCACGTTGTTCGTCTTCCCCTAAAAAAAAATGTTGACCTGCGCTGACCACACGTTGCTCTGCAGGTAGCTCCCGAAGGCATGGACATGACCGTGGAAG
>JAVEWA010000432.1:0-6049 GCA_034004785.1 Polyangia bacterium
CTGAAGAGGAAGTTGCACTCCCCGCTCCACTGGATGACCACGGTCCACCGCCGGCCGTCCCAGGTCCCCGCCGAGGTGGACACGAAGTCGGCGTCCGTGCCGTTCGAGCAGTCGTTGTCGAAGTCGGCCGACACCGTGGCCACCACGTCCGCAGAGGTGAGGTCGACCGGCAGTTGCAGGGACACGGCCAGCGCGAAGCACTGGTCCGTGCCCAAGCCGCACCCGAGGTGCGCGACCTCCCTTGCCACCAGGTGGTACCAGTCCACGTCCCCAGAGGGGTACAGGGTGGCCTGCAGCGTGGCCGTCCCCTCGTCCTCCCATACCTCGCCGGGCTCTCCAGAGGTGGCTGGGACGTTTCGATAGCCCGCGCAGGTGTTGTTGTTCTCGTAGGTGTCCGGGGGCAGGTCCTCGTCGATCTCGCCGTCGCAGTCGTTGTCCAGGCCGTCGCAGCCGAAGCCAGCCTCGCTCTGGGGGCCCACTCCGCCCGTGCACTCGCCCCAGGTGCCGCCGGTCACGCAGGTCTGGCTCCCAAATGAGCAGACCCCCTCGTCGGTGCCGCACTGCTGGTTCGTCCCAGGTGTGCAGGTGCAGTCCTCGTCCACGTCCCCGTCGCAGTCGTCGTCGATACCGTTGCACACCGCATCGTTGGCGGCGGGGGCGATCTCTCCCACGCAGGTACCAGACCAGACGCCGTTCACGCAGGACTCGGTGCCCTCGCGGCAGGCGCCCTCGTTCGTACCGCAGGGGCGGGTCGCGCCATGCACGCAGGCGCAGCCCTCGTCCACCTCGGTGTCGCAGTCGTTGTCCACGCCGTCGCACACCTCGGCCTGGGGCACCGGGGCGTCGCACTGCTCCCACACGCCGTCGTAGCAGTACTCGTAGCCGCTGCCGCAGTCGGTCTGGCAGGGTCGGCGAAGCCGCCCGCTGCTCCCACCCTCGTCGATCTCGCCGTCGCAGTCGTCGTCGATGCCGTTGCACTCCTCGGGCTGCGGTGTGCAGACGAAGGTGCAGGCGCCCCAAACGCCCGCCGCACAGGACTGGACTCCTGCCTGCCCCTGTGGGGTGGTGCAGGCCTGCGTCAGGGCCGCCCCCTGGCCGTTGTCGTCCACCAGCCCGTTGCAGTCGTCGTCCAGGTTGTTGCAGCGCTCGGCGGTGGGAACGCAGTCGCCCCCGGTGTTATCCGCGCAGCCCGCTGCTGCCCCCATTGCCAACATACTGATAAAAATAAAAAAATGACTAAAACTCTTGCGAAGCATGTCGGACTCCTTTCCACGCCGGCCTGGCCGGTAACGCAGCATGTCAATGACTTCTAGGAACCCATTACCGCAGCCAGTGCTGTCAGTCAACCTTTTCCCTACCATGCCCTACTCGACCCTACTAAAGCACATCGAGTCCTACTCGGCCCTACCATGGGCGAGGCAAGCTGGAGGGGCCGTACCTTTCGGGCCCGGGGATCTCGGGAAAGACCGCGATGCCCGGCGACTCAGTGAAGAGACCGAAGCTGCCGCCCTGAGCGGCCAGGTGGCTCGGCTATAGAGGAGTGACCGAGCGGCAGATGGGCTCGAAGATGGACTGCTCGTCGTCGGCCTGGAGCTGCACCGAGCAGACCACGGCGCTGCCGTCCTTCAGGGGGACCATGGACCAGACGAACTTCAGCCACATGGGCTCCATGCCCCCGCCCGTCGGGAACTTCATCTGGTAAAAGAGGAAGAACCCGCCGTTCGGCAGCTTCTCAGAGGCCAGGATCTTGCTGTCGGCGAAGCGCTTGCCCGCCTCCTCCACTGAGGCGGGAACCGGGCCCTGCTCCTTGCCGAGCATCACGCCCTTCATCCCGCCCACAAGAGCCCAGCGGTCTCCCCGCTTCTTCAGGCTCCAGTCCCCGGGCGCGGTGACCTTCACCCCGAGTTCCTTCAGCTCGAAGACCTTGCTCCCCTCGGACTTGCCGCCCTCGGACTTCTTGCCGCAGCCGCCGAGCGCGCCCAGCCCGAGCAGCCCGAGCCCCAGGAAGGCGAAGGCGCCGAGCAGGAGACCATTACCAAAGACCTGATTGAACCGAGATCTAATCATTCGACTCCCTCCTTCCGGACGCAAGCTAGCGCCCAAAGACGATGAAGATGTCCAAGAGGATGGCCCCGAAGGCATGGAGCAACACCACCGGCCACACCGAACGGCAGAGCAGCACGAAGAGGCCCGAGAGCAGCCCGGAGGCCACGGTGAAGTAGATCTCCGAGATGGGTTTTGCGCCGACAATATGCCACATCACGAAGGGCAGGGTCTGGATGGCGAGGGCGGCGTAGCCGAACCGCTTCTCCAGGGCGAAGAGCAGGTAGCCCCTGAAGAGGAACTCCCAGGAGAGCATGTAGAAGAGGCGCGAGGCCTCCCAGGCCCAGAAGAGCCCGCCGCCGGCCCTTGCGGGGGCAAAGGAGGGGTAGCGGCCGAGGTAGGCCGGATCCTTCGACAGGAAGAAGGCCACCACCACCACCTGCACGATGAAGATGAGGGCCGCGATGGGCAGCCAGAGCCGCCAGTCCCCGAGGCCGAGGCCGAAGTCCCGGAGCCGCTTGCGATGCAGGAGCCAGATGAGCAGGATCGGCACCGCGAGCTGGAGCACAACGGCCAGCACCTGTTTCTGCCAGACCGGGTGGCCTAGGAGGGGCGCGGCGCCAGCGGCCCAGGCCCAGATCCCGCCGAGCAGGCGCTGGCCGCTCCTCGAGTAACCAAGGTAGTACCTGGTGACCAGCAGGAGGGTCACCGCCAGGATCGCGATGGACTCGGGCCGGAGGAGCTCCCGCCCGAGCTCCTTCAGGCCATCCCAGATCCTCGCGAGCTGCGCCCTGCTCAGCATGTCAGTCTCACCCTGGCCCGGGCCTTGGCCCCCAGAGCAATCGGAGCAGGAGGCCGCGAGCGCCCCGATAAAACACGCTTCGCCCCGGGCTGTCGAGTTCGGAGTGGGCCGAGGATGCCCAAAACGGCGGCGCCGCAAACGGCGGCGCCGCGATTTGACCGGCCCCGGGGTGCCGACTAGGATATCCGGGTGATACGAGCCCCCCACTCGAGCCGGGCGCCGAGCGGCGCCTCCGGGCGGAGCGCCGCCTGGACCGAGGCCGACGAAGCGGCGCCGGCAAGCAATGGCTATGCCCGCGCTGCGCTGCCCCCCGCCGCCCTGACGTTCCTCGCCCTGGCGCTCGTCGCGCCGTGTCTCCTCACGGCGGCGCCGCCCCTGGCCGAGGCCCGGCGCGGCGCGGCCGGGCATCCGTCCGGGGCGCGCCGCGCCCACAGATCCCCGGCCCTCGCCATGCGCCTCGCGGCCCTCACCCCCACCTGGGTCAGCAGCACCGACGGGCTGGAGGTCGTCCTCGATCAGGAGCACGACGAGGAGGGCGGCCCCATCCGGATCAAGGGGGCAAGGCACAAGCTGACTCGCCTCGCCTGCTACCAGGCCCTCAGGGACCGGGGCGTCAAGTTCCAGGGAGGCCCTGACAAGGGGGGCCTCATCGCCTTCCCTGTGGTGCTCACCGACGGAGTCCTCGGGGGCGTACACTTCAAGAACAAGTACACCAAGGACCCGATGTTGGCCGACTGTCAGCTCGTGCTCGGCCTCTACCGCTCCGCCGCGGTCTTTCGAAAGCACGGCATCGTGACGGTGCTCTACTCCAACACCTGGCGCCCGCCCTTCTGGGACTTCAAGCGGCGGCGGAGCATGCCCGCCCGGGGCCGGTCCATGGGGGACCACCCGAGGGGGCTGGCCATGGACGCGAGCGTGCTCATCGACCGCCAGGGCAACCGCTACGAGGTGGAGCCGGACTGGGAGAAAGCCTACGGCGGGCCCGGCAACTGCATGGGCGGGGCCAAGACCCAAAAGGGTCGGCTCCTGAGGGGCATCATCTGCGATCTGGAGGACCAGCACGTCTTCAAGCGCATCCTCACCCCTGACTCCGACTGGGGCCACAGGCACCACTTCCACATAGGCGCGGCCCAGGCGGGCGATGCCTTCGTGCGGGCCCGCTGGGCGGGCCGCGCCCTGAGCCAGCCCCTGCCCGGCTCGAACACCTTCCCGCGCTGGGAGAGCTGGTATCTCTGCTACCGGATCCGGGATACGGCCCGACGCTTCCGCTGCTACCAGAGGCGGAGGGCCGGGAGGCCGGAGCCGCCGGTGAAGTACCGGGAGCCGCCCCAGAAGCCCAAGGTGGCCCTGGAGCTGGCCGTGGAGGAGCCGGAGCCCGAGCCGGAGCCCGAGCCTGGGCCCGAGCCGGCTGGCAACGCCCAGCCGCCGCCCCCAGAGGACGAAGCAGGAAAGAACGCATCGCCACTAGCTCCGAGGGAGCCGCCTCGAGGCGCGCAGCCTCGCGCCGCGCAGCCTCGCGCCGTGCCACCTCGCTCCGCTCCCCCGCCCCGAGGCGCGCCGTCAGCCCGGCCTGCCCCTCCCAGCCCGCGCTAGACCATCCCTTGCTTCCAGGCTCCTACTTCCAGGCTCCTCGGATGTTCTTCGGGTCACGCCCCGTGAAAGGCGGCAAAGCGCCTGAGGGCCAGCTCGGTCTTGGCGTCGGTCCTGCCCCGCTCGCAGCGGTCGAGGGCCTCTCGAAGGGTCAACCAGGCCACGTCCACGTCCTCTTCCATCGGGGACCCATCCCCCTCGGGCAGGGCCTCGCCCGGCGGCCGGATGGCCGCCTGGTAAAGAAACACCTGCTCCGCCATGACCCCTGGAGAGAGCCAGATTGGCGGCCCGAGGAGCTCGAAGGCCTCGTCCTCCACCTCGGCGCCCATCTCCTCCCTGGCCTCCAGGGCGCAGCGGTGACGGCGGCCCGCCTCCCCGAGATCCCCGGCCTCCAGGATCCCGGCCGGGATCTCCCAGAGCAGGCCATCAAGGGGCCGATCGCAGAGATCGGGCCGATCCAGGAGCAGGGCCGGCCTCCTCGAGGTGCGCAGCCCGACCCTGAGCTGCCACGGTCCCTCCTGGCCCTCCGGTCCCTCCTGGCCCTCCAGTCCCAGGCGTCCCTCCTGCCCGGCCCGGAAGTAGAGCACCATGGCCACCGCGTCCATGCCCATCCGCCGGAGCACCGAGTCGCACTGGTAGGGCTCGGAATAGGATCCGTCGCTCCGCTGGTGACGGATCCGCCGGTGCATCGTACGGAGGAAGTCGCCCTCCCCCGAGCCCTGCCGCTCGGACTCGATCCGGTACATCCCAATGCTCTGGTTCTTCATGACCCGGCATCCTAGCAGCTACTTCTATCCAAGGCACTCTCCCATCGTCCCCTGCCGCAAGGCCGCCATTCGCCTCGCCAAGCGTCGCCGGAAAATAAATCGCTCATGGTGGTCGATTTCACTTGACGGTATTTTGGCCATGGTTCGCAAGGCTTGTTACTCCGCCATCTCGCTGGCCTCCAGACCGCGCCAGATGGACGATGCGAGCCGAAGAGCCTCTCCAGGCGCCGAAACGAGCTCATGGGTCTCATTCTCCTCATGGCGTGCGTCCTGGGAGGCCCCAAACACCCCATGCTATATATAGCGCATGAACGCAAAACCATTGTCCGAGGTAACAGCGCCTATCGACACGAGGAGCCTCGAGGACCTCGAGGAAGAGATCACTCTCCTTTCGGCCACGATCCAGGCCGCGACCTACCGGCTCCTCCTGCTCGTCGGGGAGGTGGACCGCCGGGGCCTCTGGTCAGACCCTCTCGGCTCGTCCCACCGTTCCTCTGCCCACTGGCTCTCCCACCGGGCGAGCTTGGATCTCGGCACGGCCCGCCAGTACGTGCGGGTCGCGAGGGCCCTGCCCGACCTGCCCCGGATCTCGGAGGCCTTCTCGAGGGGCGAGCTCTCCTACTCCAAGGTCCGAGCCCTCACCCGGATCGCCGACGGGCGTAACGAGGAGACGCTCCTCGGCTGGGCCAAGGCTGGCACTGCCTCCCACATCGAGACCCTCGTCCGGAAGTACCGGAAGGCGAACCGGCTCCTAGAGAACGAGAAGGCCAAGGCGCGCGAGGCCTCCCGAGGCCTTGAGGCCTGGTACGACTCGGACGGAATGCTGGTGGTGGAGGGCCGTCTCACG
>JAVEWA010000433.1:0-6044 GCA_034004785.1 Polyangia bacterium
GCTCGCACGTGCGGCCTTCTGGAGCGCTGGGATCGCGGCTTCCACTCGGAGACGGCCACGCGCCATGGCCGCGAAACCACGCACCTTCGGGTCTTCGGACTCCTTGCACAGGGCACCAGTGAGAGCGGTGACGGCCCTGGGATCCGCGAACTTCGAAAGGCTCAGCACCGCGGTCATCCGGACCTTCTCGCTGGGGTTCGTCTGGAGCTCCTTCACCAGGCGGGGCACGGGGTCGGCCCAGGCTTCTGGCCCATGGGCCAGAAGCGACGTCGCCAACGCGAGTGGAATCAGGATCTGTTTCATCACGGGTTCCGATCCGTCAAGCAGCTCACATCAACCGACGCACCTGATCCCGAAAGATTCAATAATGGAAGCCCGCGGGCGGCCGGAAACCAATCCGCGCCGCAGGTGAGTACGTTCACGCAAAATATCAAATAGATGAGCCGAATGCAACGGTTGACGACACCTCGTTTTCCCCATGTCCCCGCGCTACCTCGCCACTGCTCGCTACCCCGCCGAAGCGACTCGGAAGGAGCGCCGGCGACTGATTGACACGGCGGCTGATTGAGATTGAGCCGCCGCGCTCCGAGGATGTAGAGTTGGCCTGCCATCCACCCTCTGCCAAGGAGCACCATGCGACTCAGAAACGAGCTTCTGTTCGGCGGCCTCACTCGCATCGAGGAGATCGGCCGATACCTGGAGGGCCTCGACCTTTCGGAGCGTCTCGAGGAGATCCACTCCCTCTGCCCGAGCGCCATGGCGATGCTCTACGCCCGCGCGGCGGAGGCTCCTCCCATAGGCGAGGCCCACTTCGTACCCGAAGGGACGCCCGCCCTGACCCAGGTGATCCACCACGGCTGGAACTCCCTGCCCGCCTTCAGGGGCTTCCAGAAGCGCTTCTGCGTCTCGCGAACCGCCGCCGACGGCGCACCCGAGATCGTCGGCTACAACAACAACCCGCCCCTCCTGAAGAGCGTCGGAATCACACCTGGTTACTTCAGGCTCCGAAGGACCGCTGGCCTAGCCCACTGGGAGCGGCGCGGGGCCCTGGTGATCGACTACCACGAACCCCCGCCGGCCGGTCCAGTAGCACCTGGCTGGCCCCGGATCATCCCCAACAGCGTTGGTCTTCAGAAGCTGGCCTTCGACAAGACCCGCGACTTCATGCGAAAGGTCTCGGCCCAGGTCTCGATCGGCGCCGCCTACAAGTGGGAGCAGGCGCTCGGCGTGTACTTCGTGCTCTGCCGCGAGGACTAGGGCCCGGGGTCACGTCTCGTCAGGGGCGCGGCCCGCAAAGAGCGCGGCTCCAAGGGGTCATGTCTCCTCGGAGTCACATCTTCCACTTGCCGAAGACCTCGCTCGGCAAGCTGGCCAGGATCTCCTTCAGCTTCTCTGGGTCGGAGCCCACCCCGGAGACATCCACCGCCCCGGTGTCCTCGATGGTGATGCCCGCGCCGTCTATTACCTCCTGGGCCACCCCGATCTCGCAGCCCACGCGCACCGCCAGAGCCAGGGCGTCGGAGGGCCGGGCGTCCACCTCCAGGAGCCGCCCCCCCTGGGAGATGGTCATGACCGCGTAGAACGTAGCCTCCTCCATGCGGGTCACATCCACCCTCAAGAGGGATGCGCCGAGCAGATCGAGCACGTTGCGGAAGAGATCGTGGGTCATGGGCCTGGGCAGCTCCACCCCCTCCAGGCTGGCCGCGATGGCGCTCGCCTCCATGACGCCGATCCAGATGGGCACCAGGTGGGTCCCAGCTCCGTCCTTCAGCAGCACCACGGGCAGGTTGGAGCGCGGGTCCATCACCACGCCCGAGACGGTCATCTTCACGTATTCCTTCATGGCGATCACAGGCTCCTTGTCCTGCCGCAGGGCCTGCCCTGACCCTGCGGCGGGCGAACAGCGAGCAGCGAACAACAAACTGCGCTCAGCGCGCAGACCTCAGCGCTCCACCAGGCGTCCCTCCAGGGTGTGGCTGCCCGCGGCGGTCACCTCGAGCTCCACGAGCGTCCCCAAAGGAGGCGCCTCCATGCCCTCGGGCACACCGAAGTTGATAACATGATTCCGCCTGCTGCGCCCGTATAGCTGCCCGCCGCCCCTCTTTGATGGGCCCTCCACCAGCACCTCCTGCACCTCGCCCACCTGGGCCGCGAGGATCTCCCTGGTGATGACTGCCCCGAGGGCCTGCAGCTCGGCCAGGCGCTCCTGCTTCTCCTCGAGGGGCACGTCGTCCACGAGCGACGCCGCAGGCGTCCGAGGCCTCGGCGAGAACCGGAAGGAGTAGAACGAGTCGTAGCGGACCTCCCTGAGCAGGCTCATGGTCTCCTCGAACTCGGCCCTCGTCTCCCCGGGGAAGCCCACGATCAGGTCGGTCGTGATCCCCACCCCTGGCAGCGCGGCGCGCACCATGTCCACCTTCCGGAGGTACTCTTCCCGCGTGTAGCCCCGGTTCATCGCAGCTAGCACCCTGGTGGCGCCAGCCTGCACTGGCAGGTGGAGCCACTCGCAGACCTCGGGCACCCTTGCCATGGCCTCGACGAGCTCGGGGCCGAGGTCCTTCGGATGGCTGGTCGTGAAGCGCACTCGCGCCACTCCCCCAGGCCTCCCCGCCTCCCCTACCGCCCTCAGCAGGGCCGGGAAGCCCCCTTCCATGCCCCGGTAGGAGTTCACGTTCTGGCCGATCAGGAACACCTCCCTGGCCCCTGCCTCGGCGAGCCTTCGCACCTCCTCGAGGACCTCCGCCCCATCCCGGCTCACCTCGGGCCCCCTCGCCGCGGGCACCACGCAGTAGGCGCAGTGGTTGTCGCAGCCCTTCATGATGGTGACGAAGGCCGAGGGGCAGGCACTCCCAGGCGCGGGCCGGGCCTGCAAGAACCTGTAGCCGTCCACGTCCTGCCGCTCGATGGCCAGGATCTGCCCGGAAGCCTCTCGCCGCCCGATCACGCCCTGCCGAGGCGCCTCTTGCCGCCCGCTACCGCGCTGCCCAATCCCAGCCTGCCGACAGGCGCGCGCTTCCCGGACCAGCCCTGCCAGCTCCCCGTACCTGTCCGGGCCCACGAGGAGATCGATGTCCGGCACGGCCTCGAAGAGCCTTTCCGGTGAGAGCTGGGCCGTGCAGCCCGTGACGCAGAGCAGCGCCCCGGGCCGGGCCCTCTTTGCCCTGGCCCCCCGCGCCACCGCGGAGAGGAGCTTCTCCACTGCCTTCTCCCTGATGGAGCAGGAGTTGTAGATCATCAGGTCCGCCTCCTCGGGCTCCCGGGCGAGGGAAAAGCCCTCCCCGAGCAGCGCCTCGGTCACGCGGGCCGAGTCGTACTCGTTCATCTGGCAGCCGAAAGTCTTCAGGTAGAGCTTCATTGGCTCGACGATCCCCAGGTGGGAGACGAGCGCCACACGGCAAGCCGTTCTCTCGTGCGCCTACTGTGTCTCGTTGGCCTCGCACGCCTCAGGCGCCTCTGGCGGGCGCCCCGTGCCACGCATACTGGCCTCATTTTGCGGGAGGGGCCAGGCCAAAGAGCCCCCAGGTGCGACCAGAGAGCTCCTGCCAGGCCTTGAGCCACTCGTGCTCTGACTCCACCATCCCCGCGCCAGCGAGCTCCCTTCTCGCCTGCGGTTCCCTCTGCCGCGCCCCTCGCCCTCCCTTCTGCTTCCCCTCCCGCCGCTCTTTCTCCACTGAACGAGCGCGTCGGGCACCCAGGGAAGTGAGGCGACGGGCGAGCCGAGCGAGGGCTCGCCGCTCCTCGGCGGCGAGCTCGCCGGGATCGGGCACCTCGAAGGCCCTGAGCTGGGGCGGTCCCACCCGGAGGTAGCCGCCCGCGAGGGCGAGCCCAGAGAAGCTATGTCCGAAGGCGGCCGAGGCCGCCTCGCAGTTGAGGAGCCCGAGGAGCGCGAGCGCCCACTCGCCGTCCCACTCACCTTCTCGTTCTCTTGGCAGCACAAGGCTGGTTGACTTACCCGCGAGCAACCCGCCAAGGCCCCGGGTCTCGCCGCCCTCACTTCGGGCGCTCCCTCCGCCGTCCCAGGCGCACTCCAACCTCCGCGTCAGCCCGCCGACGATGATCTTGGCCTGCCTTGCCTGGTCCGCCCGGCCGGGCATCACCCTGGCGAGCTCCTCCGGATCCACCCAGGGCCGCTCATAGCTCTGCCCGAGGTAGCGAAGGGGCCGCTCTCCCCAGAGGATCCTGAAGGGGTCCAGCAGCCCGGTGTTCACGAGCCGGAACCCGCCGGGGCATGGCTCGCCGTCCCGCACGAGGGGCCCGAGGGAGTAGGCTTCGGCCACCGTGGAGGCGCCCCTCACCTCGCAGAGCTCTCCGAGGGGCCTGAGCCTCGCCGCTCCCCTGGGGCGAGGGCTCGCCCGAGACAAAGGCGAGAGCAGCTCTCCCCACCCCCTTTCCGCCAGGCGGGCGAGGTCGTCGCTCGACAGGCTACCCACTGACACGGTGCGGGCCCTCCCCCCGTCCCCCTCTGCACGATCCACCCGGCAGGTCCCCCGGGGCGCCCGCTTCCCAAGGCCGATCATCACTGGATACACCGCCGCCTCGAAGAGCCGGAGCGAGGAGCAGTCCCAGATGAACATCATGTCCTGCATGGCGAGGAGCCGCCTCGTCTCGGCGGCGTAGCGCGCCGAGAGGAGCTTGTTCGGCAGGATGAGGCCTATGAGCCCCTCGGGCGCGGCCAGCTCGATGGCCCGCTCCACGAAGGGGCAGAAGAGGTCCCAGTTGCCCCGCGCCGCCTGGTACCGCGCAGCCAAGGCTTTTCGCAGCGCAGGCGCGCTCCGGGTCATCTCCTCGGAATCCACAAAGGGCGGGTTGCCCACCACGAGGTCGAAGCGCCCCCCGGGCCGGGCCCCTGGAAACGCCGCCTCGAGGTCGAGCGGGCAGAGCGAGGCAGGCGCCTCCCCTGGCCCGAGCAGGGCATTGCCGCGAAGGAGCTGTCCAAGGCTCCCAGCATGACTCGCCGCGGGCTCGATCGCCGGGTCCTCCGCAGAGTCCTGTACAGCCAAGGGCGCATGTTCAGGCTCGAGCTCGGGATCCCACCCACCAAGCGCCCCGACGAGGGCCGCCCGCGCTCCGTAAAGGGCGACGGGATCCAGGTCCACTCCGTGCACCGCCCCGAGGGCCTGCCGCGCCACCCACTCCCCGGGCGCCCCGGGCCGCGCTCGGGCGATCCACGAGGCCAGACGCTCGGCCGCGCTAACGAGGAACACTCCCTCTCCGCAGGCCGGGTCAATCACCCTGGGCGGGTCCTCCGGCTCGAAGCTCCCACTTCTTAGGAGGGGCCCGAGGCAGGCCTCCACGAGGCGGTCCACCCATGGCCGCGGGCTGTAGTGCGCCCCTAGCGCCCTGGGCTTGCCCTTCGCTCTTTGCTCCCTTCGCTCCACGCCGCGAGCATGCCGTCATGCAGCCCGGTTCACAAGAACAGGGATTCCATTCGGCGAGAGATCGTCACGGGGTCCTGCGACAACGAAAGCCGACGTAGGAGTAGCGCAGCGTCGGATCGTAGTTGCCGCGCCAGACCATGCGGTGACCCGAAGTGACGACCTTGGCGCTCTTGGGCTCCCTTGCTCTGTAACTACTTGGGGACCTGCGGAATACCCAGCCACAAGAGACCAACCCTTTGGGGGTCCGCTGAGCTCAGGGGGCGATCGATTCTGACGATAGGCTCTTTCAATCCGAGCAACTGGCGCTAAGTGGATACCCAGCTTACGACCAACAACTCGATACGAGCGGCGCAGCTTCAAAGGAGAGCAATTATGAGACCTCATGGATTAATCGCACTTGGAGTGGCTCTGGGGTTAGTGTTGTGCTTCGGAGCCGCCTGCAAGGGAGACATGGGGCCGCAAGGGGACCAGGGGCTGCCAGGGGAGCCAGGCGAGCCAGGGGAGCCAGGCGAGCCAGGGGAGCCCGCCATAGCGGTGCCGAGCATAAGCGCCGTGCAACCCAGCATCGTGTTCTTGGAGCGAACCGTGGACGTATTTTTGAGCGGGCACGGCACCAACTGGGACGACACGGCCGTGGTGGACTTCGGTGACCAGATCATCGTGGAG
>JAVEWA010000434.1:0-6033 GCA_034004785.1 Polyangia bacterium
AGGGGGATCCGGATCATCCCATCAGCCAGGGCTCCATGTGCAGCAAGAGCGCGGCCCTGTTCCAGATCTCCAACAACGACCGGAGGCTCTCCAAGGTCCTCTACCGCGCCCCTGGCGCAGCGGCCTGGCAGGAGAAGAGCTGGGACTGGGCCATCGGCAGGATCGCCGAGAAGATCAAGGCCACGAGAGACGCCTCCTTCAAAGCCAAGGACGAGCAGGGCAGGCAGGTGAACCGGACCGAGGGCATCGCCTGTTTGGGTGGGGCTTCCCTCGACAACGAGGAGTGCTACACCTACTCCAAGTTCGCGCGCTCCATCGGCACGGTCTATCTGGAACATCAGGCCCGGATATGACACAGCGCCACGGTGGCCGGTCTGGCCGCCTCCTTCGGTCGTGGCGCGATGACGAACCATTGGAACGATCTCGCTAACTCCGACTGCGTGATGGTCATCGGCTCCAACGCGGCCGAGAACCATCCCATGTCCTTCAAGTACATCAAGGAGGCCCAGGCCAAGGGCGCCAAGCTGATCACCGTGGATCCGCGCTTCACCAAGACCGCGGCCCAGTCCGACGTCTATGCCCCGCTGCGCTCGGGCACGGACATCGCCCTCATCGGCTCGGTCATCAACTACGCCATCGCGAAGGGCCTGCTTCAGCGCGACTACCTCCTCACCCACACCAACGCCTCCTACCTCGTGAAGCCCGAGTACAAGTTCTCCTCGGGCATGTTCGGGCAGGTCAAGGACGGCAAGTACGACTCCTCGACCTGGGCCTGGCAGAAGGACGAGGAGGGCAAGATCCTCACGGACCCGACTCTCCAGAACCCGAGCTCGGTCTTCCAGCTCCTCAAGGCCCACTACTCCCGCTACGACTTCAAGACCGTCTCCGGGATCACGGGCACACCGGTCGAGAAGCTGGAGGCGGTCGCCTCTACCTTCTGCGCCACCCACAAGCCCGAGAAGTCGGCGACCATCCTCTACGCCATGGGGACCACGCAGCACACCTACGGCACTCAGAACGTGCGCTCCTACGCGGTGCTGCAGCTCCTGCTCGGAAACATCGGCGTGGCGGGAGGCGGCATCAACGCCCTGAGGGGCGAGTCCAATGTGCAGGGCTCCACCGATCACGGCCTGCTCTTCCACATCCTGCCTGGGTACCTCAAGTCCCCGGAGGCCAAAGACGAGAGCTTGGAGACCTACCTCAAGACCGTGGTCCCGCCGAACACCGACCCCCAGAGCCAGAACTGGTGGGCCAACGCCCCAAAGTACGTCACCAGCCTGCTCAAGGCCTGGTGGGGAGACAAGGCCACCAAGGAGAACGACTTCGCCTTCTCCTACCTGCCCAAGCGGGGCGGCAACTACTCCCACATCGCCCTTTTCGAAGCCATGGCCAAGGGCAAGATCAAGGGGCTCATCGCCTTCGGCCAGAACCCCGCGGTGGGAGGCCCCAACTCCAACGCCGAGCGGGCCGCCCTCAAGAACCTCGAGTGGATGGTCGCCGTGGACCTCTTCGAGACCGACACCAGCGTCTTTTGGAAGGCGCCGGGGTTCAACCCCTCCGAGATCAAGACCGAGGTCTTCTTGCTCCCGGCGGCGGCCTCGGTGGAGAAGGAGGGCAGCGTCTCGAACTCGGGCCGCTGGGCCCAGTGGCGCTACCACGCCGCGGACGCGCCCGGAGTGGCCAAGTCGGACCTCTGGATCCTCACGCGCTTCGTGAAAGAGCTCAAGCGCCTGTACAAGGCTGGGGGCGCCTTCCCAGACCCGATCCTCGACCTCACCTGGAGCTACGGCGACGGCGAGGAGCCGAGCCCGCACCTGGTGGCCAAGGAGATCAACGGCTACTTTCTTGCAGACACCGAGATCAAGGGCAAGGCCTTCAAGAAGGGCGACCTCGTGCCAGGCTTCGCCAACCTGGCCGCAGACGGGACCACCTCTAGCGGCAACTGGCTCTACTCGGGCAGCTACGTCAACGAGGGCAACCTGATGGCCCGGCGCACGAGGACCAAGCCAGAGAAAGACCCCCTCGGGCTGCACCCCGAGTGGGCCTGGTGCTGGCCGGTGAACCGCCGCATCCTCTACAATCGGGCGAGCTGTGACGCCAAGGGCAAGCCCTACGCCCCCAAGAAGAAAGTGGTGGAGTGGGATCCCAAGGCCCAGAAGTGGCACGGCGACGTGCCGGACGGCCCCTGGCCGCCACCGCTGAACGAAGACGGCACCCAGAACCCGGCGGGGCGCCACGCCTTCATCATGGTGGGCGACGGCCGGGCCGCGCTCTTCGCGCCAAGGCTGGCCGACGGCCCCTTCCCCGAGCACTACGAGCCCCACGAGAGCCCGGTCGTGAACCACATGTCCCCCCAGCAGCACAACCCGGTGATCACCGTCTGGCGTCCCGAGGAGGTCGGGAAGGCCGAGCAGTTCCCCATCGTGGCGAGCACCTACCGAGTCACCGAGCACTGGCAGGCCGGGGCCATGACCCGGAACATCCCCCTGCTCGTGGAGCTCGTGCCAGAGCCCTTCGTGGAGATGAGCAGGGAGCTCGCCCGAACCAAGGGGATCAAGACCGGCGACAAGGTCACCGTCACGAGCAAGAGGGGGTCCATCGAGCTGAAGGCGGTGGTCACGCCACGCCTGAAGCCCTTCAAGCTCAAGGACAAGGAGGTCCACCAGGTGGGCATCATCTGGCACTTCGGCTACAACGGCCTGGCCACCGGGCCCTCGGCCAACGTCCTTACGGCCCACATCGGAGATGCCAACACGAACATCCCCGAGTACAAGGCCTTCCTCTGTGACCTCAACCTCTCCGGCAAGGGAGGTAGATCATGAGCCACGGCGTACTTGTTGACACCACCCTGTGCATCGCCTGTCGAGGCTGCCAGGTCTCCTGCAAGCGGGAGAACGGGCTCCCGGCCGAGAAGACCACCTTCAACACCAAGGGCAACGGGATGCAGAACCCCTCCGCCCTCTCCTCCACCACCTTCACCTATATCTCCTACAGCGAGGTGGAGCAGGGCGACGACCTGAAGTGGGTCTTTGCAAAGCACCAATGCATGCACTGCGCCGAGCCGGCCTGCGCGAGCGCCTGCCTGGTCGGGGCCCTCACGAAGACCGACTGCGGGGCAGTGGTCTACGACGCCAAGAAGTGCATCGGGTGCCGCTACTGCATGCTGGCCTGCCCCTTCAACATACCGACCTTCGAGTGGGAGAAGACCATCCCCTTCATCAAGAAGTGCTCCTTCTGCTTCGACCGGCAGGAGGCAAAGAACGCCCCATCTAAGGTGAACGGCAAGGACCTGCCGCCAGAGCAGGCCGCCCTGCACGCCAAGACCTTCAAGGAGCCCGCCTGCACCCGGGCCTGCCCCACCGGAGCCCTTCTCTTTGGCGACCGAAAGGAGCTCCTCGCCATCGCCAAGGAGCGGATCGCCAAAAACCCCGGCAAGTACGTCAAGCACGTCTATGGCGAGAAGGAGGCTGGAGGCACGTCCTGGATCTACATCTCGTCCGTGCCCTTCGCCAGCCTGGGCCTTCCGGCCAAGCTGGGCAACCGCTCCTTCCCGTCCTACGCCCGCGCGGCGAAGGAGGCCGTGCCCTACGTCATCTTCGGCGTGGGCGCCCTGCTCTCCGGGTTCTACTGGTTCTCGAAGAGGCGTAGCCAGCTCGAGCAGGCCAAGGAGAAGGCGAAATGAGCCACACCCGAGTACAACGCCCACTTTTCACCTGGCCAACGGCCGTCTTCGCCTTGATCTTGCTGGCGGGGGCAGCGGCCATCGTCTATCGCATGGCCTTCGGGCTGGGTGCCTCCACCAACCTGTCGAACACCTGGCCCTGGGGCCTCTGGAAGGGCTTCAACGTGCTGGTGCTCATCGCCTGGGCCGCGGGAGGCTTCGCGTCGGCGGCGATCATCTACATCTTCGGAGGGGAACGCTACCACGGCATGGCCCGGGCCGGGGTCCTCTGGGCGATCCTCGGCTACGGCTTCGCCGGCGCCTCCCTAGCGGTGGACATCGGCATCCCATGGCGGATCATCAACCCCATCTACATGTGGCCCAAGGAGTCCCTGCTCTTCGAGGTGGCCTGGTGCGTGATGCTCTACCTCACGGTGCTCGCCCTGGAGCTGGCACCGGCGGTCTTCGAGCGGTTCGGCTGGACTTTCCTTCACAAGCTCTGGGAGAAGCTCGTGCCCGCCTACGCGGTCGCGGCCCTCACGTTCTTCACCTACATCATGTCGCACTCAGCCGTCTGGGCGGCGGCGGCCCTGGTGTTCTTCGCGACCCTGGCGGTCTTCCTGCCCCGGGTCGGAAAGCGCCCGAGCACGCCGCTACTGCTCATCATGTTCGGCGTGATCCTCTCCTCCCTGCACCAGAGCACCCTCGGCTCGCTCTTCTTGCTCATCCCCAACAAGCTGAGCCACTTCTGGTGGTCCGAGCTGCTGCCCTTCAACTACATCGTGAGCGCGGTGGCCATCGGCCTTTCGGTGCTCACCATCGAGCGGACCCTCGCCCCGAGGATCTTCGGCCACAAGGTCGATGGCGAGATGCTGAACGGTCTTTCCAAGATCGTGCTCGTGGTGCTCTGGATCTACGTCCTGCTCCGGGGCGCCGACGTGGGCCGCCTGATCCTCGCCGCCAACGCATCCGGGGAGTTCACGAGGCTGTTTGGCGGCACCAAGCACATCGCGCTCTTCGCGGTGGAGTTTGGCCTCTGCTTCCTGGTCCCCGCGGTGCTGATGCTCGTCCCGAAGATCCGCACCAACCCGAACGCCCGCATGGCCCTCGCCTTCCTCATCGCCGCGGGAGGCATGCTGAACCGCTTGAGCGCCACCTTCCTCGGCCTCTTGCTGCCGGGAGAGTATGTCCCGAGCCTCATCGAGATCGTGATCTCGCTGGCCACCTTCGTGGCGATCATCTTCTTATACACCCTCGGTGTGAAGTACCTGCCGATCTACCCGACGCCCCACGGCGAGGACCACGGCGAAGGCGAAGCCAAGAAGGAAGCAGAGGCGCCACCGGCCCCGGCAGAAGCCAAAGCCGAGGCCTAGGCCTGGAGGCCCAAGCTCGGGCCGAGGCCAAAACACGCCCGGGCCCAGACCCAGGCAAACCCGGGCCAGAACATGGGCAAGCCCGGGCCCGACCCAGGCCAAGGCAAGCCCGGGCCAGGACCCAGGCAAGCCTGGGCCCCGCCCCAGACCAAGGCAAGCCCTGGCCAAGACACAGGCAAGCCGGGCCCCGCCCCCATCTTCCCGGCCACTAGGAGACGAGATGCCCGAAGACCCAGTACTCAGGACCCTCGACGAGATGACCCTCGACGAGAGCTTCTCCCCGGACTTCGTCCGGTTCCAGCGGCACGTCCTCGTCGCTCAGCGCAGGGCGCAGGCCCTCGCCGAGGAGCTCTATCCCCCCCCGGAGAGAGAGCCCAACTTCCCGATCGACAGGTCCCTGGTGCTAGTGGACCCGCGCGCCCTCGGGGTCCTTTTGGAAGAGCTCGAGGGGGCGCCCCAGTCGGCCTCGGCCAAGAACCCGGAGATGCGGGAGCTCCTCGCTGGCCTGAGGGAGTCCCCCAGGCTCGGAGAGGAGCTCGTCCAGGCCTCGGTTGGCCGGGTGGACATGCTCGAGCTCAAGAGGCTGGCCTCCGAGCTGGAGGTCTCCGCCTTCGGGGTGCTGCTGGTGGGGAGGCTCGTGGCCAAGCCCTTCCTCCTGGCGGCCCTGTCGCACCTGGCCCCGGGCTTCGAGCCGCCTCCCCTCGACGAGCAGACCCCGGGCCGCTGCCCGAGGTGCGACTCCCCCGCCGCCTTCGCGCTGCTCACGGGCAAGGAGGGCCGGCGACAGCTCGTCTGCGGCGCCTGCGACCTGCGCTGGCCCTTCCACCGCCTGCGCTGCCCCACCTGCCAGAACGCCGACGGAGAGAAGCAGGGCCTCGTCTCCCTCGGGGAGGACAAGACCCGCCGCCTGGAGGTCTGCGAGGTCTGCAGGCGCTACGTCAAGACCCTGGACCAGCGCGAGCTGCCCCAGGGCTTCCCCGTCCACCCCGCCATAGAGGC
>JAVEWA010000435.1:0-6027 GCA_034004785.1 Polyangia bacterium
CCGGCAAAAAGGACGGCCAGGACATCGAGTTCACCGTGGTCTCCGTGAAGGGAGACTCAATCACGGTGCGGCCGGTGCATCCCCTCGCGGGCAAGAAGCTCTCCTACAAGTTCAAGATCCTCGAGGTGTTGGACCAGGCTTGATGGGCCCTCCCCAGGGCGCCTGCGAGGCCTGGGCGCTCGATTGCAGCCGGCGGAGGGATCTACCTCGATGCGCTTTCGTTGTCCCATGTGCGCCACCTGGCAGTCCCTGCCCGAGGACCGCTGCGCTGACGGCGCCGAGCACACCTGCCCGCAGTGCGGCGCCCTGCTCGTCCTTGCCGCCGAGCCATCTACGGACGGCTCGCATTGGCAGGCCTCACCCAGGGAGGAGCGCCAAGCCACCTCGCCAGGCGAAGATCCGCTGCTTGCCCTGCTCGAGGCGGCCGATGGCGGGGAGTCATCTGGCCGCGCCGAGGAGCTGACCGGCCTCCGCGCTCAACTCGTGGCAATGACCTTCGCGGCATCTGTCCGCCTGTGGCTGCCCGCGGCGGCGCTGGTGGCGCTCGGCCTGCTGCTCGGCGTCGGCACGCTGGTGGTGGGTCAGCGAGTCGAGCGAGCTCTGGCCCTCTTGCTCGCCCCCTTCGCCCTTGGCCTCTTGGCCTTCTCGATGGTGCTGGCGGCCTCGGCGGTCGCCAAGGGCGTCCACCTGACCCGGTCTGGCCACGCCGTCGGCATCGGGCGCAGCCTGCGTATGATCGCAGAGCACGGCAACGGCGCTCTCGGTTCCGCCCTGCGCTTCGTCTCCCTAGGAGCGCTCGGCGCCACGATGTGTGGCCTGCTCGCCCTGCTCGGGGCCTTCCCCGGCTTGAGCGGCGGCGGCGGGCTGGCTCTCACCGGGGCCCTGCTCATCTTCCAGCTCCTCGCGGTGGGCGCGGCCCTCTGGATCCTCGGGCTCATGGCCGTAGCGCTGCTCATCCACCCTGGGCTGGCTGCCACGGGCTCGGCTCCGGCGGGCAAGATCTTCCGCTTCGTCCTCACCCTGCTTTCGCGCGAGGCCAGGGATCTATTCAGGAGGGCCGCGCTGCCCCTGGGCACTGCCGTGGCGATGATCCTCGCCGGGGCCTGGCTGCTGCGGGCCGCCCTCGGCGCGGCAATCTCGCTGAACACGAGGATCCTGGGGGCGCCCTTCAACGATTTGATCTCCTCTTCCCCAATCAGGGTGATCTACGGGATGCCGGAGCTCCTCGACCCGCCCCTCGCCTTGACCGTCGGTGGCCTTGCCATGGCCGTCTCCCTGGCCCTGGCCGCCTCGCTGGTGCTCGGCTACGTGGCGTCTTTTCTCGGGGTCTCGGGCTACCTCCTCGCGCGCGGGATGGGCCTCCCCGACCGCCTACGCGGGCCCCGATAGCGCCTCTCCCTCGGACCGCGCCGAACCTCCTGGCAACGCTTCTTTCGAAGGTGTGGTAGAACAGTAGCTGCCCATGCACCCTGGTCCAAGTCGCACCCCTGGCTCCCTGGCCACTTTCGGGCTCTGGCTGCTCGCGCTCCTGATCTGTCCGGCCATGACCTGCCCGAGCGCCCCCCCGCCGCCCACCCTGCCTCTTCCAGATAGCGCGGATCCGCCCGCCTCGCAGGAGCTGCGGGTGCAGGCCGTGGGCGGCGCGGGCAGCGACGAGAAGGGCTCTTACTACGCTGGCGGCGCCCTCAGGGGCTCATACGCTCCTCTGCGGGGAATGCTCGTGGGGGTGGAGATCGGAGGAGGGGCCCGGCACAACAGCCCTCCGCGGACCCTGCCGAACGACCGCCGCGTGGACAAGGAGACTGCCATCAGCGGGCGGCTCTTCGTGGGCTACGGGCTGTGGCTCTACCCGCAGATCTTATCCCTGGCCGCCGAGGGCGGCCTCACCCCGGGCCTGCACAGCGAGCTAGGCAGCTTCCTAGGGACAGATCTCACGATATCGGCCACGGCGGGGGGGCGCCGCCTCTGGGCCCTCACGGCGGGCTACCGCCTGGCGTACATGATCCCCAGCCGGGACAGCTACTGGTCCCCGGTGCTCTACCACCTTGGCGCCCTGACCTTGCAGATGCCCCGGCGAGCCAGGTACTCGGGCTTCCTCCAGCTCGGGCTCCACTTCGGGCACAGGCTTCCAGACGAGGAGAAGACCCTCGGGCTGCAGGCCCTGGCCGGCTTCCGCTTCGCCTGGGGCAACTAGGCCGTTACTGATCTGTCGGGACGATGGGAGGCTTCTGATCGGTGAGCCACATGCAGTAGGCCATTAGACGGACCATCTGCTGATCGCACCGCTGGATCACCGCGTACTGGCTCTCTCCGGGCCGACCTCCGCCTATGACCTGGAAGATCGCGATGAGGTTCATGAGGCCGCCGTAAAGACCGATGTAGAAGTAGCCCACGAAGAGCTGGGGCAGCGCGAGGATCGGGGCGAGGAAGAGCTGTAGGATCGAGACCTTCTCGGACGGAGGAATGTGGACGTTGATCGGGTGATTGTCGTCGTCGAAATCACCAGGCTTGACCGAGGTCACGCACCTCCCGAAGGACATCACTCGCATCTGGTAGCGGATGAACTTCGTCATCCAGACCCGGCGCTCGGCCGGGTAGCGGCCCCCTGAGAACAACGTCTGGAACCATGCGATTATGTTGAAGATATATGCAAGGATCGAGTACACGAACAGCTTCAGGGCCGGCACGAAGATCATGAAGATGTGCAAACCGAAGACGAGGGCCAAGATGGCCTGAAGCTTGGTAACTCCCTCGGCCGGGTAGGGGCGCTGGAGCACGGCGAGGTTGCCCGCGGCCATGGGGGCCGGTCCTGCATGTGGAGCATAGGCGCCCTGGGGGCCGCCGGGAGGAGGACCGCCGTAGCCGGGACCGGGGGCACCAGGGTAGCCCGCCTGGGGCGGCGCCATGCCGGGACCGCCGGGACCGGGAGGAGGACCGCCGTAGCCGGGACCGGGAGCGCCTGGATAGCCCGCCTGGGGCGGAGCCATGCCGGGGCCGCCGGGGCCAGGAGGAGGACCGCCATAGCCGGGACCGGGGGCGCCTGGATAGCCGGCCTGAGGCGGCGCCATGCCGGGGCCGCCGGGGCCACCGGGGCCGGGAGGAGGACCGCCGTAGCCGGGACCGGGGGCGCCAGGATAGCCCGCCTGGGGCGGCGCCTTGCCGGGGCCGTAGCCGGGGCCGGGAGGAGGACCGCCGTAGCCGGGGCCGGGGGCGCCTGGATAGCCGGCCTGGGGCGGCGCCATGCCAGGGCCGCCAGGAGGAGGACCACCGTAGCCGGGGCCGGGGGCGCCTGGATAGCCGGCCTGAGGCGGCGCCATGCCGGGGCCGCCGGGGGGCGGATAGCCGGGCGCGGGACCAGCTGCGGGCCGGCCAGGAGGCGGCGCCATGCCGGGGCCGCCGGGGGGCGGATAGCCGGGCGCGGGACCAGCAGCGGGCCGGCCTGGAGGAGGCGCCATGCCTGGGCCGCCGGGGCCGGGAGGAGGACCGCCATAGCCGCCTGGAGGGGTCGCCATGCCGGGACCGCCGGGGCCGGGAGGAGGACCGCCATAGCCGCCTGGAGGGGTCGCCATGCCGGGACCGCCAACAGGGCGGCCGGGAGGAGGCGCCATGCCGGGGCCGCCAGGAGGAGGACCGCCAAAACCGGCCTGGGGCGGCGCCATGCCGGGCCCGCCAGCCGGAGGGCCGCCAGGTCGGCCGGGAGGCGGCGTCATTCGAGCGCCGCCAGGAGGCGGATAGCCGGGCGCTGGGCCGCCAGGAGGAGGACCGCCAAAACCGGCCTGGGGCGGCGCCATGCCGGGCCCGCCAGCCGGAGGGCCGCCAGGAGCAGGGCGACCGGGAGGCGGCGTCATTCGAGCGCCGCCAGGAGGCGGATAGCCGGGCGCTGGGCCGCCAGGAGCAGGGCGGCCGGGGGCTTGACCGGGGGCGGAGCCTGCTGCTCTAGGCGGCGCGGGCGCGGGCGCGGGCGCGGGCGCGGACGCGGGCGCTCCCTGCGGCTTTCCCGGGGGCTGGATGCCTGCCTGCTCCATGGCCGCTTGAGGGTTCCAGAACAGCGTCTTCTTGGCTCCGCCTTTTCCGTCGTTGCTCACGTGAGAGCCTCCCTTATTTCATGACCAGCCAGCCACGGCTCTCTCGAGCCACGTGCGCCGGCTCTGGTGACAAGGCCTCTTGGCAGGGGCCTACCCTGCGGGCCAGCATGATAGCCAATTTACATTGCCCAGGATACCCCCCAAGTTTTTCCTGCGCGTCTGCAACGGGCGCCCTTGCGGAGTATCGAGCGCTGCTCCCATTCCCGCTTGCTCCTCGAGCGGCGGACAAGCCTCTGTGCCTCACGTCAGAGGCCTTGCGGCCCGAGCTCCAACCCCCTCTGCCGCGCCCAGGTCCTTCAAGTAGGAGGGCAGGAGCTTCCTTGCGGTTTCCCTTAAATGGGCCCGGCCTTTCTCGCCGAGTAGATCTCCGAGCGATCTCGAACCCTCCTCGGCGAGGAACGCCTCCGCTTCGGCAAGCGCCGCGGCCTGGATCTCCTCGCGGCCGAGGTTGTGCCTGACCAGGGCAGGAGCCAGGCTCAGCACCTCTCTGATGGGTAGCTTCCTTGCCAGGCTCCAGGCGCTTCGGGTGGGCAGCTCGAGGAGGGCCTCGAACCCGGCGAGCCGGAGCCGGCCGAGCTGCGCCGCAGTCTCTTGGGTGGCCAGGATGTGCACCAAACGACCGAGCAGCACCTCGAGAGACTGGCTGACGAACGAAGCGGCGGCGCGCTGGATCTGGGCCTCGATCTGCCCGGCCATCCTCTGCAACAGCGCCACGGCCGGGCCCTTCGAAAGCCCTCCGAGCAGGCCGTTTGGGCCGCCAGGCTTCAGGGCCTGCGCGAATCGCTGCAGGGTCTCCTCCACCATGGAGCGGAGGATGCTCTTGACCGCCTCCTGCCTGACTAAGGCCTCCAGGAAGGCCCGATCCAGGAGCAGCGGCTCCCCTAGCTCTCTGCGCAAGAGGAGCTTCGTCTCCTCGTTCAGGTAGTCCCCGAGCTTGTCGCCTCGCAGCTTGGCGCGCTCCTGGTCACGCTGGCAGAAGGCGCTGGCATGAAGACTGAGCGAGCGCTCCCAGAGGGGAGCGTCGCAGGCGGCCAGAAGGTGGCCGAGCAGGGTCTCGGGTGAAAGGAAGCGCCGAAGAGGCTGCTCGAGCAGAAGGTCCACGATACGTTGGGCGAGGGGCTCGAGGCTCTCTTCATCGCCGAGGCGGGTGAGCGGATCCTGGTAGTCAGTCACTTGGGGGATATCTCCATCGCCGAAAGACGACCATCGTCGAAAGACGACCATCGTCGAAAGACGACCATCGTCGAAAGACGACCATCGCCGAAAATTATCACGAGCCAAAAAAAGAAGAACCCGGATCTCTCGATCCGGGTTCTAGAATTAGCATCGGCGGCGACCTACTCTCCCACAGAGAATCCCTGCAGTACCATCGGCGCTGGAGGGCTTAACTTCCGAGTTCGGGATGGGATCGGGTGTACCTCCTCCGCAATAGCCACCGATAAACCTTGTTCGACGTCTCCGCGACATACGAGCCGTTCGTGCCCTCGGCCTTGGTCCCAACCCTGCAGGCGGCAGGAACAAGAAAAAAAAGTAGTGGTCAAGCCGCACGGCCGATTAGTACTGGTTAGCTCCATGCATTGCTGCACTTCCACACCCAGCCTATCAACGTCGTGGTCTACGACGGGCCTTTAGAGAGCCGAAGCTCTAGGGATTGCTAATCTTGGAGGAGGCTTCCCGCTTAGATGCTTTCAGCGGTTATCCGTTCCCGACGTAGCTACCCGGCAATGCCCTTGGCAGGACAACCGGAACACCAGAGGTCAGTCCACCCCGGTCCTCTCGTACTAGGGGCAGCTCTCCTCAACAATCCTGCGCCCACGGCAGATAGGGACCGAACTGTCTCACGACGTTCTGAACCCAGCTCGCGTACCGCTTTAATTGGCGAACAGCCAAACCCTTGGGACCTGCTCCAGCCCCAGGATGCGATGAGCCGACATCGAGGTGC
>JAVEWA010000436.1:0-6020 GCA_034004785.1 Polyangia bacterium
TGACTCTCCCAAGGGCCGGGCCAGGCCAGCCCCAAGACGCCGCGCACCTTCGGACAAGCGGGCGCCGCTTCCAAAGCCCGGGCCGCAGCGCCCCTCGGAGGCCGCGCCCCCGGAGCGCCCAGCCCCTGGCGCCTCCGGAGCCCCTGCGCCGGGCCCGGCCAGGCCCTCCGAGAGACCCGCGCCAGGCGCCGTCCGCCCTGCCCCGCGCGCTGCACCTCCCGCCCTAGGAGCGCCTCGCCCTGCCCCGCGCGCTCCATCCGAGCCGGGCAAACCCTAGCCCGGACGTCAGGCCCTCTCCAATGGCCCGAACTCCCGAAGACGAGCTCAACGAAGGCGCCCAAGGGCCCGTCCTGGTCGTCGAGCCTGCAGAGGCCGGGATGCGCGCTGACCGCTTCCTCCAGCGTCGGCTGCCTGGCCTGGGCCGCCGCGAGGCCGCCAGGTGGATCGCCGCGGGGGGCCTGCTCTGGGAACGCCCTTGCGGTCTCCCAAGGCCCGTCTCCAAGGGGCTCGTCCTGGCCGCGGGAGACCGCCTGCGTCTGGGGCCAGGCCTCCTGGCCATCGAGGCAGGCGATGCCCGCGCATCCACGGGCGCCCCTCTGGTCCCCGCCTTGGCCCCTGGGGTGCTCATCCTCCACGAGGACGCGCACCTGGTGGCGCTCGGAAAGCCCGCGGGCCTGCCCACCCACCCGCTCAGACCCGGGGAGACCGGCACCCTGGCCAACCACCTGGCCGCCCTCTTCGAGATCCCCCGGGACCTCGGGGGCCCGGCCCGGGAGGCAGGGCTCGTGCACCGCCTCGACACCCTCACGAGCGGCCTCATGGTGGCGGCTCGCACTGCCGAGGCCTACGCCTCGCTGAGGAGCCAGTTCAGGGAGCACCTCGTGGAGAAGGCCTACCTCGCCCTGGTGACAGGCGCTCCGCCAGACGACCTGGTGGTGGACGCGCCCATCGAGTCCCGCCGAGGGAGGCGCAAGGTGACCCTTGGCCGGGGACAGCCTGCCGAGACCGGAGTTACCGTGCTCACCAGGTTCACGGGCCTCGCCCTGGTGGAGGCCCGCACCCGCCACGGCCGACGCCACCAGGTGAGGGCCCACCTGGCCCAGGCGGGGCACCCTCTCCTTGGAGACCCGCTCTACGGCCCGCCAGTCCTCGCTGCCGCTGTCCCGCCCGCCGGGCCATCGGAGCGCGACTCGGCATCCCCCGAGTGCGTCCCCAACTCGCCAGGCGCGCTCCCACTCCCCGAAGGCCCATGGCCCCTGCTCCACGCCAGCTACCTGCGGTTCGCCCATCCCGCCGACGGGCGCCCCTTCGAGCTGCGCCTCTCCCTGCCCGAGGAGGCCGAGGAAGCCCTCAGGAAGCTCCCATTGGCCTAGGCCGCCAAATGGCTGGCGCCAGATGCTCGGGGCGCGGGGTCCTGGTCTCGCTCTCGGCAGAGCCTTGACCCCTCCCGCACCCTCTGATAGCGCAGGGGAAATGCCTCCAACAACGCCCCAACGCCTCCCGGCGGGCATCTGGGCCCTCGGCTTCGTCAGCCTCCTCATGGACGTCTCGTCGGAGCTGATCCACAGCCTGCTGCCGGTCTTCCTGGTGACAGGGCTCGGCGCAAGCATGCTCGTCGTCGGGCTCCTGGAGGGCGCGGCCGAGGCCACGGCTTTGATCACCAAGGTGTTCTCCGGCGTGCTCTCCGACTGGTGGGGAAAGAGGAAACCCCTGGCGGTACTTGGCTACGGCCTTGGCGCCCTGTCCAAGCCGCTCTTCGCCCTGGCCGAGACCGTGGCGCCGGTGGCCGCGGCCCGGCTGATCGATCGGGTGGGCAAGGGCGTCCGGGGCGCTCCGAGGGACGCCCTGGTGGCGGACATCGCCCCGCCTGCCCTCCGAGGCGCGGCCTACGGGCTCCGACAGTCCCTTGACACGGTGGGCGCCTTCCTTGGCCCGCTCATCGCAGTTGGCCTGATGCTGCTCTGGGCCAACGACTTCCGCGCCGTGTTCTGGGTGGCGGTGATCCCTGCCGCCGGCTGCGTGCTGCTGCTCGTCCTCGGAGTGAAGGAGCCCGAGCGGCCCTCAGGCGCGCCCCGCGTGAATCCCATCAGCCGTCAGAACCTTCGCCGCCTGGCAGCGCCCTACTGGTGGGTCGTGGCCGCGGGCGCGGTCTTCACCCTGGCGCGGTTCAGCGAGGCCTTCCTGGTGCTCAGGGTCCAGCAGGGCGGCCTGCCCCTGGCCTTCGCCCCCCTGGTGCTCGTGGCCATGAACCTGGCCTACGCCGCCGGGGCCTATCCTTTCGGGAAGCTGGCCGACCGCCTCGACAGGCAGGGGCTCCTCGCCTGGGGCCTCCTGCTCCTCGTCGCCGCCGACGTCCTGCTGGCGCTCGGCGACCAGGGCCCCCTGGTCTGGATCGGCGTGGGGCTCTGGGGCCTGCACATGGCCATGACCCAGGGCCTGCTGGCCACGATGGTGGCGGACGCCTCGCCCCCGGAGCTGCGCGGGACTGCCTTTGGAGTCTTCAACCTGGTCTGCGGCCTGGCTATGCTCCTGGCGAGCGTCCTGGCCGGGCTGCTCTGGGACGGCCTGGGAGCCTCCTACACCTTTGGCGCGGGCGCCGCCTTCAGCGCGGCGGCCCTGTTGCTCCTCCGGGTTCGCCGAAAGCGCTGATTCGAAACGCGCCGGAGACTACGAACAGCTCTGCTCTTGGATCGGTGGATGGGACAACCGGCGTCATGCACCACACCGAGCAGCGCCAGGTGCATGCGAGCGGCGTCCATCGTCCAGCACGGACTGCCCCAAGTCCCAGGCCTCTGCCCCGGACTACGTCTTCGGTGAAGGGTCCCGGATCATCACGAGGAGCATCTTGAGAGGGCTCGTGGCCTCCACCGCGTGGGGCACCCCTGCGGGCATGACCACCACGTCCCCCGAGGACGCCCCGACCGTCTCGCCGCCGATGGTGAGCTTCACCTCGCCCTCCACCACCTGGATGAAGGCGTCGAATGGGGCGGTGTGCTCCGAGAGACCTTGGCCCTCACCGAAGCTGAAGAGGGTGATGTTGCCCGTCTCCCTCTTGAGCAGGGTGCGGCTCACCACCGCGCCTGGCACCACCTGAAGCACTCCGCCGAGGGAGATGGCCTTGGAGTGCGGAAGAGCGGCCTGATCTCTCGTTTGGGCAGTCATGGTCTAACCTCCTTTTCTAATTCCTACCTCGGCCGCCTCGGCGAGGAAGGCTCCCAGCTCCGCGGCCTGTGCCGGCCCTGCACGTGCACGAGGGCCCCTGGATCGAGCGAGGTCGGATATATGGAATGAAAGCCAGGGGGCAGCTCCGGCCCGAGCCAGTCGAAGAGGAACCGGGCGTCCTCCATGCCGAGGTTCAGACAGCCGTGGCTCGCACGGGATCCCAGGCCGTCGTGCCAGTAGGCGCCGTGAAAGGCGAAGTCCCCCTTGAAGAACACCACGTAGGGCACGGCCTCCAGGTAGAAGGGGTCCTCGCCAAAGCGCTGCTGCATGTCCTTGAAGACCAGCTTCTGCTCCACCCTGAACATGCCCTGCGGCGTGTTCCGTCCGAGGCTCGCGACCATCACGCGCCTCGGCTCCGCCCCTTCCATCGCGAAGACCAGCCGCTCCGCTGCGTCCACATGCGCCCACCGCTCCTTCGGGCCCAGCCTGACCGAAGGCGCCGCGGGCGCCGACGCGAGGGCCACGTCCGAGCGCCGAACCAGCTCGCCGCTCGCGAGCAGCACATGCTCCTCGCCCTCGTGAAAGACCGCCTCGGCCTCGCCTCGCGGTCCGCGTCTCGCCTTGCGGGCGCCGTAGCGCGCAAGGCTCGCCCCGCTCGATGCCAGGCTCTTTTCGGCCGAGCGGAGGATGGGCGTCTCCCGAAGGGCGATCACCATTGGCAGCTCGCCAGGCCGAGCGAGGGTGACGCTGGCCATCCTCACCGGCGCCTGGGGCTGCACTCTCTTAAGGGAGACATAGCCGCCCGAGTTCGTGACGATGTAGCTCTGGCCCCCAAGCTGGATCCGGGACGCCTCCACGAAACCCAGATCCCCCCGCAGCCACCAGGCCTGCCCCCGGGAGAGGGAGCGCAGGTCCGGGTAGAAAGGCACGCGACTCGAACGGCTCGCCCTCGCGCCCAAGTAGGGGCCCGGCCGCCAGGTGTCCTGAAGCCTCTGGAGCTCGGTGGGCCCTTCCCCTCGCGGTAGGAGCCAGCCAGAGCAGGCCCAGGCGTCGGGACCGAGCTGATACCAGGGCTCGGGGCAGCCGCCGCCCTTGGGCCGCCGCGAATAAACCGGAAAGCGCCCCGCCCTTGCGATGTAGCCTCGCCAGGGGCTCCAGGTGATTGGGCGCTGGTGGACGCGGATAAGTCCTCGATGAACCTCCACGGAGAAGCCTGGCAAGGGGCGCGGCCCCGGCCCGATGGGCCCCGGCCCGATGGGCCTCGCCTCGGCCGGCGCCGCTCCACAAGGAGAGGCGATCCCGCCCAAAAGGAGCGACATGGGCAAAACCACGGAGAACGCCCGTGCCCGGCTCATGGGACCTTCCCCTGCCCCCCGGGAGCTTGCCCGTTCCCCCTGGACTCGCCGGGCTGCGGACCACCCGATGGCGACGAGGATCCGCGGGGCCGGCGGGGAGGGTCGGGAGGCAGCTCCACCGCCCGGGCCGACTCTGGCGCCTCGGGCTCTCCGGCCGAAGGAAGGATCTGGCCGGGCAGGCAGATGCCAACCCTGGGGGTCCTTGCAGGCGCCCGGAAACGCACGGGCGGCCGGGGCTTGCGCCGGGCCCTACGCTGGTAGCAGAGGTAGCGGGCCCTCGGCCGCGCGACCTGCCAGCAGGAGTACCAGTGGTACCAGCGCCCGAAGCCCTTGTCCCCGGGGAGGGGCTGGTCCAGCGCCCGGCCGCAGTAGCGGCTCCGAGTGAAGGCCTCTCCGATACGGGCGCCCGAGAGGTGCCAGTGGTTCCGGTGCGGGAAGTCCGAGTCAGGGGATATGATCCGCAGGAAGATGTGCGCCTCCTCGAGGGCGCAGGTCATCTTGCGAAGGAGCGTCCCCTTCGGGGTCCTCGGCCTGCCGACGCAGCTCTCGGGGCCTCCGTACTGCTTCTCCCAGTCCGTCAGGATGACGAGCCGCGTCCCGTCCCGCAGCAAGAGCTCGTTGACGTCCATGGCCATCCCGAGGGGGTGGTGCCCAAGGCTCTGCCACCTGGACCTGGGTGGCGGCCTGTAGGTGCTCGTGTAGAGCACCGTGGTGACACCGAAGCTCGCGAGCACCCTCGCGGCCTTCTCGAGCCCGAGGGCGAAGTGGCAGTCCACGAGGGGAGGCCGCTTGGAGTGGAGGGCCTTGAAGAGCACCCCGTGCATGGGGCCCGTAATCTCCACAGCGTGCTGCACCGGCGGCCGAGGCTGGGCCTCCCGAAAGGGGATGCCCAGGCGCCGAAGCTCGGCGGAGCAGGCGGCGCGATCAGCGGCGCCGCGCACCCTCGAAGGGTCCACCCCTCCATGGACAGGCGCCTCTTCCGGCGAGTCCGGGGCCTCGTCGAGCCCCTCGGCCGCGTGGGTCCAGGCCGGGGGGAGGGGCAGGGTGCGCATGGCCAGCCGGAGGGGCTTGGACACGCGCGGCCCCTCGGGGCCACCAGGGGCCGCCTCACGAGCCTGGGCCGGCGGCGATGCCCCGGCGCCCAGGGAAAGAGCAACGAGACCACAGAGGCAACCGGGGATCTTCAGGAGCCCGGGCATGTGACTGCACGTGAGAAGCTGCCAACCCATCGGGAACTGAATAGCCCATCGGGGCTGCCCAGTCCAGGCGATGTCAGCCAGGCGCACGGGTGATCGAGTTCTCGCGGCTGGCGAGACTGTCCTGAAATCAAGTACGAGCGTTCTCAGAGGGATTTTGGCGCCTCGGTGCCCCCTTCGGGGGCCCCGACCGGGCTGCTCCGGGCTCCGCACAACGAAGGTCCCGCCTTCTGTGGGACTGCTTCGCACCCTCCGCATCCCTGACTGGCGCGAAGAACTGGAAAAACAGTTTTGCATGGGCTTGGCG
>JAVEWA010000437.1:0-6020 GCA_034004785.1 Polyangia bacterium
GAGTGCACCGCCAGGATCTTGAACTTGGCCGTCGAGCTCGCGAGATCCTCCTCCAGCCAATCCAGGTGCGGCTCGAACTCCATGCAGTACGGATCGAGCACGGCGATGTGTAGGTCTCCCATGTCCACCGAGTACCAGCGATCCGAGGGGCTCGTGCTGCTAGGCGGGTTCGCGAAGATCCCCTCGTAGGTCGTACGGCCGAGAATCGCCTCGTGGTTTCCGTACACCGGCAGGATGGGGCTCTCCTTGAGGAGGGGGCCCTCGATCACGAAGAACTCGTCCCACTGGTCCTCGGAGCTCCCGGTGCTGACCATGTCTCCGGTGTGGAGGATGAACGCCACCGGTCCCTCCCGGGCAATCAGGTCAGCCATGGAGCTGATCACTTCGGTGTGGCTGGCGTCGTTCGTGCGCGTGTCCCCGAAGAGGAAGAACTGGAAGTCGTCGCCCAGCTCGGGAGGCCCAAGGAAGCTCCCCTCGGGCTTGGGATCCCCAGCGGACAAGATCCGGTAGTTATACCGCTGGCCGGAGATTAGACCGTCGAGGACCACCTCGTGCTGAAAGGTCGTAGGCAAGGTCCCGGCGAGGATAGGGTCATCGATGGTGGACACCGGGCGGAACACGATGCCCTCAACCACCTGGGCCTGCCCACCCTCGGGGGTCAGCTCCACCCTGCTGGAGGAAGCCACGTCCGTGGTCCAGCTCAGGGTCACCACCCCGGCGCTGGGCGCGTTCAGCCAGGGCCCCCTGCGAATCGTCGTGACAGGATCCAGGGCCGGGTCCGGCTTCACGAGCTCCTTGCCTGGAGGGGGGTCGTCCTTGGAGTCGTCCCCGCAGGCTGGCAAAACAGGTGCACCAAGGATCAGGGCCCCTAGAAAAAGGGCGAGAGGGGTGAATCGAGCAGTGTCCTTGACTCCCACTATATACTCCTTCGCTCGCGAGCCCGAGCTCGCACGAAAAGCCAGCATAGCATGCCGATCAGCAACAGACCCCCCAGCGCCCCCCCGGCCGAGCCGGCGCCGCAGGCGCAGCCGCTTCGAAGGGCGCCTGGACCTTGATCTGGAGGATCGGGCGGGTCCGGATCCGGCGGCTCCGTGCCGCTCGTGTATACCGGGATGATGCACTCGGTGAATCCTTGCGCGACCACGCTGCACTGGGTCTCGCCGGGATCGTAGCCGCTGGCCTCGGCGCGGAGCTGGTAGGCACCGGGGGCTACGATGAGCTCCCAGTATCCGAAGTGATCGGACTCGCGCATGGGCACCCCGTCCAGGCTCACGAGAGCTCCGGGCACCACGGGGTAGCCGCTCAGATCGCCTGTGGCTCCCTCTGGGGCAGCCACCACATAGCCGTAGATCTTCGCGTCCTCAATCGTCATCGCCTCGCAGTTCCCGGCGGCGTTGCACCAGAGCTGAGGAGGGCAAACCCCACAGGTCTCGCCGCAGACGGGATCGGGCCCGCAGTCCCGCCCGGTGCAGTCCAGGGCGCAGCCGGTGAGCTGCTCGCAGCTTCCCGCGGGGGTGCAGACCTCGCCCTGGGCGCAGGTCCCGCAGGGCTGGCCGCAGACCGGATCCAGGCCGCATTCGCGGCCCGAGCAGTCTGGCGCGCACTCGGCGAAGAGCCCGATGGAGCACCAGTTGTCCTGGCCGGACAGTACCTGACAGGTTCGGCTGCCTGGCAGGTAGCCCGCCGCCGATGCGGTAACAGTGTAGCTTCCCGGAGGCAGGCTGAAGGACCAGTCGCCGTCCGGGCTCCCGGCGGTGGTGGTGCCCTGGCCAGCGCACTCTACCTGGGCCCCTGGGAGCCTCACGCTCATGTCGGCCACCCCAACTCCCAGGTCCTCGAAGATCACGCCGAGCAGGTTCCCATTCACGGGGGCCTCGGTGAGGTTGTCCCGCCGCAGAGCCACGTAGGTGCTGCCGAGCTGCTTGAGGTTGTGCACGATGCCGTAGGAGCATCCCTTGGCCTCGTAGGCCCATATCGAGCCCCATGGGTCGCCGCTCTCGTAGAGAATGATGTGCCCGCCAGTGTTCGCAGAGTTGCGGTACACGAAGGCATCGGCCTTCTTCGCGTCTCCCCAGCCGACCTGGGACCACCAGGTGCTCTCCCATCGGAAGTTGTACGTGGAGTAGGGGTGCGAGTCGGTGGTGAGGGCGATCTCGCTCGGCACCTGCCAGGCCTTGGCCACGTAACCGGAGCAGTCCGCGCCGTAGGAGCCGGTGTGGGTGCAGCTCGGGCAGCTCCCCGAGCAGGAGCCCAGGGACTGGCCATCGGTCCGCCAGCAGCCGTGGCCCCACCAGTAGGAGTAGCCCACGCCGTACACGGCGCGATCGATGATCTGCTCCCTGGTCATGGCAGGCGGCGCTGCCAGGGCGGCCTCAGCGCCGAGCCCGAGCGCCAGCAGGGATGCTGCAAAGGCGGTGACAAAGCCGAGCGGGCGAAGGGTGAGCCTCGTCATGGCCGCACCCTCCAGAGGCTGGCGCCCCTGTCCTCGTAGAGGAGGTGGTAGATGGCTCCGTCCGGGGCCATCCGGATCCCCTGGAAGGGCGTGGCCGGGCTCTGGCTGACGGGCAGCTTCACCCTGTGCTCCTCCTGGCCTACGGGCCCGAGCACCAGGGCCCAGGCCTCCTCCGCTATGACCGGGAAGGGCGCGGCGCTCCCATGCTCGATCAGGTGGGCTCCGAGGAGCACCCTCCCCGCCCCGCCCGTGCACAGCGCGGTGAGATACGTCAAGGGGCGCCCGAAGCTGGGCCTCGCCAGGACCTCGACGCCGGCCCTGGCGGCCCTAGAGTCCCGAGCGAGCAGGATGGCGCCGTGGCTCCCGGCCCTGGCGGCCCTGACCAGCCGCTGGCCGTCGGGCGTCATCCGGCCCCACCGCTGCGGCCGCGCCAGATCGGGCAGGCCCCGAGCATCGGTGACCCTCACCAGGTGCTGGTGGGACCACTCCAGCCAGGCTCCGTCGGTCTCGAGAAACAGGGCCGTGGCCCCGCCGCCCTCGGGCATCCCTGGCCCCTCGATGCCGGCGAAGCGCCAGGCCTGCCCCGCTCCTTCCAGCCAGGCGACGTGACGCAGCGCGAGCCGATCCAGCACTGCGAGCCTGCCTCGGCCGTCCACCGCGATGTCCTGATAGCTGTCGTTCGGGAGCGGGACGCTCCTTGCGACGCGGCCCTGCTCCACCACCTGCACCCGGAAGTTCACCTGGTCGAGCACCCAGATGCTCCCTGATGGCCCGAGGGCAAAGCTCATGGGGCCCTCTGGCGCCGCCTCCTCCGGGGTCCTGTAGCCGAGCTCCTCCGGGCCCGAGCCCCACCTCAGGCGAAAGACCAGCTCCCTCCTGGGCGCCGCCGCTGGAGAGGGCGGACTCAGCGCAATCGCTCCCCGGGCGTAAACCGCAGAGGCGGAATGCCCGGCCTGCCCGGCTTGCCCGCCCGGCCCAGTCCGCCCGGCGAGCCCGGCCTGCCAGGTCTGCCCTGCCTGCCCGACCTGCCCGACCTTCCCGGCCGGCCGTGACGCCCCTTGGAGCGCCGGGATGGCGCGCGATGTGCCGGGGGAGCCGGTCGTCCCCCTTACCCCCTGGAGCGGGGCGTCACCGTCGGGGAGGGCCGCTGCCACTGGCTCGCCCCCTCCCCTGCCCAATCCATCAGAGCCAAGCGCGGCCGCGGCTCCCGCCGCCACGGCCACAGCCCCCAGAAGCAGCAGAGACTTTGTCAGGTAAGCTCGCATGGGTCATGACCTCGCGCACGGGATCATAGCAGCCCGGCCGCAGGGTGAGCAACGGCCATCGTGCGCCCCCACAGACAGTTCTGATGAACCGGATCGAGCCGACCTGGACGCGAGAGGCAACCCTGACGTAAGAGAAGACCTAGCGCCGGAGCAGGTCCTGGAGGGCGGCTGGATCCTCCGCCGCCTCCATGGCGACGGCCGTGCTGACGCGGCCAGCGCGGACCAGCTCGGCCAGGGACCGTTCGAGGGGCACCATGCCAGCCTCCCGGCCGGTCTGGATGAGGCTCGCCACCTGGTGGCCCCGCCCCTCCCTGATCAGGGCCCCCACCGCCCGGGTCACGTGGAGGATCTCCAGGGCCGGGACCAGCCCGCCCCTCACCGCGGGCAGCAGGCGCTGGCTCACCACGCTTCGAAGCACGTCGGCGAGCTGCAGCCGCACCTGGTTCTGCCTCGCCTCGGGGAAGGCGTCCACGATGCGATCCACCGCCATTCCAGCGGTGCCGCAGTGCAGGGTGGAGAGCACCAGGTGGCCCGTCTCAGCCGCGGTGAGGGCCGCCGCGATGGTCTCTGGATCGCGCATCTCGCCCACCAGGATCACGTCCGGCGAGGATCTGAGCGCCGAGCGGATCCCGTCGGCGAAGCTCGACACGTGAGCGCCCACCTCCCGCTGGTGGATCAGGCAGCGCCTGGGGACGTACCTGAGCTCGATGGGGTCCTCGATGGTGATGACGTGACGCGCCACCGTCCCGTTGAGCTGCTCGATGAGGGCCGAAAGGGTGCTGCTCTTTCCCGAGCCGGTGGGCCCCACCATGAGCACCAGCCCGTGCCGGTGCTCCACCAGGCGCAGGATGGAGGGTGGGAGGTTCAGCTCCTCGACCGTCGGAGCCCTTGGTCCCAGGACCCGGAAGGCCGCGACCAGGCCCCCATCCTCCTCGAACAGGCTCACCCTGAAACGGAGCGTGGGGCCGCCCGCGGGAGCGGGCAGGCCGAAGGCGATGTCCACCGAGCCGTGCTCGGCGAGCCGCGCCGAGGCCAGCGGCGTGAGCTGCTCGCCCAGCATGGCCTCCAGCTCGCCCTCGACGGGCACGATGTCCTCCAGGGCCGAGAGCTGTCCCCCGATGCGCCAGCGGGCAGGCCGTCCGGTGGACAGAAACAGGTCCGATGCGCCCTTGGCCTGGGCGTCGCAGAGGAGCCCGAGGAGCGCCGGGGAGGCGCCAGCGCCAGAGGGTCGGGCCGAATCCCGGACCGAAGCTCGAGCTAAATCCCGGGCCGAATCCCGGACCAAATCCCGGGCCGAACCCAGGGCCGTGGAAGAGAGCGCAGGGTCGGCGCCTGACACGGAGGCTGAAGGAGCCACGGAAACCGCCAAGGCCCTGCCCGACTCCTGCCTTGTCCCGGCCCGATGCCCCTGGCCCGGCTCGGCGCGAGCCCCGGTCGTCCCCGGCCTGAAGGTCGCTCTGGTCACCTTCCCTCCCTGCAGGCTCACGGTCACATGGAAGGGCCCGCCGCCGGACATTTCGTGGGAGAGCTCCCTCGATCCCTCCCCGTCCAAGGGCCAGGCATCGCCGAAGATCTCCTCGAGGAAGCCATCTACCATCTCGGGGGTGAGCGCTGGCATGGACAGGGGGCGCTCGGTCTCCCCGATGATCAGGGCGGGAGCGACGCCGGGGCGGATCCGCAGCGCGTCGGCCCTCTGGAAGGCCACGAGCCGGAGCAGGGAGTCTATGGCTGCCATGAGGCCTCCGGCGAGCAGGAGCCCGCAAGCGGGTTCTACTACGCGCGAGCCCGGCCCGCTATTCGGATGATGAGAGGCTCAGGGTTGTTGCCTTGGGACCAAGGTCAAGCGACGCAACTCGATGGGCCTGGACGCGGCCCGTGATTCCAGCGCCTTGCGCGACCCGCGATTCCAGCGCCGCCAGGCCTGTGTTAGCGTGTGGGCACCAAGGCACGGAGTCACCATGCAGACATTCGAGAGCCACCGCCATTGTCACCGCCTCGGCCTCTACCTCTGCCAATGCCTCTGCTTGGCCGCCTGGGCCCTCGCCTGCTCGGGCATCGGCTGCGGCCCCACCGGCAAGGGTGACAACAACAACAACCTGAACGTCCCAAGGGACGCCGGACCGGACGCGGCTCCCAGTGACTCCGGGCCCGCGGACGCCGCCGGACAAGACGCCAGCGCCGAGGACGCCACGGTCTCGCCCGACGCCAACAACCTGGTGGACGCTGGCGGAGTGAACCAGTGGCAGGTCAAGGCGGTGAATGCCCTGCTGCTCACCGAGAACGTCAAGCTGGCGACTCATCCG
>JAVEWA010000015.1:0-29097 GCA_034004785.1 Polyangia bacterium
CTTCGTGACCATCCCGCCCCATGGCTTGTCCCTACAACCTGGATGGGCTGCCCTGCACGCGGCCTGGCTCGAGCATCTGCGACCACTTGGTCTCCCCCGCGACCCACGGCTGGCTCTGCCTCTGCTCGTCCAGAGCTACCAGGGGCCTGCCTCGGCTCCGCTAGCCATCGGGTGCCCAGCCGTGGCCTCCTGGATCTGCGAAGCGCTAGGACAGATCACGTCTTGCCTGGACGACGCATGCGAGGATGCCATTGGCTCGCTGGCTGCCCAACTCGCCGTCAACTGGAGCGCCCGCCCATCACCGGTCGGGCCGGACGCCATGTTCGCCACGAGCGCGCTCCTCGTGGATGAGGACGGTGACTGCCGGGCCGAACGGCTGTGCGAGGCCTCGACTCCATGTAACTGGCTCTTGACCCTGCGTTTCGGGGAGCACTGGCTGACTCCAGTCTCGGCCACCTTCGACGCTACCCGGATGGACGGGCAATAGGCAGTCCGCAGTTCGTCAGGCGAGCGCCCAGCGGCCTGCGGCGCGTCCCTCACATACCCATCCGATTCTCCACCAGGTCGAGGTTTCGCTGCGCTTCCGCGTGGCCAGGTGAGAGCTTCAGTGCGGTTCGGAAGGCGTCCCGCGCCTGTGGATGTCGGCCACTTCTGAAATAGGCGTTGCCAAGGAGAACCCAAGTCTTGACAGAGGATGGCATGGCTCGAGTAGCTGCCTTGAGGTGAGCCGCGGCGCGGCCGTATTGGCCCAGCTCGAACTCCACCTCGCCGAGGCCCGCGAGAGCCATTCCATTGCCCGGCCGCAGGGTGAGCGCCCGCTGGAACTCCTGCTGCGCTGCCGCCGTGTCACCCCGAAGAAGAGCTTGACGACCCGAGGCCAGCGCCTGAGCCGCCTCGGCCCCCCTCCCCGGATCGGAGGGCTCTCGGACACGCATGGGCTCTGTGGTTCTGCGAGGTTGCTCCCGATTATCGGTCATCGCATCCAGCTCGGGAGCGTCTATCTGCACGGCCATCTCGACGACCTTGAGAGGACCGACATCAGCCAGCAGGGGCGCCGCAGAGTCCTTGAGCCCGGTCAACGAGGCGTCCCCTCGCGAGGCAGCGGCATCGCGGACGGGAACACGCATTGCCAAGGAGCCTCCGTCGGGCATGGAAGCCGATGCTGCCTCACTCGTGTCGGGGCTCCCTGCACTGTTCCTCCCTTGCCTCGTCGCAAGCACCGCGACCACCACCGCAACGACTCCAATAACACCGAGCAGAACGAGAAACGCCCGCCGTGAGCGCCTCTGAGCGGCAGGAAACAGCGAGTCACCAGTGCTCGACAGGATTACCGGATCCGTGAGATCCAGATCCTTGCCGCTGCCGCTGCCTTCACGCAGATGCTCCTCGAACTCGGCCATGGCCTGAGCTGCCTCGGCCTCTCCCGCCGAGTACCACATCTGGCTCATAGTCGGGTCCAGGGCCGCTTCTCCTACTGACGGTGTTCCAGACGAAGCAGAAGCTCTCGCCCCCGCTTCTTCATGCCCGGACGTGAGGATTGGATGCGGACCAGAACCGTCTGGGCGTTCCGGCAGCTGCCCCTGAGTCTTGCAAGCCGCGGTTTCGATGCCAGGGTGGGGGCCCGGATCATCGAACTGCGGGCTCGCCCTCGGGCCCTCATCCACCGCCCCTGGACAGGGTTGGGACACTGCGGCGGCGCGAGGTTCTTGGACAGCATCAGCAGCCGGAGAAGTCTCGACATCGAAGATCGGTTTGCCCAGCTCCGGGGGCAACCTGGATTCCGGCCCCAAACCGAGCACAGTGACGTTCGGCTCCTTGCCATCGGGTTGTGGGCTCAGGGCACTCTCCCGGACACGAGACGGGATGGCTGGCTCCGTCTGATCCCGACGGCGCTTTTGACCTGGCTTGGCGCCGAGGCCGCGCTCGGTCGTGCTGCCCGCGGCGCGCAGGAGTGCCTCTTTGAAGGCATCCACACTCCCCCATCGATCCTCGGGTTTCTTGGCAAGGGCCTTCAAGATAGGGACGTCGAAGGCTTGAGGAAGCGATCTGTTCCGCCTTGAAGGCGGCTCCGGCTTCACCCGCAGGTGCATGTTTATGGTGGCGAATACGTCGTCCCCCTTGAGGGGCGCAGCCCCGGTGAGGATCTCGTAGGCCATCACCCCGAGGGCATAGACATCTGAACGACGATCCGCTGGCTCACCAGCCGCCTGCTCCGGAGACAGGTAGGTGGGCTCCACGAAGGACATCCCGACTGTGGCCTGCCCTGGCTCGAGCTCGTGCAACACGAGCTTGGCCAAGCCGAAGTCCATCACCTTGACGAAGTCCTCCCGACCCCGGCGTGAGATGAGAAAGATATTTCGAGGCCGCAGATCGCGATGCACGTATCCACGGTCATGAGCCTCGGTCAGAGCTTCCGAAACTTGTGAAATGATGTCTAGCGCGCGTGGCACTGTGAAAGGCGCCGAACGCTCCAGCGTCTCAGCCAGGGTATGCCCCTCGAGGAACTCCATGGCGAGGTACAGCCGGCCATCCGCCGCAATTCCAAAGTCCTGTACTCCGATAATGTGAGGATGGTCTAGCTGAGCCACCGTCGTCGCCTCTCGACGGAACCTCTCCACTGCCGTAGCATCCTGACAGAGATTGTGGTGCAGGAACTTCACGGCCATGCGCTTCTGCAGGGTCACGTGGCGGGCGTCGTACACCGTTCCCGAGGTGCCCGAACCCACCCTGGCTTTGATCAGGTACCTCTCCGCTACAACCGTGCCGAGGAGAACGTCTTCACCGTCGCAGGCTTGGCTCTTTCCGCATTTCAGACAGAACAGTGCGTCAGTGGCAAGCTCGGTGTGACATTGAACGCAGTGTTTCATGGCCCTTGGCGCCTCGATGGACCAATCTGCCCTGAAGGCCCGCCCCGCCAATCCCAGCTCATGGTGCACACCCGGTGATCGAGCGGCTATCCCTCACTCCGTCAACGGTCACGTCGAATGTGCGGCAGAGGTGCTGCTCATTTGTGCAATCCGCTGCATCTCCGCATGCCTCGAAGCACAGAGAACGGAAACACCAGCCCGAGAGGCATTGATCATGTCCTGTGCACGCCTGCCCGCCAAGGCGCCCACCAGGGAACGGCGCGGGCAGACAAAAGGTATCAAGCCGCGAGACCTGCGCAGGGTCCACTGCCACTGTGCAAACCGAGGACGCAAGCTCACAGTCGGAGCCACGGTCGCAGGGAAACGGAGGCACGTCCGGCAGACAAAGGCCATCATCGCAGTGACTGCCACCGAAGCAGGTCCGGACTGTTTCGAAGGCTGTGGCGTCCTGCGTACATACCTCCACCCGATCGGGAGCGGCGCACCGGCGCTCCCCTGGAAGGCAGAGGGGCCCTCCATCGGGATCGTAGTGTGGGTTCAGCTCAGTGCACCCACACAGGTTGGGCATAAGCCCAACGAGCCAAGCCATGCTCACGAACAAACCGGCGCCAGTCGCGGGTCTTTCAAAACCTGAGCTCTGCATGTGCAAAAGCGCCTCCTCGGGTGGGCGCCACGCTCACGGTGGCCCTCGGCACTTCTGGTCGTCCTACCTTGCGAAAAAACGCATAGTAAAAGAGCACACCGGCAGCCACCATGGATGCACCGCCGAGAGCGGTGAAGGTGGCCCCAGCGGCGCCCGTGCCATATCTATATGGGCACCTGAGCCGAGCCGGCTCGAGGTCACAGGTGTATCTGCCATCCAGGGCGAGCAGGGTCACACCGGCCACGAAGGAGGCGAGCCCCATTCCACCGCTCATCCAGGCAGCCTGTTTGATCGAGGGTTTGGCCTTGATCCTGGGCTCGGACCGAGGAGGTGGGGGCGGCGTGGGTCTGGGAGCTGGCGTCCGAGGGCTGAGCCGCGGGGCAACGGGACGGATCCTGGGCCGCTCTGGCTCTGGCTTGGGTTGGACCTTGCGCCGAGGAGGTTCGGGGCGGGGCAACAGGGCATGGCGCCTCTTCAGCTCGCGGCCCGAGTCCTGCGCGAGGATCTTGAGCTTGGCCACGGCCTCCGCGAGGGTGCAGATGTCGCAAGTATCCGAGCGGTCCAGAAAGGCAGCTCCCTTTGTGTCCGAGAAGACGAGGCGCAACCGATAATTCTTGCCGGCCTGCTGCACCCATGAAGAAACGAGGTAGGCGGCCTTCAGAGCTACGGCGAGCCTGACGTAACACTCTGGAGTCCGACATTCGCCAACCGTGACCAGCCGCTGCTGGTCGGTGTCCGAGGCGGAAACGGTAACCAGGGTGGCGTCAATGAGTCCTGAATCCACGGCCCCGCGAAAGCGCTCGTTCACCGCCGCGGCCATCTGTGGTGTTATCTCGGGCTGAAGCACTGCCACACGCCCAAGGTCCACGACTACCCCTGCAGGCTCTCCCGGGGAGGGGTTCGGAGAATTCGCAGGCTCAGCGCCGAGTGGCGAGGGGCCAAGGACCGCCCCCGCGAGGACGGCCAGGTTTACGGCTAGCGCTCTCACGTTCTGCAACCTTGCTGAAACCTACCACAAAACCCAATGGTCGCCCAGGCAGATGAGGCTCACTACCGCTCCCAACCTCAACATCACCGCCGATAAAACCGCACCCGCGGTCCAGGGCGACATACGGAAATCCAAGGCTTGCCCGATCCCCCTATGGTTTCGTAGTATCAGCGGGCCGTGCACCAGAAGACAACCACAGCGGTATGCTGAGAGAAAGGACCCAAATGAAACGTCCCATCACCATCATCGCATTCTTGTGCCTGCTGGCCTGCCCTCTGGCCGGCCTGAAGGCGCAGCCGCGCCAGGGTGCTTCTGCCGGGCTCCGCTTCCTGGGAGTAACCGAGGACCGGGTCTCCCAAGGAGCGCAGGTTGCCCCTGACGGGAGACCCGACGGACACTTTCGCCTGTTTCTCGCGAGCGATGCTCAACGGAAGGTTACTCACATGCTCCTCAGGAGCTGCGATTCCCGGGGCGTCATCACAGGACGGGCAGCCTGGGACACGGACGGCGGCCGGCTTTGGATCCTCGGGGTTTATCGCGGGGGCAAGGCGATGCCGGGAGGAGGAGGCAAGACAATCGATACGATCCGTGGACGCGCGGTCTATAATCTATACGCAAGTCCCCCCCAAAACGGCTTCACGGCAGGAGAATCCTACTGCGCCCTGATCGCATTCGACGACGGGATGGGAGTCTGGGCCCGGGCCAACGTCACCGAGCCAGTGCGCGCCACCCTTCGATGGATCGGCGCGGACAAGGACAGGGTGGGGCGAGGAGACCGGGACAAGCCCGATGGCGTCTCGGATGGACACTTCGTGTTGAGCCTCTCGCCCGGAGCCCGCCGGGTTCGCCTCACCTCCTTGCGTCTCGTCGAGCTGGGACCCAACGGTCAACCTCTGCCTGGCCAGCGATGGAACGCCGAGAAGAACCCGATAGCCATTCTGGGGGTGGAGCGGGCAGGAAAACGGCTGAACTGGGGAGGGAGGCCCCTCAAGGACGAGCTCACGGGGACGGTGGACTACGACCTCTACGCCTCGCCCCTCCTCCCGTTCCGGGACGGAGCCCGCTTCAGGGCTGTCGCAGGGTTCGGAGCGGAGCCAATCTCGGCCGCGGTGGCCTCCGTGATCCGTCCCGCCCGCCCAGTCACGGGTCCCGTGACCATCGATCTCGCCTACAACGGCTTCGCCGGGGATCAGGTCGGGATGGTAGCCCGGGGAGGCCCGGATGGCCAGCGTGACGCCAAGTTCACTATGTCACTGGACTCGGGCGGCAGGGACCTCACCGTGAAGGCCATCGAGCTCTCCGTGAGCGACGACAAGGGCAACACATGGAAGAAGACCTGGGACACCAGGCCTGGCGGCCACTGGATCCTGGGAGTGGAGCGGGATGGCAAGCGCCTCAACCCAACCGACGTCCCAATCAAGCAAACGGTGAGTGGCAGGGCCCAGTTCGCACTCTGGGCCGCAAACGATTTCTGGAGGGACCCGGGCACCGGGGCCCCCCGAAGCTTCTTCACGTCCGGTGGTTACTTCACGGTCAGGGTCTTTGTGACCGGTCACCCAATGATCAAGCACACGATTCGAATAAGGTAGGAGCCGCTCCCTGATGCAGCCCCTGAGGGTAATCACCCAGACCGAGGTCACGCCGATGGACTGCCTGGCCTCCACCGCCTACTTGATGGAGGCGATGCAAAAGGGGAGGACTCAGGGAGCGCCCATTCTGATTATCACGCGCCCTGAGACCGACGCCTTGATCCTGGGCCGATTTCAGCGGCCCTCCTCGGCGCTCAAACTAGATGCCTGCGAGGCAGAAGGAGTCCCTCGGCTCCGCCGTCTCACTGGCGGTTCGACGGCCATGCTGGGCGCGGGGAGACTGCACCTCGCGCTGGTGCTCAAGAACCGCAACAGTCCCCTGGAGTGCGAGCCTCGCCAGTTCTTGCAGCGGTACGGAGCAGGCGTCATCAGGGCCCTGTCCCAGCTCGGTCTGAAGGCTCGCTACCACGGCAAGGATCTAGTGAGCGCCGAGGACCGCCCCATTGGGGTGATGAGCTTCGAGCTGTATCCCGATGGCCCGGCGTTACTCGAGGTCATCCTGGGAGTCACCTCACCATGGCACCCCGAGCCTGCTCTGGTGGCTTACCCCCCCAGAGCAAAGGACGAATCCTCTGCGGCGCGCCCCAGCAGCCTCGCGCAGGAGCTGGCCGAGGATGGGCTGAGCGGCCTGGACTCCTGCCTCGTCGAGGCCTACGCCGAGCTCCTGGAAGCCACCCCAGAGCAGCGCGAGTTCACGCCACTCGAGACGGCCAGAATCACGAGCCTCCATCACCGGGTAGAGGTTGTCGAGGACTCCCACGACAAGCGGCCCGCCTACCTCAAGGCCTGGGACTCCCGGCTCGTGGAGGAAGCCATCGGCTTCGTGGAGGCCTCTGTACGGCTGACACAGGGAAGGTTCATTCGAGACGTTCGGATCTACGGGGATTTCATGGCTGACACCGCGGGGATGGAAGATCTGCAGGAGAAGCTCAAGATGGTCCCTGTCAAACGCCGGCCAGTTGCCCTGGTCATTGATGACGTGCTTGGCGCACCCGAGCACGTCATAATGGGAATCCGTCGGCTCGGGTCCATCCTCGAGGCCATACTCGACGCCTCCAGAAGGGCATCCGAGGAGGGCGTGACCAGCAAGAAGAAGGGCTGAAAATGGGGGAACGACAGGGACTGGTTGGGCTCGTCGCGGGGCTCGGACCTTCGCTGACCTGACGTGCTCGTTGACCTGGAGGCGGTGACCCAGCAAACTAGAGGTGGGTTCGCGGGCTTCACCTGCGCCCTCGCCGGGCCCCTCAGATGACGCGTAACAATAACGACCGTTCTGAAACCAAGCGCCACCCTGCCTTGCGCCGGATGAAGGCGCGCGAGCTGCTTCGAATTACGCGGGAGGGCTGGTTCTTCATCGCAATCTGCCTGGCAATAGGCCTCGCCGCCATCAGATCGGGCAACAACCTGCTATTCCTGATCCTGGGGATGATGCTAGGGCTCATGGTTGCCTCAGGGATCCTCTCCGAGCTGAGCTTGAGGGGGCTGTCATTCCATCGCGTTCCGCCGCCGGCCATTCACGCATCGAGGCCATTCCTGATGGGAATCTCGGTGACAAACCTCAAGCGGCGGATCGCCTCCTTTTCGATCGAAGTCGAAGACATCCACGAAGATCGCGTCCTGGACAAGCGTTGCTACTTCCTGAAGATTCCTCCTGGCAGAACCCAGAGCACGGCCTATCGCCATGCATTTCCGCGAAGGGGGGAGCAGGTGTTTCTGGGGTTCAAGATCTCCACGAAGTTCCCCTTCGCGATCTTGCGAAAGTCCAGGATAGTCGCGCTGCAAACCACGGTTGAGGTTATGCCGGCCGTGTATCCACTGCCTCTCACGGAGCTCCCCGCGCCGAGCTCGACTGGCGAGCGCCAGGTTCCACTGCGGGGGAGAAGCGGCGACCTATGGGGATTGAGGGACTACCAGGCTGGCGATGACCTGCGTGATGTTCACTGGAAGGCATCGGCTCATAGAGGCCGGCTCATTCTCAGAGAAAGACAGGCGGAGGCCGCTCAGGAGGTGATGATCCTCCTTTGCCATCGGCTCGTCTCCAGCGATGAAATGAGCCTCCTGAGGGCATCCGAGCAGATCGAGCGGGGAATAACCATGGCCGCGTCCCTGGCCTGCGGGCTGCTGGCACGAGGCCACAGCGTGGGGATCCGTACCATGACCGAGAGCCTCCCCACTGATCGAGGCCCGGCCCATGCCACTCGCATCCTGAAGCTCCTGTCGAGGCTATCCGTCACTGACCAGGACCTTCCGCCTCCGGCGGCCTCCTCTGCCTTGCTCACCCTTCGCGTAACCCCAGGAGGAACAGTGGAAATAGACGGTCCCCAAGGAGCGCTCCTGCCCCTTTCGCTCCCGACCGCATCGAAGATGGATGACTTATCATCCAGGACCTGGGCATGAAGTTCCGCACCGTCCACATGCTGGCATCCTACCTGATGGTGGCGACAGCCCTGGGCGCCCTTGCCTTTGGCGGCAACCTGGACGGGCCAGTGCTCATCATCGTGGTGCTGGCAGTAGCGCTGTCCCTGTTCATTCCTGAGTACCGACAGCAAGGAGCCATCTGGCACAGCACCTGGACGGTTGCCACCGTTGCCGCGCTTGGGCTGTGCGTCCTCCAGTTCATTCTGAGAGACGAGCTGGTCGTCTCCACGGTCAGTTTTCTGCTCTTCCTGCTGGTGAACAAGCTCTTCAACAGACGCACCGTTCGGGACTACCTGCAACTCTACGTTCTCACGTTCATGATGGTGGTTGCTGGCTCCGTCTTGAACGTAGGTATTTCCTACGCCGTGTTCTTCGTTCTCTACACGATCTCGATCACCTGGGCCCTGATCATGTTCCACCTGCGCAGGGAGATGGAGGAGAACTATCTGATCAAACACTCGACAGACCAACGCAGCGAGCGCGTGGCAGTGGATCGAATCCTCAATTCGAGACGAATCGTGGGTGGGTGGTTCCTTTTGGGTACGTCTGTTGTCTCTCTCGCGGTGTTCTTCCTCGCGGCGGGCGTCTTTCTGTTCTTCCCTCGAATCGGCACTCGGGCTTCCAGCCCCCTCGGCCGTAACCCTCAGATGCTCACTGGCTTCTCGGATCGGCTCGCGCTTGGAGGGCACGGTCGGCTGAGGGACAATCCCGAGGTCGTCATGAGGGTCATCCTCAAGGAGCTGCCACCTGGCGTACGGCTCTCGTCCATTCACTTCCGCGGCGCTGTTTTCGATCGATACTCGAAGGGCCGCTGGCACAGGTCTCCCGACGCTCCCAAGCCACGGTTGATCCGTAGGGGGCGCCTCCTGGGGATGTCCTGGGCTAACCTGCCAGATGAGGCCAGGCGCGACCATTCCAACCTTCTTGACGGAGCGACCAGGCAGGAGGTGCTCCAGGAACCATTGGGCACGGATTTAATCTTCACTGCGGGGCAGCCCATCGCGATCGACCTTCAAGAGAAGTCAGGCTCCGCCCGACCAGGCTTCCGTGTGACCGCAGGTGGCGAGCTCCGCGCCAACCTGGCCGAACGAGGTGGACGCTATGTGCTCTATACGAGCCTCCTGAGACCAACGCGGGCAAAGCTCTCGGCTGCTCCACAAGGGCCCATCCCAGGCTCGATAGCTGCAACCTACCTGACGCCGAACGACGACATGCCCTCCACCGTACGCGCCCTGGGAGAGCGGATCGCCGCTGGCAGAAGAAACACGCTCGACAGGGTCGATGCCGTGCTCTCTCACCTTGGACAGGGCTTCCGCTACTCGCGCACGCTTCCTCGCACGGGTGGCCGCGACCAGATCGCCCACTTCCTCTTCGAGGGCAAGAGTGGCCACTGCGAATATTTCGCCTCTGCCATGGTGCTCCTGCTGAGGGCGGGGAAGGTGCCTGCCCGCGTGGTGACCGGTTTCCTTGGAGGCGCCTGGAACCGGTATGGCGAGTACATGGTGGTCCGCCAGGGTGACGCCCACGCCTGGGTTGAGGTCTGGTTTCCAAGCCTGGGGTGGGTAACCTTCGACCCGACCCCCCCATCGGGGCTCGAGCCGCTGCCGAGTGAGGGTTTTGTCGCGCGGCTGCAGATGCTCCTCGACAGCTTGCGTATGCGCTGGCAGCGGTGGGTCATCGACTACGACATGCACGAGCAGGCGAGCCTCATCGACGGGCTTCGCCTGCGATTGCGGCGGCTGAGATCCCGCCTGGATGGCGTCGGGGGTACCTGGCTTCTCTGGACCATCCTGGGAGCCCTCGTGGGATTCGGTATCCTGGTTTTTCTGGGCCGCCGCGGCCTCAGGCGTAAGGGTGCTCTCAGGCAAGAGGACTCGGCTCCAAGGGGCCCGGCCTTGCGCCTCGCCAAGGTGCTGCTCAGGTGGCTGCAAGGGCTCCAGTTGTTAGGCTTCCACAGGGCACCAGGAGAGACCGTACTCGAGCTCGCGACTCGGCTGGATAGCGCGCTGCCAGGCCTTGCGCCAAGGGCTCACGAGGTTCTAGGGCGCTACTACATGCTTCGCTATGGCAAGGAGAGCCCATCGCGCGACGAGGTCATCAATATGGAGTCGGACATGAAGGCCCTCCTCGAGGCAGTAGGCCCCCGCAGGCAGGAGCTGGCGCTCTCCCCCGGAGATTCCGCCGGTCTTTCAGGCTCCAAGCAACTGATCCCCCCTTCCAAGGCGCCAAAGGGAGGCCCGTGACCCCCACTTCGCGCACTGAGATCTCCCCCAGTCTCCCCCTGTCAGTCTCCCCCTTGTCCGGGACGAATGGCGCGGCTATGGTGGGCATGTTCAGCGGAAAGACCAGACACTGACAACCAACCTCGAGCCCCACCAATGAAGACCTGCATTCACTGCGGATACTCTGCACCAGGCTCTTGGATAACCTGTCCAAGCTGCGCTCAGCCTGTCCCCGCCGACCCGCCTGCGGGGCCGGGCTTCCAGGGAGGGCCTAGCCCGCCGCCAGGCTATGGTCCACCACCTGGCTTCAGCCCAACGCCAGGATCGGGCGGGGGATATCCCTCGCCTCCTCGTGGCCCGAGCCCGCAGAACCCATACGCGTCGCCAAACGCCGAGTACTCTCAGCCATCCCCGTACTATTCACCTGGTTATGACGCCATGCTCCCCACCTCGGGCAAGGCGATAGCCTCCCTGGTGCTTGGGATTCTCTCTATTGCCCTGATCTACTTCGGCCTAATCCTCGGTCCACTCGCCATCGGCTTCTACGCCAGCGCCCGCCGGGACCTGTCCCAGATCCCTCCCACCCACAAGGGGCAAGGGATCAACACCGCCGGCCTGGTGACAGGGATCATCGGGACCATCATCGGAGTCCTGGTGGTATTTGCCATCGTCTTCGCGTTAGTGATGGTCGATTCCGCCAAGCGTAAGCACGGGATGAGCTACTGACGCCGGTCTCAGGCTGAGCACCCTCGGGGTCAAGCGGTCAGAAGACGGCGCCGCTTTGCCTCGTACTCTTGCTCACTCACCAGACCCAGGAGGCGTTCTCGCTCCAGATCCATGAGCGCCTCTACAATGCCTGAAGAGGCTGGTTCGACCCCTCTTGCAGATCTGCCAGTACGTAGAAGCGCTAGTGCAATGCCGGCAATGAAGAGGGCGAGGGCCACGAGGGCGAAGGGCCAGGAACGCATGCGCGTCCGCACCGGGATCCCCGTGACCTGGAAAGACAGGACGGTGCGGTCACCGGCCTCGTCGCTGGAGCGATACAAGAGGATGGTTCCTCCGTGTTCCTCGGTGGCCTCGATGCGCTCGGGCCCGAGCAGTCCCAGCCCGGCGATCCGGACTGTGGGGTAGGCCCTGAGAGACACAGAGAAGGCGCTGATAGACAGGGAGGACCTGAGGCGCACATCCACGTGTGGGCCATCCGCCGGCAGCCTCACGTTCGCAACAAACTGAAGGCCCCGGTCCCCCGCCGGGACGGGCATGGACACCAGGATGCCCTGCTTTCCTGCCTGCATCCCTGGAGAAGAAGGGTTGGCCAGCGTCACGCTCCTGTTGCCCTCTGGCACGCCCAGCAGCAGCCCGTGGTCTCCTGGGTCAAAGGCCACCTCGCTCCTGTTCGTGAGTGAGTAGGCGACGCTCATGTGGAGAGTGCCTCCCTCGATGGCGTGAACCCTGAAGTTCAACCTGAGCCTGAGAACAGACACATCCGTCGTGCTTGGCCCCGAGGTCCCGGCCTTCCCCCCGGCGGCGCTTGCTCCCGCTGCGATCCCAGGGCGAGGAACCTGCAGCTGCCCCTCCTGGGGCCCATCCTTTCTTCCAGCCATGAAGAGCAGCCGTACTCCACCGATGGTTGGGATCTGGAAGGGCACGCTCCGTTGGGAGCCGCCATCGGGCTTTACCAGGACCCGAACCTCCCTTCCGGCGTAGGCCGCGGCCTTGAGGAACACACGCCCCTCGGCGTTGGTTCTGCCGCTAACCAGGGACTCCTCCGATGATTGCTCATTCTGCGGACCGCCGGCACCAACCAGGGTTACCTCCACTCCTTCCACCCGATCCCCGCGCACGAGGACCGATACCGTACCCACCTCGAGGCTCTCGTCAGACAGGGGCTGAGCCGCCATGCTCCGGGCGTCCATTCGTCCCTGCGAGATCGAAGCAGAGGGCATTGCCATGAGGGCTGCCAAGGCTGTCGAGACAGGGATCATCATGGTCACTGGCCACTTCCCTTCGAATCGCCAGCCCCGTTTCCCTCGAGGGAGGTCATCGCCTCACGCTCGAACTCACCTCTTCTCGCCCGCGCCATCTCGTCCGCAAGCAGCTTTCCGAGCTCCCATCGAAGGAGCTTGGCCCGCTCCCGAGCCTCATCCGCCGGGAGCTCTCCACGGGCCATCGCGCCGCGTAAGGACCTGAGCTCGTCCAAGAGCCGCTCCCGATACGCCCAAGCCCCGTCATGGGCTGCATGTTGCGCCCAGTCCTCTCCTCTTCGCAGCAGTGGCAGGAAGGCCCAGAAAACCACCGCAGCGGCTCCCAGCACGAGGATCCCCACGCCCCATAGGCAAGCCGCGGCGCTCCACTTGCCCTGCCAGGTACGAAAGGCGAGATAGGTGCCAAGAGCCATGACCCATGCCAGCGCCACTGCATGGAACGCCGGCTTCCACTTCCTCTGTCGAGCCCGAGAGAACGCTGGCCCATTCAGTTGTGTTCCAACATTCCTGCAGGGCCAGATCCCCCAGAGACATCCCAGAGCCATCACGCCGAAGCCGATCCAGAGCCAGCTCACAAGTGGATGAACCGCCACCCTGAGCACGACCCGGCTGCCCTGGTGGTCTGCGAGTCGGACATGCAGATCCTTGCCCAACCCACGCAGGATGTGGGGTTCGTTCACCGGCATGGCAGTGTTCTCATAGAACACCTTGATGTAGGGGACCACCGACCGCGCCTCTGCCTGGCCGAGCTCACGAATGAGGACCATCGCCTGCAAGGCCTCCGCCTCGGCTCCCTGGCGTTGGACAAGACCGCCGTATTGAAGCTCCATGCCGCCTATCCGCCATTGGTCACCCGGCTCCAACACCCGGTCGCCATGCTGACCGAGAGGCTTCCCAGCGAACCCAAGGAACATCAGGGCCGCGCCGATGTGCACCGCGTGTGCGGCGTACCTGCGGCGGTTGGACACAACCACGCGCGAAACGGAATGGAGCAGCCGTTCTCCACGAACAAGCGACCTCTCCCGGGCCCGGACGAGAAGCTGCTGCAACGCAGCCGTCAGGGTCAACCCGACCAGCCCAATGCAAAGCTGTGAGAGGCTAACGCTCGGCAGCCAGATTCCGTAGCCAATGACTGTCACGCTTTGCCCTGATGTGAAATGGTCTGGGAAGGCCAGGGGGAGGGCCAGGATCACGAGCAGAAACACTACTAGCGGCCAGAAGAGCTGGTTCAGGAAGCGTCGCAGCTTCATTGGCCCCCAGGAAAGGAGCGGGGCAACGGACAAGAGCGCGAGCACAACCAGGCCACATGGGACAAGCAGCCTCTGAAAAAACGGCGGCCCGACGCTGATCCGCTTGCCATAGATGGCCTCGTGCAGGGAGGGGAACAGAGTGCCCGCTACTACAACCATTGCCGAGAACAGAAGGAGCAGCAGGACCGCGATCATCACCAGGTCCAGGGTGAACACCCCGATCGACCGCTTCGGGCCTAGCCGCCCCTCGATGAGTCTCGCAATGAGCAGGCCAAAGCCAGACATGCCCAACCCCATGAAGACGACAAAAGACCAGAAGAGGCCCCTGTCCTCGCCAAAGCTGTGAACCGAACGGACGAAACCAGAACGGGTCATGAAAGTGCCGAAGATCGTGAGCCAGAAGGTCAGAAGCACGAGGAACACAGTCATCCCCCTCAGGAAGCCATTTCGTCTGAGAGTGGAGAGGGCGGAGTGCACCAGGGCAGTGGCGACCAACCACGGGAACAACGATGCGTTCTCGATTGGATCCCAGCCCCACCACCCACCCCAATCGACGAGCTCGTAGGCCCACAGCATGCCAAGGACCAACCCCACCCCGAGAAACAGCCAGCCACCCAGGATCCAAGGACGCATCTCCCGTAGCCAGTCATCCTCATCCACGACAGCTCGACGCGGGCGAACCAGCGCAGCGATCCCAAAGGCAAAAGGCACCGTAGTGGCGATGTAGCCCAGGTACTGTGCGGGCGGGTGGAGGAGCATCCACGGGTTGCGCAGCATGGGTCGCATGCCCGAACCAACCAGAGGTGCCTCGACCAGGAACTCGTCGAAGGGATTCTTCTGGAAGAGCAGCAAGCAGAGAAAAAAACCAAGGCACGCCATCATCACGGCACCGGCATGCGGCGTCAGATCTGGCAGTCTGCGGTAGTGTAGCCGAATCGCCAGCGCGGACATAATGGACAGCAGCCAGCTCCAGAAGAGCATTGAGCTCTCCAGGTCAACCCACAGAAGGGCGAGCTTGTAGTTCCAGGCGAGATCCCGGCTGGAGCTGGACTGCACCATCCTGACGAGGAAGTCGTTCGTAAAGATGAGGCCAAGAAGCACGGCAACCGCGAGAGTGACGAGAGCGGCGGATGCGTAGATCGCCCTTCTCGACATGGTGGTCAAGGCGCAGGAGCCGCTGCCATGCCCCCAAAGACCGGTGAAGGCCGCTATCCCCGTGAATAGCAGCGCGAGCTCGAGGGCGGTCGTTCCGAGGGTGGACAAGGCTCACGGCGTTCTTTGGAAGTCTAGTGACACTTTTCGCAAGCGGTGGGCGCGCGACGCGCCTTGTGGCAATCCAGGCAGAGCTTGTGGCCGGTCTTCAATGCGTTGGCGGTGGTGTTGTGACATCCACCGCAGCCGCTCATGTGACGCTTGCCATCCTTGTGCAGCACATGACATTCAACGCACTTGACACCCTTGGCCGTGTGCTTTGAAAAATCGACCCTGGCGGTCTTGCCGCCCTTGGCCCAGTCGATCACCATGGACCCGCTTCCCTTGCCCGAGGCCGTCACTTGGGCAGCCAGGGCAAGGACGAGCACCAGCAGGCCGAGCACCGAAGTCTTCATAATCTGCCTCTTCATGGGGAGATCCTTGGCGGCGCAAGCCTGCACCGGCTGATGATGGTAGAGCAACTCGCTCCTGTGGAGAAGCCCAGAAGATCCGCATCCCCCGAAATATCCCACCCGAGCGCCACCAGTCGATGACAGCGCAATTTCCGGGTTGCTTGACGCCCGAGGTGCTGCTAAGGCAACCGAATCCCGCGGGCAACCGTGGGTAGCGCCTCGCCCGGCGAGGCCAAGATGCAACGAGGATGCGACGAAGCACCTGGATCAAAGTCGGAGTGACTGCTCTCCTGCTCGGCGCCGCGACCGCCATCATCGTCCATACTGCCAGCAGATCTTCGGGACTTTTCAGATTCGTGGACGAAGTCCGAGCAGAGGGAGAGTCCCTCAGAAACCGCGAGATCTGGATGGCGGGAGTCCTCGAGCCAGGCAGCCACAGAGTGAGAACCACTAGAGGGCAGCGCCAGGAGCACCGCTTCAGGCTCAGCCACAGGGGCATCGACATCGAGGTGGCCTACAGGGGCACGATGCCCCAAAACGTCAAGCCAGGCCTGCAGCTCGTGGTACGCGGGCAGCTCGATGGGAAGGGCCACTTCCTGGCCGAGGAGATCCGGACTACCTGTCCATCCAAGTACAGGTCCGAGTACGAGGCAAGACGGTGAGGCCTGCAGCAGTCGTCACCGACACGACAGCCAAGACACCGAGCGAGATCATTCGCGCGACCTCTCTCGCCCCTCCACGAGCTCGTCAATCCGCGCTTCCATCTCCTGCGGGAGGCTGCCGACCTCGGAACCCAGCCCCTCCTTGCGATCCGGCTCTGCTTCGCGTCTGCGTGTCAAAAGGGCCGTCATCACCACGATTCCTAGGACGGCGAGGCCAAAGGGAATCCCATAGAGCACGAAGGTGGACAACCCTCCCCTGGGCGGCTCCACAAGCACCGCCTGTCCATACTTCTGCCGGTAGTAGGACAGGATCTGGGCCCTGCTCTTGCCTTCGCTCAAAAAAGTCCTGATCTCCTTCCGCATCTGGCTTGCCTGAACCGAGGCGTGATCCTCCAGGGTGCCCTTGTAGCAACATGGGGCGGTTAGCAGCCTCTCGATGGCCTTGGCCCTCCGCTCCACGTTGGCCTCGGCCACGGGGGCCGCTCGTGGCGCCGCAGAGCCAAGGAGCAGCGATGCCAGGATGGGAAAGAGCAGTCTCAAGACAGCCTCCATGACGGCGACCGGGGAGCCCCACTAGGAGCACTGGCTAGACATCCTACCTCTTTCCTCGGGTGCGTCCAGCGCTGGTAGCCTCGCTCTGGCATCCCTTCCTGGCTCCAACGCTCCTGCTCCAACGCTCCTGGCTCCAACGCTCCTGGCTCCAACGCTCCTTGCCAGTCTCTCCCTCACCCGCTATTTTCACACCGAGCCCCCTTGGCTATCGTTCGCTTTTTTCGGTCCACACAGGTCTTGTTGCATGTCAACCCGGATCACTGCCCTAGTCGCCCTCGTCGCGCTGTCACTCATCTGCTGGGCCGGGTACCAGGTTGCCTTTCAGGTGCCAAACGAGCTCGAGCAGGGCGTCATCTTCAAGATATTCTTCTTTCACGTGCCCGCTGCCTGGCTCATGCTCCTGTCGGGCCTCGTCTGCGCCGCAGGGGCGGCGGCACACTTGAAGGGCATCCGGGGTGGAGACGCAGTTGCCGCTGCCTCGGGAGAGCTCGCCTTCGTCTTTGGCATCATCGTAATGGCCACAGGGGCCATATGGGCACACCGCGCCTGGGGTAAGGCCTGGGTCTGGGACGCCCGCCTCACGACCTCTCTCATCTGCTGGCTCACCTTCGCCGTTTATGTCTTCGTGCGCCGCTTCGCGGGCCCGTCCGCGCCGCGTATCTCGTCGGTGCTGGCCATCTTCGGAGCGGTGAACATCCCGGTGGTCTTCTTCTCGGTGAAGCTGTGGAGCCGGGGCTTTCACCCCCCCCCCTCAGTTGTGCAGACCCTGGAGCCCGTCATGACCAAGGCCCTGTTCACGGCCCTGGGAGGCTTCTCAGCGCTCTGGTGCATCCTATTTGCCTGGAGGCTCCGCGAGGAGCGCCTGGTCCGCTCCCTCGATGCTCTTCGCGCCATGTCGAAGCCCAGGCGGTAATCCAGGGCGCCATCCACGGAGGGCCAAGGAGCCTCGAGCCTCAGGGAAGGTGTTCGAGCACGCAGTCCACCGAGCCCCGCGCGGTCCAGTTTCTTGCTCCGACGACGCGGCCGCCCCACGAGCCATCGGGATTGATAAGGTAGGTCTCCGGGTACTTCTCGGTGCCAAGCGACCTCGCGATCTTACCCCCGGAATCGCTCAGGATAAAGGCGTTTGGCGGGAGCGTCTTGAGGCGGGGAACCTTGTCTAAAAAGCCCTGCACGTCCTTGACCACCTTGTCCGTGGCCACAAGGACCAGCACAAGCCCCCTGGCCGCGAAGCGCGATGCCAAATCTATCAGCGCCGGAAGCTCCTCCAGACAGGGGCCGCAGCTCGTGAGCCAGAAGTTCACGAGCACGAAACGCCCCCGCAGCTTCTCGAAGGGGTAAGGCTCACCCTCCAGGTCCGCGACCAACAGCGACAGGGGTCTCATTGTGCCATTGACGGGTTCCAGACCGATGAGCGCGCATGGAGACCGCATGGTTCTATCCACGGCTTCGGGGAGTCTGGCGAGGTAAGTGCCACCAAGGAGCACAACCAAGCCCAGGGGAGCCGCCAGCCACAGTGCAAGTCGCAGCTTCATCGGCGCTAGTCTAGGCTCAGGCCTCGCTAGGGGCAACCGAAGAGTCCTTCCAGACGTGACGCATCTCCACTTTCCATGGAGCGGAACGACAATGCCGCTGCCAATCGGTAGCCGCTGCAGCCCCTGTCTCCAGCATCAAACCGGTTCGAGCCCTGACAACATCGCGCACGGACACCAGAAGGGGCGCCCCGTTCAAGTGGGCCCGCCGCCAGTGCTGCCCAGGGTCGCGCTGACGATCTCCCTCGCCTCCGCCTGGATGGTCTTCAGATGCTCGGGGCCCTTGAAGCTCTCGGCGTAGATCTTGTAAATGTCCTCTGTTCCAGACGGGCGGGCAGCGAACCAGCCGTTCTTGGTCGCAACCTTCAGCCCTCCTATCGGGGCGCCGTTCGCAGGAGCATGTGTGAGACGAGTGGTAATGGGATCGCCGGCGAGGGTGGTAGCCTTGACCGCTTCGGGCGTCAGCTTCCCCAGCAGCGCCTTCTGGGCGGGAGAGGCCGGCGCATCGAGGCGTTCGTAGCATGGAGCTCCGAACCGCTCGGTGAGGGCCGAGTACCGCTCGCCGGGGTCCATGCCCAAGATCGCGGTGATCTCCGCGGCCAGCAGCGCGAGCAGGATCCCATCCTTGTCCGTTGTCCACACCGAGCCATCCCGCCGAAGGAAGGACGCGCCAGCGCTCTCCTCTCCCCCGAATCCGTAGGACCCATCCAGGAGTCCCGGCACGAACCACTTGAAGCCCACGGGCACCTCGGCGAGGGGGCGCCCGAGCGACTCGGCCACGCGATCGATGAGGGCGCTCGAGACGAGCGTCTTGCCCACTGCCGCATCAGCTCGCCAGGCCGGCCGGTGCGTGAAGAGGTAGTCGATGGCGACGGCCAGATAGTGGTTGGGGTTCATCAGCCCGGCCTTGGGAGTGACAATGCCGTGCCGGTCGGTGTCCGGATCGTTGCCAAAGGCAACGTCGAACCTGTCCTTGTGCTTGATCAGGCCAGCCATCGCGTGGGGGGAAGAGCAGTCCATGCGGATCTTGCCGTCGTGATCCACAGCCATGAAGGCGAAGGTGGGATCCACAACCGGGTTCACCACCTCGACGGAGAGCTCATAGCGCTCCGCGATGGGAACCCAGTAGGCTATCCCAGCGCCACCGAGCGGATCCACGCCGAGCCGAAGCCCGGCGCGAGAGACCGCCTCCAAGTCCAAGACACCGCCGAGGTCCTCAACATAGGGCCGAACATAGTCGTAGTGCTCGGTATTGGCCGCCCTGAGCGCCTTCCCATAGGACACCCTCCTTACCTCCCCAAGCCCCTCGGAAAGGAGCGCATTGGCGCGCGCTTCTATGGCGCGGGTGGTCTCGGTGTCGGCCGGACCGCCATCGGGCGGGTTGTACTTGATGCCGCCGTCGGAGGGTGGGTTGTGTGAGGGAGTGATCACCAGGCCGTCGGAGAGCCCTGAGGTGCGGCCACTGTTGAATCTCAAAATTGCGTGTGAAATCACAGGGGTGGGCGTATATCCGAGCCCGGTCTGGATCCGAGTCTGGACTCCGTTCGCCGCAAGCACCTCGAGGCACGTCTGGTGCGCGGGCTCCGAAAGCGCGTGAGTGTCCATGCCAAGAAAGAGGGGCCCTGTGACGCCGCGCGCTCGCCTGATCTCCACCACGGCTTGAGCGATGGCGAGGATGTGGGCCTCGTTGAACGAGCCAGTCATCGAGCGCCCCCTGTGCCCCGAGGTCCCGAAAGCCACACGCTGTGATGGCTCCTCGGGATCTGGCCGTTCGTTGAAGTAGGCAGTCACGAGCCTCGGGACGTTCTCGAGCAGCTCCCGCGGCGCGGGCAGACCGGCAAGGGGACTCGCAGACATATTGGCCTCCAATGGTTCGAAAAGCCCTGGCTTTGAAGCGACAGGGAGTCTCGGCAGGCGAACCTAGCAGAGCATTGCCATGGGAGGCAAGGCGTCTGGAATTGCGCTCCGACCTGGAGGCCCCGAGATAGCGCGGGCCCATGTAGCTTGTATGTCCGCCTAACCGTGCGGGTTGCGTCGAAGCGCCGCGGAGAGTATTGCTATGGGGTAACCTCACAGGGAGCCGGCCCTGATGTGCATAGGCAATGGACACAATCGTACTAGAAGTTTCCCCCCATTCTGCCTCCTGGCCATCCTCCTATCGCTGACTGGCTGCCAGCTCGAAGTCGAGCCCTCTCCCCAGACAATCCGCCTCGGCCGCCCAATCATCAACGGCACCGCCGACACCAGCGCGGCCCATATGGCGGTGGTCGCCCTCGTGCCACCACAGGGCTCCGGATACGTGGGCATGCACTGCACCGGCACCCTGATCACCCCGACCGTGGTGCTCACGGCGGGCCACTGCACCGAGGGCTACAGCGTGGGCGGCTTCGACATCTTCTTCGGCAACAACGTCTGGCAGAGCGGCACGTACCGCTCGGTATCAGAGATGCAACGGCACCCTGACTATGGCGGACAGCAGAACCCCGTCGCCGACATCGCCCTGGTCCGGCTTTCCTCTGCGGCGCCATCGGGCGTCACCCCGATTCCATATCTTCCATCGAGCCTCGGGCTCTCCAGCGCCGACGAGGGCGGAGCAGTGGTCTTCTCGGGCTTCGGCCAGACCGAGAACGACACATCCGGCGTGAAGATGACCGTCACTGGCACAATCGGCAAGGTGTGCCCCGGTCCCTCTGGATGCAACTACGGGGGGGCGTGGGTGGTAGCGAACGCCATGGGCTACCCACAGACGCCGGGAGGCCCCTGCAGCGGCGACTCCGGGGGCCCGGCCTTTGTCACCCGTGGCGGGCAGGAGTACGTCGCTGGCGTCACCTCATACGGCGATGAGTATTGCGCTCAGTACGGCGTCTCCACCATGCCTCAGGGCTATGAGAGCTGGATCCTCTCATTCACGGGCGGCACTCAGACCGAGGTCTGCGACAACGGCCTGGACGACGACAACGACGGAGCCGCGGACTGTTCCGACCCGGACTGCGCGGGACATGCCTCCTGCCAGACTCCCGACGCATGCGAAGCCGCGGCGACTCTGTCCTGTGGTGGTCAAGTCTCTGGCACCACCGTGGGAGGCCCGACATCATTCGCCGTGAACAGCTGCCTTTCGAATCCCGAGCAGGGACCAGAGCGTGCCTATGAGCTCGCGGTGGCCGCGGGAACCGCCGTCACGGCGACCCTCACTCCGAGCGGACAGGGAGATCTGGATCTGTTCCTCTTTGCTGCCCAAGGCGCCGGATGCAGCCCGCAAAGTTGCCTCGCATCTTCGATGAATGACGGCCAGAACCCGGAGAGCCTGCAGTTCACGATGCCCTCTGGGGGAGCTTTTCTCGTCGTGGAGACCTGGGACACCGCAAGCCCATTCACCCTCCAGCTCTCCTGTCAGGGCTCTCAGCAGGAGAACTGCGTAAATGGCGTGGACGACGACGGCGACGGCGACATAGACTGTGACGATCAGGACTGTGTCTCCACGTCCGCCTGTGCCCCCGAGGCGGAAGACTGCATGAACGGCGTGGATGACGACGGAGACGGCGCCACGGATTGCGGAGATCCAGACTGCGCCTCCGCTGAGAATTGCCAAGCGCCCCCGCCAGGCCTCACCCAGAGCGGCTGCAGCTGTGAACAGACCGGGACCGATGGGCCGCCCCTCCCCCTCACCTGCGCCCTGCTGCTCCTCGGTCTCGCCTGGAGGCGAAGACGCGCAACTCAGTTGCCGGGCGGTTCCCCATCCCGAGCTCATCAATGTAGCGGACGAAAACCGGCGTGATCCAGCCGGCGGCGCTCCCCCATATTTCAGCAAATCGATCGCGGGAATAGAAACACGAGGTCACTCGAACACGGTCTTGAGATCCGGGAGCTCGTCGAGCCTTGGCTGAAGCACGATCTCGATCCGCCGGTTCTCGGCACGATTCTCAGCCTTGTCGTTCTCCTTCACGGGTGAGAACTGAGAGTAGCCCGCCGCGGAGAGCTGATGGGCAGGCATGCCAAGCTGCTGCATGAGGGCCACGACTGCGACCGCGCGCGCCGTTGAGAGCTCCCAGTTGGATCGGTACCTCCCCCCGCGGATGGGCGCGTTGTCGGTGTGTCCCGCCACCTGGAACTTTCGATCCGTCACCGATCTGAGCACCTGGGTGATCTCCCCGAGCGCTTTTTTGCCATCCGGCTTGATGACAGTCTGTCCAGAATCGAACAGGACCTGACTCGACAGCACGACCACCATGCGGCCATCCCGAATCGTAACCCTGATCTTGCCCGACTGGATGAGGCTCTTGAACTTCTCCAAGAGAGCCCTGAGGGCTTCGACACGCTTATGGGCCTGGGCTTCTCTCCTGCGGAGCTCGTCGAGCTGCTCGCGGGTGGTCTGGAGCTGCTTGGTCAGAGCCGCCCGCTCCTCGGCGGTCAGCGACCGGACCTCTGAGACCTGCTGGCCAAGTGCGGTCAACCTCTTGGAAAGGAAGTCGTTCTGCTCCCGTGCCCTCTGCAAATCCCTCTCTGCGTCCGCCATGGCCCTGGCCAGCTCCTTACCGCGGCTCTGCTCGGCGCGAAGGCTTGACTGGGCCTGGCTGAGCCGGCTCACACAGCTGTTGTGCTTCCGTTCGACATCGGCGCAGCAGCCCGAGTTCACCAAGGCACCTACACCCGCGAGATGGAGGACGGTTGCTACTAGGATGCTTCTCATTCGGCTGGCTCCTGGGACAGGCCTGGCCCATCGTGAAACGGGCAGGACTCTATCAGCCCATTTTGCCACTGGCAATGAATGTCCAACGGCTTTGTCCTTGCTGGATTCGTTGCTCCCTCCCTTGCCTGCCATCGCGACCGTCGTTACCTTCTGCACCACGGTGCTGCAACAAAAGCACCGAGAAGCCCGGTGAAGCAGCTGGCAACCGAAGAGAATAGAAGGAAACACATAGGTATGAACACGATCAGTGGATCGTTACCTGCTGTCCAAGGAGCCTCATTGACAGGTCTCGAGTGGCGAGGCTAGATAGGAGTTCTCTCTGGGAGAAATGAGCCCTTTGCGGGGCGCTGGAGATGAACCCAAAGAGCGCTAGCTCGGTGCATATGGACCGTGCCCACAACAGCGAGGATGCACATGACCAAGCTCGGCACAGTTGATGAGATCCTTGATTTTGCAATAGTAAGTGAACAAGAAGCCTCGGACTTCTACACCAGCCTGGCCGGCCGCGTGACAAGCGCGTCGATGCGGGAGGTACTCCTCGGCTTTGCAAAGGAGGAGCAGGGGCACAAGGCGAAGTTGCTGGCCGTCAAAGCCAAGAAATCCTTGATGGGAGCAGAGAAGGCGGTGCTCGACCTCAAGCTCTCTGATTACGTCCTAGACATCGAGCCGACCGACAATATGGACTACGCCGGCGCCTTGGTCTTAGCCATGAAGAAGGAGAAGGCAGCCTTCCGACTCTACTCGGATCTTGCCGCCACCACCGAAGATCCGGGACTGAAGGCCACTCTCTTGGGCCTGGCTCAGGAGGAGGCCAAACACAAGCTCAGGTTCGAGCTCGAGTACGACGATCACGTGCTCGCAGAGAACTAGCCGCTGAAGATAGGAGCCCGAGAGCGGCCGCTCCATCCAAGAGAAAGGAGATCCAGATGCTGTCAGGCAAGATGCAGGAGGCGTTGAACTCTCAGATCAACGCAGAGCTTGGTTCGGCATACATCTACATGGCGATGGCTGCCTACTTCGAATCCATGGACGTCCCTGGCTTCGCCAATTGGATGGAGGTTCAGTCGAAGGAGGTGCTCTCACACGCACAGTTGCTCTACAGGTACGTCTACGAGCGAGACGGGCGAGTAGAGCTGAGCGCCATCGAGGGGCCACCCAAGGAATGGAAGTCCCTGCTGGACGCGTTCGGAGAGGCCTACAAGCACGAGCAGTACATCAGCAAACGCATACATGACCTGGTGGACCTCGCCAGGCAGGAGAAGGACGCAGCGACGGAGAACTTCCTGCAGTGGTTCGTCAAGGAGCAGGTCGAGGAGGAGGCCAGCGCCAAGGCCATCATCCAGCAGCTCAAGCTAGTGGGCGACTTCGGGCCTGGAATCCTCATGCTCGACCGGGAGATGGCGACGAGAGTGTTCACTCCGCCAGTGGTCGGATGAGCGGGCACATCATGAAAAGCTCCAGGGAGATTATCCTCGAAGGGCTCCTTGTGGCCATGAAGGCCGAGGCGGAAGGACAACACTTCTACCTCATGGCGGCCAGCTCGACCCAGGATCCCCAGGGTCAAAGGGTCTTCATGCAGCTCGCCGACGAGGAGCAGCAACACCTTCGCTTCCTCAAGACGCAGGCAGAGTCCGTACGGGAGAGTGGACGGCCCAGAAACGACGTCGAGCTGGGTCAACCAATGGCCCTTGTGGGCTCCAGCCCAATCTTCTCGAAGGACATTCGCGCGAGGCTCGGCGATGCTCATTTCGAGATGACCGCCCTGTCGGTGGGGATCCAGCTCGAGCTCTCCGCCGAGCGTTACTACCTGAAACAGAGCGAAGGCATCGAAGACGAGACCATCAGAGCCTTCTATGGGGGCCTTGCTGCATGGGAGGCCGGGCACTACCGCGCCCTCCTCGCCCAGCAGGATTTTCTCAAGGAGGAATACTGGGCCGCTTCGGGCTTCTCTCCTTTCTAGGCTCGGTGTCATGGGTTCGAGGTGTCTTTCCGAAGAACCGTCTTTCGCCCGCTCGTTCCACGCACTGACAGCGGCTCCTCCAGGTTCAACGGTGTCGCGCAAGGGGGAACCCCCTATCACCGCGAGCCTCCGCGAGAGAATGGCGTGCTGGACCGAGATGGGACCTGGCCGCCCGTGCTTCTGCCACGAGCCCAGACGTGGTCCAATCCCACTCAACCCTCAGCGGATAGATCCCACCTGGTACTACTCCGTTCATAGGGGCTCATCCCCATCTCCCCCCGTGAGCATCCTTGCCGCCCTGCCAGCCCTGCCCCTGGCGCTGCGGGAGGCCGTTTGCAGGGCCGCCGGACTCCGCCCGGGACTGATAGCGCTAGACCTTCCCGAGCCCATAGTTCAAGCCGCGGCCAGGCAGCAGTGGGCCCACCTTACCGACATGCCAGGAGAGCGACTCCCTCGTGCAGCAGAGCTGACCATTGCCACGCCGGCACCCAGGATCGCGGCAGCCTTCGCTAGCCTCCCCGCTCATGTCCTGCAAAGCGCTCTGCTTTGGGCTGGCGCCCCCGCCATGGGGATTCTGCTGCGACACCTGTCAGATCGGGCCGCCGCTGGGATCTGCGGCAGGCTGCCCACCGCGCTGCGGCAGGAGGCATGGCGCTGGCGTCGATGTGACCTCGCAGGGGGCGAGCTGGCTCCACCATCCCGGCAGGACCTGCTTGGGCTGCACGCCGAGCGAGGGACATTGGATGCCTCCCGCCTGGTCTTCACCCTGGGAGCCAGACAAGTGGCCGCCTTCCTCGGGAGTCACCTTCCGCCGACCACGCGGCAGGCTGCCCAACTCCTCCCGCTGCCAGCAGGACGGACCATTCTGGAAAAGAATGCTGCCACGCCTCCCCAAACATCCTTCGTGCTCGAATGCCTGTTGAAGGCCCTCGAGCCCACCTGGAGTGTCACGCCCCCACTTCCATCCAGTTAGCCTGGCATGCTGGTGAAGCTTCGGTCTCGCAGAGACCGGGTGGCGGGGCGGCTTACTTGGCCTTCAGGCGAATCCTGCGAACGAGATCGAGGAGACGTCCTGGGGACCTCCCGAGCAGGCTTTTGCGGTAGTCCTGGTCCTTGGCGCGGTTCTGCTTCTTCAGGATCTCGTCCACCAGCTTCTCCACGCCACCAAACCGCTCCTTGATCTCGGTCATCATTCCGTGAAGGCGCAGCAGCTTGGCGTTGGCGGCGCCACGCAAGCTCTCCTTGAGCTCCCCTACCTGCTCCTTGTTCCCGCCCACCAGCTCGGCCACGGCATCTATGAGCTTGTCCTTGGAGCCAAAGCGCTCCTTCACGACTTCAATTGGCGCTTTCTTCCAGCGCATCGCTCTCTCCTTTGGGATTGGAAACAGGGCTGTACTCGGGACAGCTCCGGCCTCGCCCGGCGGGGGACCAGCAGCCAGGCCAGCCCGCAACAGAAAAAATTACTTATCGTCCGCCTTGGCCGCGGGCTTATCGCCCGCCTTGGCCGCGGGCTTGTCGTCCGCCTTGGCCGCGGGCTTGTCGGCAGCCATGTCCGCAGGGTCTGCGCCGGCGCCGCCGAGCTTGTCCTTCAGCGCGCCGCCGAGCATCTCTTGCGCCACCTTCAAGAGCTTGTCGAAGGCGGCCTTGTCCAGAGCGAGGCCCACCTTGACCCAGCCACCCTCGGCCTTGACCTTGAGGGCCTCCGCGACGGTCTCTCCAATTCCTCCGGGTAGCTTGCCCTTCACGACGCCAATGAGCAGCGGAATGCTCTTGGCCAGCTTCTCAGCCTTCTCGTTTTCACCCATGTCCAACCCGGCCTTGAGATCGATGCCGCCGGCGGGGAGCCCGATGAGCATGTTGGCCGCCTTGATCTCCTTCAAGAACGGCATTGGAGCAGCAGCGGTGAGGGACTCGGGTATAGTCGGCACGATCACGGTCAGGATCGTGTCGGCATTGCCCAGGCCCAAGGTCTGCTTGTACAGGGGTGCATCCTCGATGCTGGGGCTCTTGCCCTCCAGGACAGCCGCCATCTTGGCCTGGTTCTCTCCGTTGGCCAGAGCGAAGGTGTTGCCGCCCAGCTCCACCACGGTGTTCTCCTTGCCTTCCTTGCCCTTCATCTGCATGCCCTTCTTCCCACCGATGGTCACGTCCTTGAAGGTGACCTCCGCCTTCTCCAGCTCGGGCTTGACGCATGCCATGAGCTTTGCCCCATCAAAGCTGCCGCTGATCACCGCGATGGCATCACCCTTTTCCGTTGACTTCCCCAAAGCCATGGCGAGGACGACCTCGTCGATCGTGGTGGTGGGATCCAGCTTGCAGGTTTCGATGAGCGCCTTGGCGATACCCTTGTTGTCCTTGGCCATCGCCTTGGTCATGGCGTCCTTGATCTGTGCCTCGAACTGCTTGTAGAGCGCGGTTCCCCGGGCAGCCTTGAGGTTCAGCTTCACGTACACATAGTCGGCCGGGATGGGCAGGGCGCCAGCGCGTCCAGCCTGTGGCGTGGTGGGCCTGGGATCCGCTACCGGGCGATCCATGTCCCGTGCCATGTCTGGATCCTCCTTGGTAGGAGGTGCCATCTCTGACTTTGTCTCGCTGGCTGTCTTCTGAGGCTCCTTCTTCTTGCAGCCCGCCAAGGAGACGAGACCGAGGACGAGGGTGAACGCAACTACCGTCGAAGTGGTCTTCCGTAGCATGGTGTTACCTTCCTTGTCGCCTTCCGGGGCAAACTGTGAACGCCCGGATCATTCGATACTATTGGAAAAGGGTGTATAGGTTGCCACACCCGATGCTGTCAAGGGAAAAGGCTGGAATACCGCACCAATGTTCAGTGTTTCCCTCGGGAGTCCTCGGAGCCAGGCCCGTTGTCTTCCACCACCGGCTCCGAAGAGACCCCTGCCTGGCGGTCCGAGCTGACCACACCGTGGCCAAGCCTTCTTGCAAAGGCGGCCATTAACCTCGAAAGATCATGTACATGTCCTGCCATTTCCCTCAGCTCCTCTGATCTACCACCTCGCTCCTGAAGCTCGATGCGGGCGACGCGCCTCTCGAGAGCATCCATCCTGCCGCCCAGGCGGGAGACAACTCGCTGCAAGATCCCCAGCCGACTCTCCAAATCCGCGAGCTTCTCCGCGGTCGGCTCCACCTCCCGCTCCACCAAGTCCGAAACCTTGCGCGGAAGTTGTTCTGCAAGTTCGCGCAAGGCTCTTTTTAGCCCCTGAATATCATCCGTTACTGATTGCAGGGCCTGGCCAATGGCTGGCTCGGAGTAGGACGGTTCACCCAGAATGACAGGATCCTCTGCAGATTCCAGGCCGATGATTACCTCCGGCCCCTCGCGCGAACCCGTTTCACTGTTTGCCCCACTGCCCACATCGCCTGCCATGATCCGGTCCAGCATGGCTTCTCCGTCCATCGGGCCACTCGCCTCTCTCTCCGTGGGTTCGGTGCCCATCCGGAGACCCCTTATGACTTGGCTCAAGGTGAGCTGGGTAATCTGCCTGAGGGTTTCCCCTACACCCTTGCCCTGGCTCGCAATCGCCTGCACCTGCGGGTAGTGCTCCAATCCCAGCCTTGCCGCGAGGACCGCTGGCGGCAGGGCAGAAGGCAGATCGCACTTGTTCCACTGAATGAGCAGAGGGATATCCTCCAGGTCGATCCCCTCCCCGGCGAGGTTCTCGCGGAGGTTCTGAAACGAGAAGCGGTTCTGTTCGGTGGCCTCCTCCTGGGAGTCCGCCACGAAGACCACCCCATCCGCGCCCTGAAGCACCTTCTTGCGGGTATTGTTGTAGCGGACCTGCCCGGGCACGGTGAAGAGCTGTACCTTGACTTCGAATCCCTTGATCTTTCCTAGCTCCACCGGCATCCAGTCGAAGAACAATGTCCTGTCGCCCGTGGTGTCGAGGCTCATCAGCTCTCCCACGCGGGAGGGATCGAGGCTCTGCGCAAGCTGCTCCAGATTGGTGGTCTTCCCGGACAGCCCTGGGCCGTAGTAGACGATCTTGACCTGAAGCGTTCTCGTGCTTGCGCTGATGAGCGGCATCTGACACCTGGCGGCTGTTCCTTGGCGCCCAGAATACGGTCCCGTGCAGGGCGGGTCAATACGGCCCTGGCAATCGACCATCGCATGCTCCGATGAGGT
>JAVEWA010000438.1:0-6001 GCA_034004785.1 Polyangia bacterium
ACCCTGTCGCCAGACTGGATCAGGGAGACCGCCGCCTCGGCGGAGGTGAGCTTCCCCCGCAGGCATTCGAGGCGTGGATCCGACGCGAGATCTGTCATGGGTGCCTCCAGAGAAGTGAGGGCCGGCGTCCAGGGCCCGAGTGGCCCGGAGCTGCGCCTCGGAGGAACATACACTCCGTGCCGAAAGAAGTCACCGGAGGGGAACTCGTTCATTGAGTGCCGGGCCCAGGGAGGAGGACTCGTTCACTGAATGCCGGGCCTAGGTAGGGGGACTCGTGAAAATGCAGTTTGACCTAGAACCGATAGGGCAGGGTGAGGCTGACGGTGGTGCCCTGGCCGGGCGTGGAGGTGACAAGGAGGCCGGCGTTTATGGACTGGGCCCGCTCCCGCATGGTCTCCAGGCCGTAGTGGCCCCGGCGGCTCGTCTTGGAATCGAAGCCGGCGCCGTCGTCGCTCACCGTAAGGGTGGCCGAGTCTTCCTCGTACTCGAGCCGGACCCGGATGCTGCGCGGGCTGCCGTGCTTCACGGCGTTCGACAGGCTCTCCTGCAGGACGCGGAAGCAGGCGAGCTGCTGGTCCGGCGCTAGGGGGCGCTCGATGCCGCTCGTGCCGAACTCGATGGCGACCCCCGTGTGCCCGGCTCGCGAGGCGCACTGGTCCTCGAGGGCCACTACGAGATCGAAGTCGTCCCTCATCATGGACACGGCCCGGCGCAGCTCCTCCATCCCGTCCTGGCCGGTGCGCCTGAGGTCCTGGACCTCGGTTCGCAGCGCGGCGTACTTGGCGGAGCGCTGGGGGTCGTCCGAGATCCGCTCCAGCTCCTTGAGCTGCGTGGTTATGTACTCGGTCTCGATGACTATGGAGGAGAGGATCGCCCCGAGGCCATCGTGCATCTCCCGGGCGATGCGGTTGCGCTCCTCGGTGAGGGCGAAGCCGCGTCGTCTGCGCTGGAGGGTGTCGAGCTCCCGGTAGCTCTCCTCCTCCCGCCTGTCGAGGTACACCACGACATAGACGATGATGACGTTCATCACGAAGTACCACAGGAGGAGCATCAGGTCCCGGGTGGCCATCTGGGTGCCGATGACCTGCTCGATCTTGGTGACCACTGGAAGGGTCAATAGCGGGGGCAGGATGGCCAGGGGGCTCGGGAAGATCACGGCGAAGAACACCGTGTAGATGAGCTGGCCCTGCATCACCGGGCTCCGGAGGCCCCCGGTGATGGTCACCAGGTAAACGAGCGCGATCAGATCGAAGCAGAGGCTCAGGAAGATGACGATCTGGTCGTGCTTCTTCCCCACCCAGAAGTAGGACCCGAGGTGCGAGATCACCAGCAGGCTGAACCAGTAGGCGGCGAAGGGCTGCCGCACTCCAGCGGTCTGGGAGAAGGCCGGCACCAGCATCACGAGCAGCGCCACGGCGTCTATGGCCAGCCGCGAGAAGAAGAGGGCGCGGGCCCTGGGGGTGAACCGGTCCCTGAGGTGCACGAAGGAGGTGCCGTCCGGCTGGGTCGCCAGCGGAATCCACAGCCCGCCATGGCCGCCGCCCTGGGGCCTCGGGCTAGATCGTGGGCGCGATGATGAAGCCATTCAGCTCACCAGTGCTAGGAGCCTCCCGCGCCTCCACCTCGTCAACGCGGGCATGTGGCGGGCCCGTGCTGGCCCAGCAGAGGAGCTCGTCGATGGCCCGGGGATCCCCCTCGGCGACCAGCTCGACGCTCCCGTCGCGCGAGTTGCGCACGAACCCGCACAGGCCCAGGGCCGAGGCCCGATCTCGGGCGTGGTATCTGAAAGAGACGCCCTGGACTCGGCCACGGACTACGAGCTCGATTCTTTTTGGCATCGGCGTTCTTGGGAGCAGATTATCATACCTTGCCAAGAGCCCCCGGATAGATTGGAATGTCCGGGCCCCGGATGGATTGGAGTGTCCGGGCCCCCGGATGGATTGGAGTGTCCGGGCCCCCGGATGGATCGGAGTGTCCGGGCCCCCGGGTGGGTTGGAATGTCGGGCCCCCGGGTGGGTTGGAATGTCGGGCCCCCGGGCGGGCAGGTCCGGCCGGGATGGTCCCGGGCGGCTCAACACGGCGCATCACCAATGGAGGTTCACCAATGCTTCGCTGGTTCACCCTCTCGCTGGCCCTGTGCATCTCCTGCCCTGCCCTGGCCCACTCGCCAGGCGACAAGGTCTCCAGCTTCTCCCTCTCGGACTCGAGCGGAAAGGGCTACACCCTCGGCTCCTTCAAGAAGAAGGTCCTCATGGTCTGGTACGAGGGCGCCAAGAGCAAGGAGCAGAACCGCTGGCTCAAGGACAAGCTCAAGAAGACCTACGACACCAACCAGATCCACAGCAGCCTCTGGGAGTCGGTGGGCATCGCCAACTTCCAGGAGCACTGGGCTCCGAACAGCCTCATCAACTCGCTGATCCGCAGCGAGACCAAGAAGACGGGCAGCCTCATCCTGTGCGACAAGACGGGGGGCATGATGAAGCAGTGGGGCTTCAGGAACGGCCGCTCCAACATCTACATGCTGGACAAGGGGCGGGTCCTGCGGTGGAAGAGCTCGGGCCCGCTCACCGAGAAGCGAGGGGAGCAGCTCATCCGGCTGCTCAGGCGCCTCACCAAGGAGTAGGGCGCGACCCCTGGGGCCCTGGGCCTGGAGATGGGTCAGCTCGGCTATCCGTCTCGGAATCCCTCGTGTTCCGTCCAAGGCCGGTTCTCGTTTCACTGATCGCTCCACGCGACCCCCCGGATCGCCCGAGGGTGGTGCCGCCGCCAGGTGGCAGGCTCGTGGAGCTGCTCGAGGATCCGTTCTAGAATCCACGGCTGACGAGGGGTCGAAGGTCAGGTTATAGTGCCGGTCCACAAGAGAGGACAGCTATGAGCGATTCCGAAAAAGCCCCACCCCCGCAGCCAACGGGAGAGGGCGAGAAGGGCTCTGGCAAGGAGCAGGACGGACCTTCCGAGCTGGAGCGGCAGTTCTTCGAGAGAGAGAGCCGCACTCTCGGGGAGCTGAAGGAGGAGGCGGCCCGGTCGTCCGGTGAGGGCGGTGGCTCCGAGGCAGCGGGAGAGAAGGACTGGGTGGAGGGAGAGGAGGAGCTCGAGCGAGTCATGTCTCCGAGGAAGAGCTCCCGGCACCCCATCCTGGCGCTCATGGTCATCGGCGCGAGCCTCTATGGGATGTGGTGGCTCAGAGACGACATGCTCTATCTCCTCCGCTCTCGCAACCCCGTGGAGCTGGGGGAGGCCCAGGCCGCGGTCAAGGAGGGGAAGCTCCGGCACAACACCTTCGTGACCCTTCGCGGCATGCCCATGTCGCAGTCCATGGCGTCCACGAAGATGCGCTCCCTTCTGGGAGGCTCCAAGGATCGGAGGATGCAGTGGCTCATCTTGGCCGGCGCGGGCCACCAGGTGGTGGTGAGCCAGCCGGTGACGCCAGTGGACCCGAGATCGCTGCCCCTGCCAAGGAGCACGGACGAGTTCAAGGGGAGCTTCACCGGCAGGCTCAGGCTGCTTTCGAAGACCGAGCTCGACTCGAGGGTTCGGAGCGACTACCTGCGGCTCTCCAAGGAGAGCCCCATGCTGAGGCCCTTCCACAGGGTGACCGGCGCAGAGATCCTCGCGAACGCGGGCCAGGCCGGGCCGACCCTCAAGGACGTGGAGGGCGAGAGCTTCCGCGTGGACTCGGACACGATGCTCGAGGTCTTCGTGACCTTCCCCTCGGAGTACGAGCTGGACATCCACACCGACCAGAAGGACGAGATCAAGCCCGATATCGTGAAGGGGGAGAAGATCCCCCCCCTGGTGGTGCTTGGCGGGGACGGGGCATCGAAGTGCGGACCGCCCTTGCCGTGGCCTCCGGGCTCGGTCGCGGTCGATGCCCCGGGGACGGCGCCCGCTCCCGCTCCCGCTCCGAAGGCTGTGCCCGGGGGCGCGAAGCCACCTCCCGGCGCTGCCCCGGCCCTGGCGGGCGCGAAGGCCGAGGAGGGCAAGGCGGGGCGCACCAGGCGCGCGGGCTGGGGCGGCTCGGTGTTTCTGCGCTTCGATCCAGGGGTGTTCATGCTCGATGGCCTGCCGGGCGAGCGTCAGATAGCGGCCCAGGCCGCTCGGGAGGGAGAGCCCCCCGAGAGCGCCCCGGACAGGGTGATCGCGGTGCCGCCAGGGACCAAGGTCTTCAACGTCAAGGGCAGGGACTGCAAGCAGGCCTGCCGCTGGGAGGGCCCGGAGTGCCTCAAGGGCTGCTCGGCCGAGCCGCACGTGGAGATCGCGCCCTTTGGCAAGCAGGTGTTTCTGGCCTCCGGCGGCGACTGCGGCGGGGGCAAGGGGGAGAGGCACGAGGTGAGCCTGTCGGTGACGCCCTTCCCCGACGCCCGGCGCGCCGAGGCCTTCGTCGAGTCCCTCGGGCATCCCTACCTCCTCACCGAGGACAGCTCGAGAACGAGCCGCATGGTCCGGTTCATCGTGAAGATGCCCGAGCAGGCCGCCAAGGACCTCATCGCGCGGCAGCGCCGGAGCTCGCCCTACAACATCGCGCCTCGGTTCGAGGTCTTCCGAGTCAGGTGGCAACACCTGGCGAGGCAGGGAAGCGACCTGCTCATCACCCGGACGGTCAAGGGCTATCCAGAGGAGCACGAGGTAGAGGTGAAGGATGGAAAGCGGCGCCTCAGGCCGGTGCCCATCGGAGCCACCCTCGGCATCGCGGCGAGCCGCGTCGTCAAGGCGGACATCACCCAGCTCCTCAAGCTGCCCAAGGACACCTACCTGCTGGAGGTGGGCGTCAAGCCGAACGACATGTGGATGCAGCCCTTCGTGCCCGGCGTGGCGGTGTTCTATGTCCTGTTCATCGTCTTCATCATCTTGAACCTGGCGGCCATCCGCTCGCACTTCCGCAAGTGATCTCGCTGCCACCTGGGAAGAACAGCCGAGGCAAAAATGCTACGTCTCTTTGACACGCTGACCGGAGAGAAGCAGGAGCTCGTGGAGCGGGAGCCTGGGAAGGTGGGGATCTACGTCTGCGGTCCCACGGTCTATGACTTTTCGCATCTTGGCCACGCCCGCGTCTATGTCGTGTTCGACGTGGTGACGAGGACCCTCAGGCAGCGCGGCTACGCGGTGACCTACGTCAGGAACTTCACCGACGTGGACGACAAGATCATCGCTCGGGCAAACGAGAGGGGGCTCGACCCAGTGGGCCTCGCCGCAGAGTTCGCCCAGGCCTTCTCCGAGGACATGGGACGCCTCGGGTGCCTCAGCCCGGACGTCGAGCCGCGGGTGAGCGAGCATGTGCAGGAGATCATCTCGGTGGTGTCCAGCATCCAGGGAAAGGGCCTGGCCTATCAGTCCGGGGACACGGTCTGGTTCTCAGTTCGAAAGCACCAGGGCTACGGGAAGCTCTCGCGGCGCAACCTCGATGACCTGCGGGCCGGGGCCAGGGTGGAGGCCGACGCGGCGAAGCAGGACCCCTTGGACTTCGCCCTCTGGAAGGGGGCCAAGCCAGGGGAGCCCTCCTGGGAGAGCCCATGGGGGCTAGGGAGGCCCGGGTGGCACATCGAGTGCTCTGCCATGAGCATGAAGTACCTAGGGGAGCAGTTCGACATCCACGGTGGGGGCATGGACCTCGTGTTTCCGCACCACGAGAACGAGATCGCCCAGTCCGAGGCCGCCCACGGGCCCGGGTTCGCGAAGTTCTGGATGCACAACGGGTTCGTGAACCTGAACCAGGAGAAGATGTCCAAGTCGACGGGCAACTTCTTCACCCTCCGAGAGCTCTTCAGGCGCGTGGAGCCCGAGGCCATCCGGCTCTTCTTGCTGTCGGTGCAGTATCGCCACCCCATCAACTTCAAGGTGGAGGACGGCGAACAGGGGGAGGTCCGCTTCCCCGATCTGGAGGAGTCCGAGCGGAGGCTCTCCTACTTCTACGACACGCTTCAGCGCCTGGAGGATCTGCTCGGCGGCGCCAAGGAGCCCGGCCCGGGCCCGGTGGTGGAGGGAATAGCCGCGGCCGGAGGCG
>JAVEWA010000439.1:0-5997 GCA_034004785.1 Polyangia bacterium
GCTGAACATCGTGAAGTCCGTGGCTCAGCCAGGCAGGAACGCGCCGACGGTGTACCTCGACGGGGTGGCCATCCCCGAGACCAACTTCTCTGCGGCCATCGGCAACTCCTACCTGGGAGTGGCGCGCCTCGACATCACGGCCGCACCCTATACTCACGTCATAGAGTCGGACCAGCCCTTCGGTATAATGGTCTACGGCTTCGCCCGCTACACGTCGTACTTCTACCCGGGAGGGCTCGATCTGAACGTCATCAACGCGGTGAACTGACCCTCGCGGCATAGCAGCCCGCGCCCCTCGCCAGGACAGAATCCCTGCATTGTCCCGAGGACGGAATTGCGCGATCCTCGGGACATGAGCCTCATTACATCCAAGATTTCTCGGGTGCGGCCCCTGGCATCACGGCTGCCTGGCCACGGGCCGAGACGCGGCGCGGCCTTCCTCGCTCTCGCCCTGCTCGGCCTCCCCCTCTCCTGTGGCGACGACGATGGCTCCGGAGGCGGCTGGGACGCCCAGCTCCAACGGGACGCCAACGTGAGCCCTGACGCAGAAGGTTCTGGGGACGCCTCGACCTCCGGAGACCCGGACGCGGCCAACGTTCCACCCTCCCGCTGGCTGTCCTTGGACGACGTCGTCAACGCTCGTGACCTGGGCGGCTACGCTGGTGCTGGGGGGCAAATGGTCAGGTGGCGCCGCCTCATGCGAGGAGGCACGCTTTCGGATCTCACGTCCCAAGGCTGCGCCGACTTCCCAGGCCTAGGCGTAACCACGGTCATCGACCTGAGGGAGAGCGGCGAGCAGGACCTGGCGCCGCAGCCCGCCTGCGTCACCTCGATCTGTCAGGTGGTGTCGGTGCCCATGCCCAAGATCCTCCCCCCCTCGGAGGCCAATTACCTGGACCTCATGGCGCAATCAGAGGCCTCAGTGGCGCTCCTCTTCGCCACCCTTGGCCAGGCCGGCGCTGGCCCGGCCTACATCCACTGCGTCATAGGCCGCGACCGGGCGAGCTTCGCCTCCGCCCTGCTGCTCCTCGCCCTGGGCTCGGACCGGGCCGCAGTGCTCGAGGACTTCCTGCTCTCGAACGACGCCGGGATCTCGGTAGACGCCGCCCACCTGGAGGCCGTGCTCGACGCCATCGACGCCGAAGGCGGCATCGGGCCATACCTCACGCGCCTCGGGGTCTCCCAGGCACAGCTCGACCTGTTTCGGGCCTGGGCGTTGGAGTAGCAGAGGGGAGCGAGCCCGCGAGGGGCAGGCGGGGGCGGCCCCGCGCTCAGGCGCCGGCAGGCGCCTTCGAGTCCATCCCCGAGAACTGAACGGGATCGAAGCGAAGCGATGGGATGCGGGTCGAGCTGAAGGGGAAGGGATCCGAGCCAAGCTCCACGAGCGCCTTCCAGAGCTGGAGGTGGTTGCCCGCCAGGTTCATCTCCGCCACCGGGCGCACAGGGCGCCCTCCCTCCACCCAGTGTCCCCGGATGCCTATGGAGAAGTTCCCCGAGGCGGAGTTGGAGTTGCCGCCCGAGAAGCCCGTTATCAGAATCCCCTTGCCCATGGCGGCGCAGAGGCCTCGGAGGTCCCTCGGCCCAGGGTCGAACACGAGGTTCGTTGGAGAGGCAGTGGTGGGCTCCTTGCCGAGCTTGGAGGCGTAATAGGTGTCCAGGTAGAAAGTCCTGAGCACGCCCCTCTCGAAGAGATCCCTTGGGCGCGTGGCCATTCCCTCGCCGTCATAGGTGGCCGAGCCGAAGCCCCCCACGAGGTGCGGATCGTCCCTCACGGTCAAGTGCTCGGAGGCCACGGCCTGCCCCAGCCGATCCGCGAGGAAGGACCGCTGCTGCTGGATGGCGCTCCCACCGAGGGGCGCGAGGAGCCAGGAGAAGAGCTGCCCGGCCACGGCGTTCTCGATGATGCAGGGATACTGTCCGCTCGGCTCGGGCGCGGCGCCCCTCTGCTCGAGGGCCCGCCTGGTTGCCTCGCGCCCCACGGCCTCGATCGGGCCCAGGCCTCCGCGGCGGCGATCCGCGCAATACCAGAAGCCCGTGGGCTTGCGCGCCCCCTTGTCCCTCACCGACACCACGGCGACCTGCGAGAAGCTGCTCGTGCGGCGCTCGCCCTCCATCCCACCCGTGGCAGCCATGGCCTCCTCGGAGGCGCTCTCTCCCGAGATGCCAGTGGCAGAGACGATCTCCTTGGCTCCCTCGGCGGAGCGGGCCGCATCCTCCAGAGCCTTGGCGGCGCGGCGCCGGGCGACAGGGTCTGCCGCGGCCACTCCCGGGGCGTCGTAGATCTTCAGATCCCCTTTGAAGGCCCCCCTGCAACGCGCGGGATCCGGCAGCTTCCGGTGGGGATCCGGGGCGAGGTGCCTGGTCATGGCAATGGTCTCGCGCACGAACCGATCGAGGGCCTCGGGGCGGAGATCACTAGTGCCGTGGGAGGAGTAGCGTCCGTCCACATACAGCGTCAGGGAGAGCCCGAAGCGCGTGTTCTCCTTGATGCGGTCCAGCTTCCCGTCCCGCCACTCCACCACGCTGCTCCTGCTCCGATAGACCGAAGCGCTCGCGTCCTTCGCGCCATGCTTCCGGGCGATCCCGAGGACGTCCTTGGCCTTGCCTAGCAGCTCCTTGCTCATGACTTCCTCCCCCCTACGGACATGCCGTGGGCGCGCACCGTCGGGAGCCCGAAGCCCACGGGCACCATCTGGCCGTCCTTGCCGCAGTAGCCCGCGCCCGAGTGCATCCTGAGATCGCTACCCACCATGTCCACCTGCTCGAGCACCCTGGGGCCGTTGCCGATGAGGTTCGCGTCCTTCACCACGGGCCCGAGCTTGCCGTTCTCGATGAGCCGGCCGTGCTTGAGGTAGAAGGTGAAGTCCCCGGCGCCGATCATGACCTGCCCGTTGGTGAACATCTCTGCGTAGAGGCCATGCTTGACGGACCTGATGATCTCCTCGGGGCTGGAGGGCCCAGGGAGCATGAAGGTGTTCCGCATCCTCGGGTTCGGCGGATAGCGGTAATCCTGCCGGCGCCCGGAGCCGGTGCTCTTCAAGCCGTAGTGCCTCGCCGAGATGCGGTCGTGCATGTAGGAGCGGAGGATGCCCCCCTCCACCAGCACCGTCCTGGCCGCCGCCTGGCCCTCGTCGTCCACGTTGATGGAGCCCCTGAAGCGCCTGGGCGCGGTGCCGTCATCCAGCACGGTCACGTCCTTCGGCGCCACTCGCTTGCCAATCCTGCCCGCGTAGATGGAGGTGCCCTTGCGGTTGAAGTCCGCCTCCATGCCATGGCCGATGGCCTCGTGGAGCAGGATACCCGTGACCCCTGGGGCGAGCACCACGGGCACGTTGCCCACGGGCGGCGACCCCGCGCCGAAGAGCAGCGTGGTGTAGTCTGCGGCCTCGTGGGCGCACTTCCTTATCACCTCATCGGTGTAGAAGGACAGGTCATCCATGGACGCTACGCTCTGCCCGCTCGTCTCAGTGACGCCCTGGGATCTCCCGGTGCAGGAGACCCTGAGAGTGGTCATGGGCTGGTCGTCCTCCACGAGGCGCCCCTCGGAAGTGGCCACCAGGATCCGCGACACGTCGTCCTCGAGGAACACGGTGACCTTGACGATGCGGCCGTCTCTCGACCTGGCGAGCTTCTCGGCCCGCTGCACTATGGGAAGCTTGCGCTCGACGCCCACCTCGCTCCAGGGCAGCTTGACCTGGTACTGGCTCACGTGCGGCACCGCCACGAGGGACCTCGGACGCGCGATGGGCGTGCCATCCGCCACCGTGGCAGCGGCGGCCGCCGTCCTGAGCAGTGCCTCCTCGGTGAGGTCCTCGCAGTAGGCGAAGCCAGTGGCGTCTCCCTTTAGCACCCTGATGCCAGCGCCGAGCCGCACCTGGGTGTAGGCCCTGTCCACCTGTCCGTCCTCCATGCCCAGCCAGTGGGAGATCTTGTGCTGGCAGAACACCTCCGCAAAGTCTCCCCCGCGGCCAAGGGCCCGGCGGAGGGTCTTCTCGATGAGCTCGCGCCCTAGCCCGAACTGGTCGAAGTAGGTCTGGTGCGCGCCCGCCGGGCGGGCCCCGGCGCCGAGGTGCGCCTTTGGGCCGCAGCCTGCCGCCATGACCGGGAGCGTGACCACGGCCCCCCCCGCGCCCGCCACCTTCATGAAGCTCCTCCGGCTCAGCCCCGGCCCAGGCCCCCAGCTCGATCTCCTAGTGCTCGACATGCAGTACCTCCATCCTCGTTGGGCGAGGCGCCCCGCAGGGCGCCGTCAAAGCCATTGGACCCAGGCGAGACCAGCATGGATGCCCGCTCGCCCTGCTCGCCAGAGTGCTCGCACGCTCACCTTCGCCGCAGGTTAGCGAATAAACTCCCGCCAGGTCAAGGGAACCGCTGTACGCTCTGACAGGGAACCGCCCTACGCTCTGACTGGGAACCGCCCTACGCTCTGACTGGGAACCGCCCTACGCCCCGGAGATTACGCGAAGACTCTGGATGCCTTGACCCTGCCTGGCCGGCTGCACATCCGCTATCTCGACGCATGGCCCATATCTCGACGCATGGCCCATATCTCGACGCATGGCCCATATCTCGACGCATGGCCCATATCTCGACGCATGGCCCATATCTCGACGCATGGCCCATATCTCGACGCATGGCCCAGGATCCACACCATCACCGTCAAAGGTCAGCGGCTCTGGTAGCGACCAGCCAAAGCAGCGTCACCATCAGGGCCCGGCGCCAGCCAGCCTGAGGGCATCCCGAAGCTCGAAGGCCGAGCCGAAGCGACGCTCCGGCTCCTTCTCGAGGCAGCGGCTGGCCACATGGGAGGCCAAGCGGTACCTCGGGCTGGCGCGCATGAGCAGGGTGCCAGGGGCCCTTGGCACGAGATGCGTGTGCTTGTAGACGTACTCGGGAAAGCTCTTGGCCCGAAAGGGCGGCTCGCCCTGCAGCATCTCATAGAGCACCACTCCCAGGGAGTAGATGTCCGTCCGGGCGTCCACCCGCTTTGCCGCGGCCTGCTCCGGCGACATGTAGGGGGGAGACAGGAGGCCGGCGAGCCGCCTCACCGCGGTGCCGGACTCCTGGCCGTTCGAGAGCCTCGCCACTCCGAAGTCGAGGAGCTTCACCGTCTGGACGCCCCGCTCGCCCTGCATGAGGTAGATGTTGGAGGGCTTGATGTCTCTGTGCACGATCCCTGCGCCGTGCGCGGCGACCAGGGCATCCGCCACCTGGAAGGCGATCTCGATGGCCTGCCCAGCACCAATCCGCCCACGCCGGCCGAGCTCGTCAGCCAGGGTGCAGCCCTCCAGGTACTCCATGATGCAGAAAGACCCCTGGGGGCAAGTGACGAAGTCGCTCACCGCAGCGATGTGCGGGTTGCGAAGACGGAGCACAGCCTGAGACTCATCGAAGAACCGACGGAGCAGGGCGGGCTCGGCCGCGTAGCGGTCCTTGAGCCGCTTTATGGCCACTCGCCTGCCGTTCAGGCAGTGCTCCGCGAGGTACACGACCCCCATTCCGCCCTCACCGAGCACCGAGACCACCCGGTAGTCGCCAAGGCGTTCGATGGCGGCGCCCACGGTCCTCGATGGACCTGATACCGGGCGGTCAGACCTGTCTCGAGCCTTGCTCAAAACCTGATCCCTGCCGGACGCTTCTGGGCTCCGGCGCTCAAACCGCTGTGCTGGTGTCTGCCTCGCCTGGGAGTAGGCCCCAGGACCAAACGCAAGATTAGCCCCACCATGGCCCCGATGCAACCGCCCTCCTTGCGGCTTTCTCTTGGAGATCGCCTCCTGGCCTCCTTCTGCCCTCCTTCCGCCAAAGTGCCTCGATCCCCCTGTCACCATCAGTTGACAGCCTGCCGCCAACCCACGAGAAGGGGTGCAGATCGGCCAGGGTGCCACTTGGAGAAGTTCTTCCACGGAATCACGCAGAAATTCGGTGACGGCAGCGGCCGGGCGCTGGAACTCGTCATCCCAGCACTCCGAGATCCCGAGACATTGAAGCCAGAGCCTG
>JAVEWA010000440.1:0-5979 GCA_034004785.1 Polyangia bacterium
GAGTACTGGGCAGACCACTTCTTCTTCTTCGGGCCTGCCGGGGACGCATCGGTGCCGCTCAAGGCCGTGTTCCACTATGGCCTCCTGCCCTCGACGATGCCGGCCTTCTTCGACAGCAGCGAGGGTCAGATCCACATCGCAGCGGATCTGACCGATACTGACTACAGCTCCACGCAGCTCAACAACGACCCCATGACCCTGTACCATGAGGCCGAGCACGCCAAGTTTCACTACACCCTGGGCGGCACGCCATTTGGGATGCACGCGACGGGCATCGTAGAGGGCCACGCCATGGCGGCCGCCGAGGCCATCGCCACGGAGAAGCTGGACTTGCACCACAGGAGGACGGTCCCCTTCGGGTGCTCTTGGGACTGCTATCAAAGTTACTGTCTAACCGATTGTTTTGCGGGAGTAACTGCCCGGAACCCGAGCTGGGATCTCTTCGTGACCACACCGCCAAACGTGTTTCAGCATTCGCAGGGGAACCCGGCGGCCAATTGGTGGCGGGACATGTACCGCGGAGGAGATCTGGTCTACACCGACCTGGCCTACGATCCGCTACACCCCTACCATGTTCTGCACGAGATGGTTGCCAGCCACATGGTTCCCCTCTCCAACCCGTGCTACCTGTCGTGGGCCAACAGCCTGCCCTACGCGGCCCAGCTCGCCGGCACGGGCCAGCCGTCCATTGTCAAAGACACCATTCTGGCGTCCGATGGCCTTGGCTTCTGGCGCGGCGCACACCTGTTGCCCACATTGGGCATCGACTCTCTGGATGCTCCAGACGGCGTGCAGATCACGGTCAACGGGCAGCGACGGATCTATTTCGTCTACCGGCTTTCCAAGCCCCAGTCGCCGCAGGTGCACGGCCACCTGGTGTACCAGTACCTGTCCCTGGATCAGCCCGCCCTGTCCGCGCCGGTGGTGCTGACTGATCCACTCGCCTACTCGGACTTTGGCCCCAGCATCTTCGTGGACCACGGGGGTGACGCCGTGGTGCTGTGGCGAGGCAGCACCAGCACGGCTCCAGACCAACCGATCCTCCAGCAGAGGATCTATGGCGACGGCGGTGCTGGCTCTCCGGGCCAGCTCTCGGCCATCGAGCCTGTGCCCGGCACTCCGGTGACCCGGAACAAGCCAGACGGCGCCTTCTGGAACGGAGCCGATCACGTTGCCTATGTGTCTCAATACGACGTGCACGTCCTGCGCATCGACGACCCTCAGACTGTTAGCTTTCACACGTACCACATCGGAGCGACCAAGACGGGCGTCTCCGTCGCGGCGCTGGACGAAGGGCAGTGCGCGTCGGATTCGAAGCGGAAGCTATTCCTGGCGGTTTCGTATCAGAGCTCGACTGGAGGAAAACCATGGGTTTACTCAATCGACAGCAGTTACAGCCGCGTGGGAGCTTGGTACGGCCATCTCAAGCCTGAGGAGCAACCAGCTCGCTGCCCGTACACAGATCTTACGCCTTCTCTGGCCGCTGTGCCCGTGATCTCGTCTACCCTCAGCTTTCATCCTGCCATGCTGTACTTGAGCTGGAGCTGTCGAAGCCCGATCTTCTCCCACTGGGTCGAGCCCCCCCTGCGGGACGTCATGGTCCAGACCTCCCGACTCAACCAGCAATGCAACTTGGTTCCGGGCCCGGATGAACCATTGACCATCGGGGACTCCATGGCCGTATTCCAGGCAGGGATGGTGACCCAGGCACCGCCGCAGCTTCTCCGGTTCTATTTGGACCGCGGGCCGGGCGAGCGGTACCGTTCTCTCATGATCACCAACGGCGGCGGCGGGCCCTCCTTCTTCTGGCTCAAAGCGGTCCAGAGGCTCTGAGCAGGCGAGCAGCGTGTCATGAAGACCCAGCTTGTCACATCCGTTTCTACTGTGGCCCTCCTGGCTGGGCTTTGCCAGGCGGGCGCCTGTGGGGCGCCGCCGTCGCAGAGCGTCCCTGACGGAGCAATCGAGGCGGACGCGGCGCTATGCGGAAACGCTCGGCTAGACCCGGGCGAGGAGTGCGACCAGGGGCCGGGCAACGAGGACGGGGTGACTGGGGCCTGTCGCACCGACTGCCGATTGGAGCACTGCGGCGACTGGGTGGTGGACCCGGGCGAACTCTGCGACGATGGCAACCTGGAGGGCTTCGACTCCTGCCATGCGGATTGCGGCCAGAGCCTTAAGGGCTGCGGCAACGGCGTGGTGGACCCGGGGGAGGAGTGCGATGACGGGAACGCGGACAACTGGGATGGCTGCACCCTGGCGTGCCAGCAGGCCGAGCAGCAGGTGCCCGAGGACGGCTGCTCGGCCACGGAGAGCAACGACTGGCCCGACGTGGCAGTGGCGCCGGACGGCCGTTTCATGGTGGTGTGGCGTCACCACGATGGTCTTCAGCACGGGGTTCGCCGCCGGCTCTACGACGCGGAGGGGCTGCCCACGAGCAGCAGCTTCGAAGTGTCTGAGCAGATCTGCCCACCTGGACAGAACTGCGGAAGCTTCGTGGGGTTCCCGCGGGTCATCCTGGGGGAGGAGGGCGGTTTCACAGTCTTTTGGCAGGTGAACGGGGGCCAGGCACCGGTGGCCGTGGGGACGTACAGGCGGCGCTTTAACGCGGACGGGGGGGCCCTTGGGCCAGCGGAGCTGCTTCGAGCGGACACGAGCTGGTATCGGGTGTCCGGGGTGCGAGACGGGAGTCACCTGGTGGCCACGAGCGGCCAGATCTCGGCGGTTCAGCGCTACGCGCCTAACGGTACGCTGGACGGTTCCGAGATCAGCATGATGGCGCTCTCATTCCAACACTGCCCGGTCGCGACCAACGCGGCAGGCAAGTTTGCCGTGGTCTGTCCGAGTCGGTACTCATACGGCTCCTACTCCATCATGGTCTCGTTCTATGATCGGGCAGGGGAGAGCCTGGCCGGGCCGATCGCACTCGACCACCAGGAGGACCCTGCCTTGTACTTCACCTCCGCCGTACTTGGGGCGGCGCTCTCCGACGACGATCAGCTCCTCGCCACCTGGTGGCTTGGCCACCTCCCTCAAGATCCCTACGAGTGCTACTTCGCTGCCGTGGACGCAAGCGGGGCATCGGTGATCCCGCGGCAGGAGTGCAACCCATTTGAGGGGCAGGTCCTTGAGGCCCCTGCCATCTATGGCGGTGCCATCCCCAATGCACTGGCCGCCCGGCCGGACGGGAGCTTCGTGCTGGCGTTCCAATTGATCGACACGTTGATTGACCCGGACAACGTGGTCTACCGCCCTGGCTCATATATCCGGCGGTTTGACGCCACAGGCAGCTCGGTCGGCACCCTGGAGAAGATCTCCCTCTACTACAATTCCCTGGCTACCGATACTCCGGTGGGGGTGGCTGACCACGGGCACGTGGTTGCTGTCTTCACGGGTGAGTACTCATATCACCCTGTCCCCTACCCCCCCGACGCAGAGTGCAACCGCGAGGTGTACATGCGCGTCTTTGACCGCTGGTGGTGAGGCACAAGGAGCCCGGCCTAGCCAGCAGTTTAGAATCCGATCAATCAGGGTCGGCCCTTGCGAATGTACCGCAAGGAGATTGCAGTCGTCGTGTAGGCCGACAAGGACGTGGCGAGCAGTGTCCCACCCCAGGGTCACGGCCCATCGAACCTAGGCACTGAGCACATAGAAGGAAAACCTACCACACTCTTGGGTTCCTGCACCGCGTCCAGGTGTCCTGCGGGCAGTTTCAGGGCGTCCTGCAGGCAATTCCGCGATCGCACCGCGTACGTCGAACCGGGGCACATGCTGAGATCATCGGTGATCGGGTGACTGGGGTCAAGGCATCGGAAGCGACCGGGCAAGGCCGGTCCGAAAGGAGAGTTGAAGGATGACAACTTGAAATTCGGAGAAGTGATCCTGTGGGTGCGAGCCCCACCCGGCCAAAGCCTAGCCAGCAGGCCGGTAGCCAGGCTTGCAGTCGTCTCGGTAACGAGGCGGTTGATGCGTAGTCAGGCGAGCGAGGTCAGCCGCGTGCGTCAGCCCCGAAATTGACGTCACCCCGGTGCTCAAGGGGTCGAAGCCCCGGAAAGCAGCAGCCCCCTGGAGGCGGTATGGTGAGCCAAGGAGGCACCGGCGGGGTAGCAGGTCGCGGCGGGCCCGAAGAGGATCGCCCGGAAACCCGGGAGACCCATAATCTTCCTCCAGCAAGAAGCGGGTCGGGGCCCCGCGAAACAACCCAACGCGCCCGGCGGTGGACGCCGGCCGGGCCGGTACAGAAATGCGTCCCCCTGGAGGTAGGTACGCCAAGGGAAGACCGGAGGCGGTCTTGCGCCAGCCCGCGAGGGCCGGGGCAGGTTTGGCCGAGGAGGTATGGGAGTCCGATGGCCGCATAAGAGCAATGAAGGTGGGGAACGGTCGGCACCCGGACCCAGCGGAGCAAAGGCGGCTAGTGCCGAGAGAGAACATCTGGAGGGAAACATGACCGAGAGGCAGCAGACCACAAAGCACATGTCCCCAGGACTTCAGATGGTAGCGGAGAGAGCGGAGCGAGACCCGGACGCCCGGTTCAACTCGCTGGCTCACCTGTTGGATGTGGAGGCGCTGAGGCGGGCCTTCGACCGCATTCGAAAGGGTGCGGCCGTGGGTGTGGATGGGGTGACCAAGGTGGCGTACGCCGAGGATCTGGAGAACAACCTTCGGGCACTCCAGGCGCGGATGAAGACGAAGCAGTATCGCCATCAACCGATCCGACGCGTCCACATCCCCAAGGCCCCGGGTAAGACGAGACCCATCGGGATCTCGTGCATCGAGGACAAGGTTGTCCAAGGAGCGCTGACGGAGGTGCTGGAAGCAGTCTATGAGCAGGACTTCCTTTCCTGCTCCTTCGGCTTCCGGCGCGGACGAAGCGCTCACGATGCCCTGCGAGCCCTGAACCACATGGTAAGCCACGAGGAGATCGGGTGGATTCTGGAGGCCGACATCCAGGCATTTTTCGACAGTTTGGTGAGAGCCGATCTGCGCGAAATGCTCCGGATCCGGGTGGTCGATGGGCCACTACTGCGGCTCATCGGCAAGTGTCTGCGGGTCGGTGTCCTAGACGGCGAAAGCTATGAAACGCCGGATGTGGGCACAGCGCAAGGGTCACGGCTGTCACCCATGCTCGGAAACATCTACCTGCACTACGTGCTGGATAAATGGTTCGAGAGAGAGGTACAGCCGAGGCTCCGGGGTCACTCACGGCTGATCCGCTATTGCGATGATTTCGTGATCGGCTTCCGGCACAAGGAGGATGCAGAGCGTGTCCTGGAAGTGATGAAGAAGAGGATGGGGAGGTACGGACTCACCCTGCATCCCGAGAAGACCCGGTTGATACCCTTTCGGCGCCCTCCCATGGGGGCTCCCCAAGGATCTTCCCCGAAGACTTTCGACTTCCTGGGATTCACGCTGTTTTGGCGGCGGAATCGCCGGGGTGCCTGGGCTTTCGGGATGAAGACTCGCAAGGCGCGTGTACAAAGGACGCTCCGGTCCTTGCACGAGTGGTGCCGCCGCCACCGGCACCTCCCGCGCAAAGTGCAACACGCCGCGCTCGCAAGCCGCCTCCACGGGCACTACAACTACTTCGCCGTCAACGGTAACATGAGGAGCCTGAAGCAGGTGCTTCTCAGAGCAGAGCGAATCTGGCTTTACTGGCTCCGGCGATGTAGTCAACGTGGAAGGCGGCTAACCTGGGAGAGATTCGGCGCGTACCTCGCGCAGTTCCCTCTTCCTGCGCCCCGGATCAAGGTGCAGATCTGGGCGTAACGCTCCGTGAGCCTCTCTCGGCGGAGGAGCCGTATGGTCGAAATGTCCACGTACGGATCTGAGAGGGCCCGGGCCGGGTAACCGGCCCGGGCTACGTGCGAGAGGCATGGCGCGCAGGACCAGGACCGGCGCGGATGGAGGCGATCTGAGAAGAGACCGGGCGGGGAACCCGGTGAACAACCCCAGGCCCGTGAACGCTGCGTCGCGCGTACACGG
>JAVEWA010000441.1:0-5968 GCA_034004785.1 Polyangia bacterium
CCCGGACGGCTGGGTCACCATGCAGAGGCAGACCCTGGACTACGGCGTGGGCATGCACACCGAGAGCCGGCTGACCTCCTGGCAAGGCTGGCAGCTCCGCACCCTGCCCTTCAACAACTTCCGACCGATCTTCCCATTTGCCATCCCCTCCCTCGGCACGGTGAGGGGCCGCTCCTACCTGATCCTCGGCGGCCAGGGCACCGTGGCATCCGAGGCCCAGTGGCTGGATGGCCACCTCCCGCCCTTTGGCGTCCTGGACTCCCCTGGGCCCGACGAGCTGGTCTCGGGAGTGGTGCCGCTCCACGGCTGGGCCCTGGACAACAAGGGCGTGGCCTCGGTTTCGCTGATCATCGACGGCGGCGCGCCGCTGCCGCTCACCTATGGCGGGGCGCGGCCAGACGTGTGCCTGGTCTGGCCCACCTACGCGGGCTGCCCGAACGTCGGCTATGTGGGCAGCTTCGACACCTCGGGCCTCACCCCCTGCCATCACATGCTGGAGATCCAGGCGACGGACTCGGACGGCAACTCGAGGGTCATCGCCCGCCGCCGCATCATCGTGGCGCCCTGAGGGCTCCATCGGATGGATTCAATTGGGCAGCCCGGTTGGAGCCGGGGCTCGCCCATGGCTCACTCGGGCTTGGGAGGAGGTGGGAGGGTGCGGGGATCCAGGCGGCGCAGGAAACCCTCCGAGGTGCCGGGCCGGGGGGAGCCGGCAGAGGCCTTGCCAGGGGGAGCGCCGCCCGACGCGGGCCCCTCGGATCCCGCGGGGCCTTGGGATCCCGCCGCGCCCGACGAGGCTCCCGCCGAGCCCCTGCCCTCGATGGATCCCTCGCCCGGTTTCTTCTCGCCCTTCGGGGGCGATGAGGAGGCGGGCTCGGGCGGCAGGTCGCCGGAGGGCTTGTAGCCGTCCTGGGAGTCCTTGGCGTCGCTCTCCACCCGCACCGAAGGCTTCAGGTTGGGGTCGTCCTTGTCGTAGGTCTTGCCCGGGATCGCCAGGTAGTGCTCGAAGGGCGTCTTCTGCTGCCCGAGGATCCTCCCCTCGGTGACCATCACCCGCACGGGCTTCCTGAGGGTGTAGTAGTAGCCGCGGGTGTGGAGCTTGAGCGAGTAGGTCTGGTTCGAGACGACGAAGCGCTTCTCGAAGGCCAGGGGGATCTGGCCCCGCCGCACGAACTTCGAGTGTCTGAGCACGAAGGAGAAGAGGCGCACCGCGAGGTGGTTGTGCAGCCTGTGGCAGCCATGGGAGTAGCGCGTCAGGATGGACATGTAGTCCACGGAGCCGTGGGTGCGGATGCCGTTGTCCTTCCAGCCCACGCGCTTGCCTGCCCTCGTCTCCTCGATGTGATAGGCCGCGACCAGGCCGTAGGCCGAGGCGTAGCTCGGGCCGATCTCCTCGCGGTTCACCCGCCTGATCCAGCGGCCGTCCCTTCGCTCGTGGGTCAAGAGGGACTTGGGCGGCGTCGTGGGCGGCGGGATCCACACCGGGCCGGCCACCACGTCCCGCCACAGGCGCGGGCCCACCTCCGACCCCTTGTAGGCGTAGTACTCCTTGCCGTCGTGATACTCGGTGCGCCAGCCGCCCACGGTGGTGTGATAGCGCACTAGCGGGATGCGTCGCTCTCCTTGCACCGCGAAGAGCGTCAGGCTGGGCAGGTTGTTCCTTGGAAAGCCCCTGGGCTTGCCGCTCGGAAAGTAGGGTGGATCGTACCAGACGTCGCCGCGATCGATGACCACCTCGAAGGACATGTCCTCCGAGTAGTAGTCGGGCCGCGGCGGCAGCTTCACTCCCACCCTGAACCTTCGGAAGAGATCCGGCGGCTGGGTCTTGAAGAACTCGAGGACCTTCTCGGGCGTGTCGAGGTCCATGGCCACGAGCACCTGGTTCGTGAAGGGGCCTACGAGGTCGAGGCCCCTGGGAGCCGCCTTGCCCTTCCTGCCGCTCCTCGGCGCACTGGAGCCTCCCGTGGCCGCCCGAGGCGCCCCGCCCTGGCCCGAGAGCGCCGGCGTCTCATGCGGAGCCGTACCATCCTCTATGATGCCGACCGAGTGGACCATCCTCTCGGTTACGACGCGTCGGAAGGTTGCGAAATTGTTCGCGAGAGGCGGACGAGAGAGGACCCGCAGGGTCCTGCCGTAGAGCTGGCCATAGCCAAAGAGCTTGTGCTTGCGTTCGAATCGGGCCAGGGCCTGGTGCATGGCGTGATCGAAGACCATCGGCCTGAGCTTCTCGCCCCTGCCGTACAGCCCCTCGCAGTGTAGCCGCTGCTGAGCCTGGTGAATGACCGCGAGCTTGGTCTGGTAGAGACGGTACTGCTTGGCCAGAAAGGCATCCCCTCGCTGCTTCAGCTGATCAACGCTCTTGGCGCCAGTCCGCTTCATGGCCTTCTGAGCCTGCCCCTTCAGCTCCTGGAAGCGATCCAGGATCTCCCTCGCTCCCTGGGAGCCTTCGTACTTCACCGCTCCCCGGTAGCCTTCCAGGACGCCGGGTCGCAAGGCGGCGAAGCACTGCTTCTGCTCGTCCTCGATGAACCGGCGCCGCACCACCGACAGGGAGGGCGGGATGCCGAAGAGCTCCACGTAGTTATGCTCGCCGGCGGGGAGGGGCTCCCCCGACTCGTCGGCCAGATCGTTTGCCACCTTCACGAAGGTCTCGCGATAGTCGTTCTTCTTGTAATCGTCCTGGCCGGGAGACCTCTCCCTGAACAGGAACGGCACCCAGTCGTCGCTCAGATCGATGATGGAGTAGGCCGCGACGCGGGCGTCGTCGTCCCGCACGACCTGGGCCTTGCCGCCGTCGAAGAGGTAGATCCGCCGCTCGGGATCGATGGTCGGATCCTGGGGCAGCCTGAGCTCGGCGCCCTTTGCCTGAGCCTCGGAGAGGGGCGGCGACGGTGGCGTGGGCTCGACCCGGGCTGGACGGGCCGCTGGCGCCTGGCCTCCACTTGGAGGGGCGAAGGCCGCGGCTCGGGACGATCCCGTCTCATCGGGCTCCTGCTTCTTCCCCTGAGAGCCGCCAGAGCCCCAGAAAGCCCTGGTTGCCAGGGCCACCGAAACGACCGCCAGAGAGCCAGCCACGAGAAGCGCGATGGTGGCTGCGAGTGCGCCCCCCTTGCGGGCCTGCGCCGGGCGGACCCGCCTGGCCGCTGCCCTTGCAGGAGCGTCAGCCTGGCCTTGCCCGTGACGGCCCTGTGACCTCGAGGAATGTCCTCGGGGAGGGTTCTGTCTCAGGGTATTGGACATGGGCATGACCACATCTGAGCACATCCAACACACTGGGCAAGTTTCTGGGCCCATGGCCGGGGCCTTGCTCCCCCAACCGCGGGATCGAAGGCCCTCTCGTCTTGTTGCGCTCTGCCCAATAGTTATCTAGAGTCGAGTGATGGCTCACCGCAAACCGGAGACTGATACATGACTTCGCCTAGATCGCTTGGATTTCTCCTCGTTGGCGCGGGCATCGCCGCGCTCATTGGCTGCGGGGGCGGGACCGGCCTGGGCACAGGCGACAACAGCAACTACAACAACACCAACCAGGGCTCGCAGGACGGGGGCACCGGCGCCGACGGCCAGACGCCCCAGGACTCTGGGCCCGGACCCGACGGCGCCGTCGGACCCTGCATCCCTGGAACCGACCCCTGCTGCGACCCAGACGGCACCCCCTGCGACCATGGCTGCGACGGAACGAGCTGCTACCCAGACTGCGACCCCGCCACGGACTCCTGCTGCGAGGACGACGGAACCGCCTGCGCCCATGGCTGCGACGGAACGAGCTGCTACCCCCAGTGCGATCCTTCCACCGACCTCTGCTGCAACCCGGACGGCACCCTGAGCGCTGGGAGTCACGGCCTCTGCGAGCTGGGGGGCCCGCTGGATCCCGCCTGCGACCCATGCGTCGCCGCGGTCTGCCAGGTGGACGAGTACTGCTGCTCGAACGAGTGGGACCTCCTGTGCTTCGACGCAGTCCTCGCCGAGTGCGGCCAGGACTGCTCCACGGGCGTGATTGGCTGCGACGACCAGTACGGAGGCGTCACCAACTACGTCGGCTGCGCCCAGGGCGGCGGCACCTGTACCTTCAGCACCTCCACCATCAGCAGCTCCTGCGCCACCAAGTGCGCCGGAGCCGGGGGCGAGTGTGTGGATGCCTACAACAACAGCGGCACCTGCGGCCTGGCCGAGAGGACGGGCTGCAGCCACACCGGCTACGGGACCGAGATCTGCATCTGCTCCCGGGGCTGCGGGGCCGGCGCTCCCTGCACACCCCCGGCCACTTGCCAGTCGGGCCAGTGCATCTGAATCCCCGAACCGGCGACAAAACCGAGACGGTGCTCGACAACGGGAGGGCCGGAGGCTACTTGAAGCGGTTGTAGAGCATATAGATGGCCAGGGCGCCAACCGCCGCGGTCACCACCCACCAGAAGATATCCACCATCCGCCGGCCCCTCTTGGTCTTTGCCTGCTGACCCACGATGGAGCCTGCCACGCCCTTGAAGCCGGACCTCATGCTCATCATGGCGCCGCTGCCGCCGCCCGACTTCTTGCCGGGCTCGGAGCTGCGACGCCTCACCTTTTCGCGCTTCTTCGACTTGGCCATCGGGTGGCAGAGTAGTACAGCCCGAAGGAGTTGAAAAGGTGCTTGCGAAAGGGGCTGCGAAGAGGAGATGAGCCCCGCGGCGAATCCGAGTGCTCGGGGGGCTGCATGGGTGGCCTCAGCGGCCCATCATGTAGCGCGCCATGGCCTCTGCCATCTGGTCCTGGACGGTGCGGCTCCTGGCCTGTGGCCCCTGGAATCCGTTGTGGAGCATGGCGAAGACGATGGGCGGCCGGCCCGGAGGACCGTCCACGAAGCCGGCGAGGCAGGAGACGCCCTTCAGGGTCCCGGTCTTGCCTCTCAAACGGCCAGCCGCGGCGGTGGACCCGAGCCGCTTCGCCATGGTGCCCTGCTGCCCAGCCACGGCCAGTGAGTCCCGGATGGCCTGAAAGAGCCAGGGCAGGGTGTGGAGCCGCTCGAGGAGCTGCACTAGCTGCTTCGGAGAGAAGCGCTGGTTCCCGAGGAGGCCGGAGCCGTTCTCCATGCGGTAGGTCCCGCGCCGGATCCCCGAGCGTCCGAGGAGCCCCTCGGCGATTCGGATGCCCTTCTCCGTGCTGCCCGGAGGTCCAGACTTGCGCGCGGCGAGGGCCTTCAGGATCTGCTCGGCGTAGAAGTTGTCGCTCGTGCGGTTCATGTGGGTCACGAGCTCCGAGAGCGGCTTCGACTGGTGGCGCAGGAGCTCCGGGCCGCCGCTCCTGGATCCGAGCCGCAGGGGCCCGACCTTGATGCCGGCCCCCTCCAAGTAGCGCCGGAAGGACTCCCCCGCGTAGCGCGCCGGATCCAGCACACGAGCCCAGCGGCGCTCGGGCGGGCCGCCCGCCTTCACGGTTCCGCTCACCTGCACCCGGAGCTTGTCCCCTACGCGAGTGGCCTGAACCACGACGCTCGTGCTGGCCCCGCTCGTGACGCTCCCAGCGAGCTCCAGGTGGTCCGATGGGGGCAACAGCGCCACGGCTGCGCGCTGGCCCTCGACGCCTGGGGTGACCACCACCTCCACCGTATTGCCGTCCAGGGAGACGGCTCCCGTGGGAGTCGCGTAGGCCGAGCTGGAGGGGTGGCGAAACCCCGGCGGCCAGCGCTTCGAGTCGAAGTGGCTCTCGTCCACCACCAGAGCAGGGATCTCGGCGATGCCCTTCTTCTTGATGGCCAGGGCGAACTGCTGGAGGTGATCCCTCGTGAGGGACGGATCCCCCTGCCCTACGAGGGTGAGCGGCGTGGCCATGACGGGGCCATCGGCCTTGCCGTGAAGCGAGGTGACGAAACGGAAGTCGGCTCCCATCTCCCGCAGGGCGGCCGCGCTGGTCACCAGCTTGACGCAGCTGGCCGGGTGCAGGGCCTGGCCTCCCCGGCGGGCGAAGAGGACCGGGCCCCCGAGGACCTTCA
>JAVEWA010000442.1:0-5952 GCA_034004785.1 Polyangia bacterium
AATCGCCGCCAGGGACTCGGGAGGGAGGTTGGGGCTCTACCGGTTCGAGGAACATGTGGAGCTCGCCGAGTGGAGATCTTGCGAGTGGCTCCTTGGGCAGCCAGACCAGATCCAGGCAATCCTCGTGCAGTGGGAGACCTACCTGGACATCCTGGCGGCCGCCGAGATCCCCGAGGCCATCGACGCCTTCCTAACAGGCGCCCTCGGCCACTCGTGAGGATCTTAGCGAACTCTCTCTAGGGGACGCCTCAAAGCTGGTGGCTGTGGTGGGAAGGTTAGCCGGACAGCAGGCCCTCGTATGGGTCAAAGGACTCTAGCCGCTTCATGGCCGCTCCAAGACACGCCTGGTTCTGGTTGATCCTGGGTCTCGTAACGGCCAGCCAGTCGGGGAACATCATCCGAATCGGTGAGGCGGAGCCAGTGGCCATCGCCTTCTGGCGCGTGGCGCTTGCCCTCGTCGTGCTCGTGCCACTCAGCCTCAGTCAAACCCCTGCGCTGTTCTCCCTCGGGCGGCGAGGCTGGCTGCTCCTCCTGGCGTCCGGGCTGGCTCTGGCGGCCCACTGGCTGACCTGGATCGCCGCCGTGCAAAGGACCACCATCGCCAATGCATCCGTGCTCTTCGCCGCCAACCCGGTGCTCCTGGCCACAGCGGGGCACTTCCTCTTTGGTGAGCGCGTCGGACGCCTGCTCCTCGCCTCCATAGGGCTGGGCGTTTCTGGCGTGATCGTCATGAGCGTCGGCAATTTCAGGATCAACCCGGATCAGTGGGTTGGAGACCTTCTGGCCATTCTCACCGCCGTCTTCTTCGCCATGTACTTCCTTGCGGGCAAGGTGCTGCGGCGCAGCCTTCCTGGGCGGATATACGTGTCGTCAATCTACCTCGTTGCTTGCTTCTTCTTCGCAGTGGTCCTTGTAGCTCAGGACCTGCCGGTCATACGATACGATGGCAGAACCTGGCTTTGCTTCGTGGGAATGGCCCTGCTCCCCACCCTTCTCGGACATACCGGCCTGAACATAGCCCTCAAATATTTCGATGTAGGCAGGCTCTCGGTCTCCACCTTGAGCGAGCCTCTGCTGGCGGGTTTGGTCGCTTGGATAGCCTGGAGCGAGGCCCTGACGATACAGACCTCCATTGGCTACCTGCTCATCTGCGGATCGGTGGTTCTGCTCGCCATCGACCAAGAGCCCTGGTCACCTGCTCGCCCGACCAGGTCTCATCAGGAGGGGAAAGATAATGAACTGCCATGAGCCTGATGGTCATGGGGCTCGGCGAGAATCGCGGGGTCGAGAGCAACCTGAAGGACCGGGCTGTGCTGCCCGATGTAGGCACCAGCCAGGTCATCCGAAAGAGGCTTCTCCTTGCTCCTGCCGGCCAGGATCCGACCGGCCGCAGCCAACCTCTCTTCGCCTTCAGATACCTTGGCGCGCAAGGCCAATCCACGGCTACGTGCGCCGGCTCCGAGCCTTCTCAGTAGCATCATAGCGGCTTCGCTCGCGGTGGCAGCCACCAGGCGGCCAAGGGCCAACCGGGCCCTCACGCTGGCATTGTCCTTGAGGATCCGCTTGACGACTGTCCGAGCCGCAGGTTGTCCATCCACCATTGAGACATGGATGCTGACGTCCGCCTCTTCGGCGCGGCCGTGAATGCACTCCACGTACTCGACCCTGCCTTCCTTCGCCTTGAGCACCCAGCTCACCTGACGGCCCCCGGTGAACTCGAGGGTGACCTGCAGGAGCATGTCCCCCAGGATCCCAAGAAATCGGTCCATCTCCAGGAACTCCTGGAGTCCGTGCTCGGAGGTGAAAGCCTTCAGACCAGGATTGGGCAGCTCCTGGACCATCACGTAGGGATCCAGCCTGGTCACCTCGCCCTGGTCATCCCCGAGGAACTGGAAAAAACCCACCAACGCTCCAAACTTGGAGGCATAGTCGTGGAGCTTGATCTTCTTCCCGCCGCTGGCCTGGTAGCGTCTGAAGGCCTGCGGGAGCATCAGGTCATCGTACCACTTGCTGTTTACGCGCACACAGACGTCCCGCACCTGGTCCGGGGTGAGGTTGTCGTGCTTCATGACGAAGTCGTACAGCCTCCACTTGCGGTGATCCGGCTCGATGAAATCGCCGCGCGCGAGGACCTCGTCGTACAGCTCGGAGCCGGGCAGTGGGCACACGACGGAGAAGTAGGCGTCCTCGAGGCCGAGGGCCCGGGCATAGGCCAACATCTGGAAGGCGCTCTCCTCGGTCTGGCCCGGCAAGCCGAGCAGGAAGCAGCTCATCACGGCTGCGCCGTTCTCTCTAAGGAGCCGGACCGCCGTCTCCTGCTTCGCGCCATCCCCGCCGCCGAGCTTGCGGACCCGCTTCAGGTCCTCGGCGTTGGGAGACTCCATGCCCACGAAGACGTAGTCCACGCCCGCACGGCAGAGCTTCTCCACCAGCCTCGGGTGGTTGGCCATGGTGCCCGTGCGAACGCTGATGAAGATCCGGATGTCCATGGGGCAGCGCTGGCGGAACTCGATGATCCGATCGCAGAGCTCCTCCGTGACGCGGATGTTGCCCCCGAAGTTGGGATCGGCGATGTGCAGCCTCAGCCGCTTCCCTGGGTGAAGCTTGACGAGATATTCGATCTCCTCGATGACCTTCTCAGGCCTTCTGTAGCGCTGATGGCCGTGGGACATCATGGGCTCGGTGCAGAAGGTGCAGCGGCCCCAACAGCCACGAGAGGTGATTATCATCTCGTAGGCTGTGTTGGCGTCAGGAGACAGATCCGCAAAGGGGAGAGCATACTGGTGCTTTCGAAGGTGCCGTTCGGGGAAGGGGATGGAGTCCAGATCCTCGATGAGGGGCCGATCCCCGTTGTGGCGCAGCGCGCCTTTCTCGCTGTAGGAAAGCCCCAGGATGGTAGAGAGGGGACGAGGACCCGCCAGCTCGATCAAGGTGAGCTCCCCCTCCCCTCGAACCACGAAGTCCACGTCGGGTGAGGCCGCGAACTCGGAGGCCAGGGCGGTCGCCAGGTAGCCACCGAACACCACGTCGGCGCCATGCTTTTTCGCCTCGGCTGCAACCAGCAGAGAGCTCCGGTGGGTGGATATGTAGTTCAAGGTCACGCCCACCAGATCCGGCCGGTGCTTCCCGAGGAAATGCTCGAAGGGCCGCTTCTCCTTATTGAGATCCACTATCTCCACGAACTCCACATGAGGTCTGACCGCGGCTGCCAGGTACTCCAAGCGAAGTGGAGTATCCTCCATCATGAACTCGGCCCCGATGGCGTCCATGGGAGGATTCACCAGCAGGATCCGTCGATAGCGAGATCCCTTTGTGGATCCAGTCGGAACACCCCTCTTGCCGTTTCCCTGCCCATTGCCGCCATTGCCGCTCCGGCCATTGCCGCCATTGCCGCTCCGGCCATTGCCGTTCCTCTTACCGTTTCCGCTGGGACTGTTGGGTAGGGACACCTGGAAACTCCTCTCGAGGGGCAAGGCTGCGGCCAGGGCCGCATTACGCCCGGTTGACCTTCGCCAGAAGGACTAGAACTTTACCTTGGGGAAGGATATTTGTTGGAGCTTTTCTATCCCATTTCCCCCTTGAAAGCCAGCCTTGCCTTCATCGCAGATCTAGGATCGCATCTGGCGGCCCGGCCGCCTCAACCCGAGGACCACGAAGAATATCCCTCCAAGCACCGCCAGCGCTGCGACGGACGCCACCAGCATGGCTCCCCAGGCATGTCCAGGCCTCTGATCCACCACTAGGAGATAGGCATCCTCGGGCAGGCCACGAGGACCATGGTAGCTGGCCTTGACGAAGCGGGAGAGAGGGATCCGAACCAACCCGCTCGGCGTGCTGGCCTGCAAGATTGGAGGCCCCTCGCCCCCAGCCTGCGCGGTCACATACTCCTCGGGAAATCCCACGCCCACCCTTCTAATGACCAAGCTCTCCCCTTGTCGGTCAAGCTGCCCAAAGGTAACGAGAAAGCTCGCGGTTCGCTGTGATATGCCGTAGCCTTTGCCGCGCCGCTGCTCCCTGGTCAGCCGCTCGGCCACGGCTCTGGGTGGCTTGATGACGAAGAGGTGGTCCTCCTTGCGGGTCTCCAGGTAGATCCAGGGCGCGCCCAAGGCCTTGACCTGCTCCACCGCCTGCTCCTTGGAGCCCCCTGTCACCTCGTACTCCCACTCGTCGGGATAATGGAAAATCAAGAAAACCGGCGTCTCGTGCCCCAAGTCGATCCGGAGACCCTTGGTGCCCCGGATCCGCGCCCCGCTCCTGCCGATCTGCCGGATGAACTCGCCTCGGGGCAGATCCTCGGCCACCAGGAGCTGCCGGTTGCAGTCCTCGGGACGAGTCCGGCAGTCGGTCAGCCGATACAGGAATCGCCTGTACACGCGGTGGGCATCCTCCAGCCGATCCATCCTCAAGAGGCGGCCTGCAAATCTCTCCCGCTTGGGGATCTGCTGCTCAGCCTTGAGGCACTTGGAGGTTCGCAGCACCACCCGATCGCCGGTCTCGGACACGAGCGTGTAGAACAGGTCTTTCACTGGTCCAGTGAGACATCCAGGTTGTGGATCCGGAGCTTGGTAACGCCCCTCGGACTCGAGGATTGGCCTGGCGGTGAAGGAGACGTAGGAGTTGTGCCGCAGGTGGCCCCCGGAGAGTGCACCCTCGATGGCGCCCAGATCCTTGGGGGTGCGGCTCTGGAAAAAGAAAAGCCAGTGATCCCGGCTCGAGAACAGCACTGCCGCCGCCACCATGGCGCCGATTATCCCCGCGGTGGCCATTGGAGCGCTCCGAACGCGCCGGATTGCTACCTGATCGGCCTCTGGGATCGGCTCCTTGGCAGAATCCTGCTTATCCTGATGTGGATCTGCGTCCAGCTCAGGCTGGGCTGGTCTCGTCATTCGCTGCTCCTCTTTCGGGCACAACACCAAGTCCGCGTCCTGCCCATCTCGCCTCGCCGCTTGTCATGAGACGCCCAGGCTCGCCTCGGGTTCCCAGGAAGGGCGCCGCCGCCCCTACACGCCCTCGAACGAAATAGTCGTCTCACCAGGCCGAGTCCCCAGGGCGCAAGCAGCAACGCCAGCACTGCGAAGGCCGCCAGCGCTGTGAAAAAGGCCCCAAGCCACATGCTCTTCGGCCTGAACCGCAAGAGGACCTCACTACCTGGCGTCCCGGGGATCCGCAAGCCCATCAACCCATGGTTCACCCTGTGAAGGGCGACGGGCCTACCGTCCAATGAAGCCACCCAGCCAGGGTGCCAACCCTCGGTGAAGACCAGGAGCCCCGGACCTTGGCTCCGCACCTGGATCCATGCATCCCCAAGGCAGCGATCCCTGCGGATGATCGTGGCCGAGTCTTGCGCCCCGCCAACCTCCTCCTTCGGATCCCCTGGGCCTCTGCCCTGGACCCCGGGGAGCTCGAGTGGATCCTCAATCAAGGCTGACTCCGACTCGACCAGAGCCTCCCTCCCTGGGTCTATGCCAGTGAGCAGGCGCTCCCGCTCCTCCCGGCTGGAAGCGAGCCTGGTGCTCCTCACCAGGAAGGCACGAGGCATTGCGCCCTGGATGGTCCGGACACGCCACCTCAGATCCACGCGTCGGCCCGGGGCCTTCGGGGGCCGGTCGTGCCCTAGAATGTGACGCACTCCGAGGAGACGAAGCACGGGGGATCCATGTCCGCGCACCGAGATGAGGTTGTGGTCCACTGGAAGGCGTGACCAGGAGGGGAAGCGGCCCTGATCCGCCAGGTGGATGAGATCGTAGGTGCGCCTGAGCATCACGGGGCTGTAGGTGCGAAGGTTGTCGTAGCCGTGCAAGAGCCCGGCGTTCTGAAGCATGAAGAAGCTGTCCGGCTGGTACAGGACCCGGTGGTCGTGGTGAGCTCTTCCTGGATCCGCCTCGGCCTCGGGGGGAGGCCGGTGCGCCAGGCGTCCCGGATCCACACCGTCCGGCAACTGGCGCGCCGCCA
>JAVEWA010000443.1:0-5940 GCA_034004785.1 Polyangia bacterium
CGGCCTCCCCCGAGCTCCCGGCCCGCCCGGTCGCGCCACCTCCAGAGGGGCGGGAGCAGCCCGTCGGAGTCCGGGTCGCGGCTCTCGGACGAGTCCAGCTCGAGGGCCTCGCCGGCCCGGAGGCTTACCGCCTCTCCCTGTCGCACCGGCCGCCCATCGGCCCGCACGAGCGGCAGCGGTGGGCGGTTCCCCGAGGCGGGAGCTGCCGCGAGCTCAGTCGCGAGGATCCGCCTCGCGTCCTTCATGGCCTCTGGGGGAGCCGCGGGCAGGTGTAGCCCGAGGTAGTGGATCGCTCGCGCCCCCGCCCTCCCGGGATCGGCCAGGGGAAAGACGTCCACGAGCCTCGCCCGTGCTGGAGCCCTGGCGCCAAAGCGGTAGCCAGGCCCGGCGCCCGTCACGAGGACCTTGCGCAGCCGGACCCTGGCGGCCTCGGGCAGCCCTGTGTGCACCGAGACGCCGGTGTCTCGGGGGCTCGTCCCCCTCTCCCCCGTCGCCCCGTCCTCGCCCTCTGCCCAGAGGTTGCCGGCGGGCACGGAGGGCAGCTCCCTCGAGAAGGGCGCGAGGGAGAGGCCGCCCTCTGGCAGGGCCGTCACGATCCGGTATCCCCAGTAGGAGCCCTTGGAGGTGGAGGATGACGCCGTGGTCACCCTGAGGAAGGTCACGTCCCGGGCGGCCACGATGCCGCCGAGGATCCGCTCACCCTTGCGATAGAGGCGCTGCTCGTCCCTGTGGACATGACCCGAGATGTAGGCCGAGCCGTAGCGCGCCACGAGCCTGAGGAGGGCGTGGCCCGAGTGGTCGGACGCGCTCTCCTTGCCGCGGCCGTCCCCTGGATCCGAGTCCCAGCTCCCGTCGTAGTTCCACTCCTCGAAGTGCCCGATGCCCACCGGGCTCGTGGGGAAGGGCTCGTTCTCATGGAAAGCCTCACCCTCGGCGTTTCCCCGCGGGTCGTGGTGCCCGATGAAGACCACGGTGAGCCCCTCGGCGGCCGCGGCCCTGGCCTCCCGCTCGAGGAAGCGGAGCTGCGCCGCAGACAGCGTGCCGCCGTAGTTGTCCACGAGGGGCGCCCCCAAATGACGGCCGAGGACGTCCAGCCACAGGGAGTAGGCGTGCCGCCGCTCGGGCGAGCCGTCGTAGGTGTTCAGCGCGATGAACTGGAAGCGGCCCAGCCGAAAGCTGTAGTAGGGTGGCCCCAGGTTCCTTCGAAAGGCCACGAGCCCGTCGTAGAGGAGCCGCCGAAAGAGCCTCTCCTTGACGTCGCCGTAGGCGCATACCACTAGCTTCCAGATGCGGGACGCGCTCAGCTCGCTCCCCTGCACGAGGTGCCGGCAGCGCAGGATCGCGGCTGCGAGGCCCACCCCGCCGAGCTTCAGGTCCACGCCGTACAGGGCGTAGGCGTCGTGGTTGCCGGGCACCGTGAAGGCGGCCACAGGGGAGTCGCCTAGAACGGAGAGCGCGTCCTCGAGCTCCCGCTCGTAGTCGAGCCCAAAGACCAGGTCGCCGAGCTGCACCGCGAAGTCCGGGTCCCAGAGGCCCAGCTCGCCGAGCACCTGCCGGGCCATGGCCCGGCTCTCCTGGCTCTCGCCCCGGGCAGGGTAGGCCCTCGCGTTCCGCCTGCCCCTGGAGAAGAGCACCGAGGGATCCCAGAGCTGCTGGTCCGCAACCAGCGCGAACCTGAAGGGCTTCCCGGCCGGATCGGAGTGGAGCACCCTCACGGCCCTCCGCTGCCGCTCGACGGGCGCTCCCGGCGTCTCCAGCACCAGGTCGAAGGTCTCCCTGGGCGCGGAGGCGGGCACTCGCACGAGGAGCCTCGCCAGCCCCGCGGGGACCTCCCCGTGGGCCGCTGCCCTGGCGCCCGATGCCCCGACCCGCCGCTCGACCACCCGGAGAGGCAGCCCGAGGAGCTGCCCCGAGACCCGGGTCTCGAGGCGGAGGGACGCCGTGGCCGCGGCCCTCGTCTCCTTGGCGTCTCTCGCCGCCAGCCAGACCGTCATGAGCCCGCCAGAGGCGGCCAGGGCTGGCGCGCCGATGGTTGGGTGCACCAGGCGGCTTATCCGCACGGTCATGGGCAGGGCCTGCGAAGGGCCGGGGCGGGAAAAGTAGAGGGGATCCCCTGGCCGCAGCTCGAAGATGGGCCGCTCCGACGCCGCCAGGCGTAGCCCTGGCGCCTCGGCCCCGGGCCGAGCACCAGGCGCCCGCTCGATCCGAAGGCCATCTTGGCAGGACGCCAGGCAGAGGAGCAGAAAGACCGACGCCGCCAGCGCCATCCAAACCTGTATCGCCATGAACCCGGACGGCGCCGGGACACGGGCCGCGCTTCGCAATGAGAGGCCAGGCGCCCGCCAGGCTCTCTTTCTCTCGCTGCTCTCGAAGTCCATGAAACCCGATACCCGGCAGTAAACGGGCAAGCGCCCTACCCTAGGGACGCCGAGGCGCCTTGGCCCCGGGCCGCGCAGGGGAGTCCGTGAAGTAGGTCTGGATCTCCTGGGCCATCCGCCTCACCGATCGCCGCACCCTCGGGACCTCGAAGGACTCGGGCAGCACCGCGGAGATGTTCAGGTAGTAGGCGTAGGTGACGCGGGTCCAGCCCTTGTGCCTGGGGTGAGTCTCCAGCGAGATGCCTCCCTCGGCGGCCCTGAAGCTCCCGCGGGTCATGCGCCAACTGGTCCGGCGCCGGGCCTGGTCGTACTCGGTCCTGGTCTCCATGTAGGCCTTGTCCGGGTGGGTGAGCACCATGTGGTGGTGCTTGACCTCGCCTTCCTCGGAGAGGAGCTTGCAGCTCGCCACACCCTTTAGCACCTTCGGAAAGTTCCGGCAGTCGGAGAGCACCTTCCAGACCTTGGGCAGGGGCTGGTCGATGCTGAAGGTGGCAACCCAGCCCTTGACGCCCGAGGGGCCCTTGCCGTGGACGAGCTCGATGACCCCCAGCTCGGCGCGGGAGGCCCGCTCCTGCCTGGCAGAGGTGTCCACTATGGAGCGCACCAGGAAGAGGGAGGCAAAGCCGAGCAGCAGGGCGCCCGTAACCAGCCATCGCGTCCAGCGGGGCCACGCCCGCGCCCCGCGGGCCTCCGGAGCCCATCCACCGCCGCTTGCCAGGGCGGACGCCGCCCCTCGATGGCTCTGGCTGGGATCCTGGCCGGTCATGCTGGACGATTCCATTCCTAGCTGCCAGGGCCCTCGGCAGCCACCTGTGCGATTGCGCGCTCCAGGTTCTCCATGCGGAAGGGCTTGGTGAGGCACCTCGAGGCGCCAAGCTCCAGGCAGGCGGTGATCAGCTCAGGGGTGCCGAGGCCGGTCATGGCCACGATTCTCACCGTCGGGCGGTTCGCTCTTGACCACCTGATGAGCGCCATTCCTCCCAGGCCGGGCATCCCGATGTCGGTGAGCAGGACGTCCACCAGCTCCTTGGTGAGGCGCTCCATGGCGTCCCGACCATCCCTGGAGATCATCACCTCGTAGCCCCGCCCGAGGAGGTGGCGCTCGATCAGGCCGAGGAGCATGTCGTCGTCCTCGGCGACGAGCACCCTCACCTTGGCGCGGTCCCTATCGGAACTCAAGGGCAACCTCCTGTCATTGGGCCACCTCCTGGTCCAGGCGAGCCATGGCCTCGAAGAGCTCGTCCATCTCCGCCCGGAGCCCCGCCGAGAGCACGCCGAGGCGATCCTTTGCGAGGTACACCATCTCAGCCTTGGCCTCTGCGAGCAGCTCCCCCGCCGGGTCCAGCAGCCGGGCCGCGGTGGTGCAGCTCCTCGGGGGATCCCTGCCGAGGAGCCAGCCCTCCGCCACGAGCGGGACCTCGAGAGGCACGGGCCGGCGATAGGTCACGGTCATGGAGCGGGTCACGAAATAGACTCGCTCGAGGGCGATGACAGCCCAGGCCATCACCTCGTCTAGCACCGTGGAGACCACGCCCCCGTGGGCGATGCGATCCCAGCCCATGTGCGGCCTGCCAAGGGTCACCTCTGCGAGCACCCTGTCGCCCCTTCGGGAGAAGGTCATGCCCAGCCCATGCGGGTTGGCAGTTCCGCACCCGAAGCACCCATGTCCCAGGAGCCGGGGCATCGGCAAGGTCCGAGGGCCACAGGGCCTGCTCGCGCCCTCGCTCGCGGCCAGGGGATGGGCTGGGATGTGAACCGTCATCTCCAGAGCAGCATATCAGGGAGACAGCCCGGAGCGAAGAGGGAGAATCCCTCCCTGGCACCTGGCCTAGGGCCCGACTTCGGAGCTACCGGAGCCCTCCCACCAGGGTGGCAAGGGGAGCGCATCCAGGCGGGCTGCCTTCATCCTCGAAGAGCCGTCGCCCTCTCGTTCCCGCGTCCCAGCGGGACCATTCCCCAGGGTCATCCCCAAGGCCTCCGCAAAGGCCGAGGCAAAGCTCGCCGCGAGCACCTCGAGTGGCGGAGCCTCGCCGAGGATCGCCCGCACCGAGGTGACGCGGGCGCCGCAAATGCCGCAAGGCACTATGAGGTCGAAGTGGCCGAGGTCTGGCGCGACATTCAAGGCCACGCCGTGGATCGCGACCCCGCGGTGGACATGGAGGCCGACCGCGGCGATCTTGCCCTTGGCCGTCCAGAGCCCAGGTCTCTCCGGGTCCCAGGCCGCCTCGATGCCCAGGCCTTCGAGCAAGACCCGGGCCGCCTCCCCCAGGGCCTCGACAAACCGCCTGACTCCCCCGCGCACGGGCAGCACCGGGTAGCCCACGAGCTGCCCCGGGCCGTGGTAGGTCACGTCCCCGCCCCGCTCCACCCGAAAAAGGGGTATCCCCAGACGCTCGAGCTGCTGGGGGCTGGCCCGGAGGTTCTCCTGCCTGGCGCTCCGCCCCTGGGTCAGGGTGGGCGGGTGCTCGAGAAGCAGCAGGGCCCCGGAGCTCCGGCCCTCCACCACCTCCTGCCGCAGCCACCTCTGGAGCGCGAGCGCCCTGTCGTATGGCACCCTGCCAAGCCAACTCCACGGTATTACGAGGTTTTGCTGCCAGAGTTCCGTCACGTTGGCTCCTAGACCCGAGCTGGCTGATTCGAATCCCAAGGTCCCAGATCACGAGACCTTGCCAGGAAACCGAGGCGCGGCTCGCGGGCTCCGAGACCTTCCAACGCTCTGAGGGCTCTTTTTCGCGGCTCCGTCATGCTGCACGGGTTGCGCTCCGATTCGAATCGGAACCCAAAAATTTGACCGATCTCGGAGCCCGAAGATACTTGGCAGCAAGCCTGCCGGAGTCTCGGCTCCCTTCCACCCTCGAGGGGGATGGACCGCCCGAGTGTTGCGGGCCACTACCCGGTCGTCAAGGCGGATATTCTCCGCGCCGGCCGGCAGGAATGGCACCCACGGAGCACCATGCGAATCGCGAGTGAATGGCAACGCAAGCGGATCGGCGTTCTCACCGGCGGGTTGTCAGCGGCGCGGGAGGCCTCACTGCAGACTGGTGAGGCGATCTACCAGGCCCTCATCGACCGAGGTTACAGGGCCACCCGGATCTACGTCGATCGGGACGTGGACATCGCCCTGAGGCAGTCCGGGGTGGAGGTCGCCTTCCTGGCGCTGCAAGGACGCCACGGCGAGGACGGGTGTCTCCAGGGCCTCCTCGAAATACTTGGCATCCCCTACACGGGCTCGGGCGTGACGGCCTCTGCCCTGGCCATGAACAAGGTAAAATCCCGCGAGATCTTCCGCCTGCGAAACCTCCCCACTCCGCCCTACTACGTGCTGGACCAATCGAGGTTGGACCACCTCCTCGAGGACCACGGCGCCTTCGGCTTCCCGGTGGTGGTCAAGCCCTGCAGCATGGGCGGCAGCATCGGCGTCAGCGGGGCTCGGAACCCCGGTGAGCTGCTGCAGGCCTGCGAGCAAGCGCGCCTTTGCGACACGTGGGCCCGGGTGGAGCGCTACTGCGTGGGCATGGAGGTCCGGGTGGCCGTGCGGGATGGTCTGCCCTTCGGCGCGGCC
>JAVEWA010000444.1:0-5937 GCA_034004785.1 Polyangia bacterium
CTCCCCGCCGCCGCCCCCGCCCCCGACGCCATAGAGCCCGCGAGCGGCCACCAGACCGAGCAGCACGCCGAGGCCCGGCAGCAGCACCCCGAGCACCACGCCCCTCGAGAAGTAGCCGCCGAGCAGGCCCAAGACCCCCAGGCCGAGCGCCCACCAGGGGCGCCGGGCGGTGGGCGCGTAGAAGAGCCCGAGCCCGCACACCGCCAGGGCGCCCGCGGCCATTGGGACCATCTCCGAGGTGAGCTGCCTCGCCTGGAGCACGAAGGCCGGGAGGCCGAGCAACACCAGCCCTCCGAGGAGACCTGTCATGGGATCGAACAGGCGGCGAAGCAGGAAGAAGGTCAGCCCGAGGGTCAGGAGCGCCAGGAGCACGAGGGGCAGCCGGCCCGCCCACTCCGACACTCCGAAGACCCGGTATCCGAGGGTCGTCACTATCCTGGGCAGCGGAGGCCGCTCGGGGAGCTGGGCGACCGGATCCGAGGCCTGCCGCGCCGCGGCTGCCTTGGCCCGGGCATTGGCATCCCCGGCTCCCTCGGCCCCGGCCGCCTCCACCGCCCCGGCCTTTCCCGGCAGGGCCCTGCGGGCCTGCTCAGCCAGCAGGATCTCGGAGCGAGGCCTGGAGAACCGGTCCCGATCCTTTCGGGAAAGGCTGCTCTCTGGGTCCCTCCCCCGCCTGTGGACCGGCTCCCACGAGTCGGGGGGCTCCCAGAGCCCGAAGCTCCCGAGGCACGGCATGAGCAGCGCCGCCCCGACCACGAGGAGGGCCAAGACCAGGAACCATGGGCGGGACGTCACGCGAAAAAGCTGCACGGGTGGAACCTCGAGTGTCGAGCCTGCTACCTGGCCGCGGGCCTGGCCGTGGACCTTCGGACGGCGCGCCTACCTGGCCGTGAACCTTCGGGCGGCGCGCCTACCAGTTCGCCGACCGAAGGCCCCACACTATCCAGACCCCCCGGCCCTGGCAAGGGCCAGGGCTGGGTCATGTTCACTGCTCCCCCTCCTGGGCTCCACACTGCAAAAGAAGGCATCGAGAATTGGTCCAACCCGGAGCAGAACCGTCGTTCCTCCGTGCCGCGTCACACCGAAATCGACGACCGTCTCGCCCGCAAAATCTGCAAGGACCTCGGGGGCCCCTTCCTTCATTGAAACCGAGCGCCCGAGCGGCGTCCACCCCCGCCGAGCCGGAGAGATCCTCGCGATGCCCTCCGAGTGGCGGACCTGCCGCAGCGAGAGCCAGTCGTCTACCAGAACGCCCGAGCGGTAGCCTATCCTGATCGTCACAAACACCAGTCCAGTTCACCGAGCCAGGGGAGCCGAGGCGCCGGTACCCGATCCGGTTCCCGTTCGGGTCGCAGGTCTCAGACCAAGCGCCTGTTCCTCACCCCCCCCCTATGCCATGGATTGCGAGACAATGACCACGAGTAAGCCCTAGGTGATAGCTTCAGCGCGCTCGGGCTATGAGTCGAATACCTCTGGGTGTTGGAGGAGATCCCCATGTTGCCGAGGGATGAGATGATTCACTGGCTGTTCGATGTCTTTGCCTGGTTGCTCGAGAGCTTCGGAGGCTCTTCACGATTGCAGGGCACCAGGCTCGCGCTGCCAACCCACGAGTTCTTCCCCGTGTCCTCCCGCGATCCACGAGAGCGCGCACAGCAGGTGTTCGATCTCGTCAAGGAACATGCCGGGATGAGCCGCTGGCCCTGCAGGCTGGAGTTCTGGCGTGAGCCCTCGATCGCCGAGATCCTGGATGGGATGCCGCATGATGGAACGGAGAGCAAGGGGACGGCCGGGAGCATCTTCGCACGAGAGGGCACGAAGGAGATCGTGATCACCTGCAACGAGAACAACCTGGAGTCGCCGATGGATCTGGTCGCGACGCTCGCCCATGAGTTCGGCCACTACCTCCTCTTCACTGCCACGACGCCTGTCCCTGGCGGAGACGAGATGCACGAGCCGGCGACCGACGTCTCTGCCGTGTTCATGGGCTTCGGCGTCTTCCTCGCCAACTCGGCCTTCAGCTTCCAGCAGTTAGATCGGGGCGCCCTGCAGGGCTGGTCGGCAAGGCGCCGCGGCTATCTTGGAGAGGTCGAGCTCTCCTACGCGCTCGCGATCTTCGCGTGCGCGAAAGCTCTCCCCATCAAGGAGATCCGGATACGCCTCGACACCAACCCGCGTTCCTATATCAAAAAGGCCGCGAAGGACATCGAGAAGCGGCGCAGGGCAGACATCACGCGGCTCCAAAGGATCGACGAAAAGGTCCCCCAGGCGAGGTCAGACTGAGCAGGAGGCCGCGGTCGAGAATGAGGCGGCGTGCATCGGAGCCGTGACAGAGTCGATACCATGGCTACTTCGCAAATCGCTCCAGGTGTCGTGCCCTGCTGCCACCACCACCACCGACACCGACACCGAACCTCGCCAACGACAAGACACAGCACTCCCACGAGGCTGCGGCCACTGGCGATGGCACCGAGCCCACGTATCGGCAGGCGCACAAACCAACCTCCCTCTCGAGGAGCACAATGCCTGCGGCGACACTGCCTGCGGCGACACCGGTGTTGAGGCCTCAACCGGGGACCCGACCGACGCGACAACGACAGAGCCAGCGACAGCGACTGAGCCAGAGCCCACGCCGGCGATCCGACCCCGCCGACTCTCCTGGGCCCGCCTCCTTGCCCGCACTGTTGCGACCACGCCCGGGTAGTCGATCCGTCGGCGGTGCTGCCGGAACGAGTCATAGCAACTCTCGAGGTGGAGGTAGAAGAGCCCGTCCTTGAAGACGTAGTGGACGCGGTGCCGGAGATCGCCCTGGACGGCCATGACGCCGAGCATCTCGACGAAGTGGTCGAGGGCATTCTTGACGCCGTGGTCACCCTCGAGGACGTCGGCGACCCAGGCGTCCACCGCGGCGGTGATGCCGAGGTCGGGCGGCAGGGCCCGGTACCCGCAGGGCTCGGCGAACTGCTCGAAGAGGTGCACGCTGAACGGGCGGACGCAGGTAGCCTGGATCCGCAGAGCCTCCACGAGCTACAGCGCCTGCTCAAAGACCTCGAAAACGAACGCCAAATGGCGATCCAAAGGGCCCGTCTGCCCCCCTGGCGAGCCCCCTGAATCCGCCCTGGGCCGGGGCTGGGGCCGGGGCCTGGGGCCCCGTGTGACTGCCACTTTGGGGGGGAGAACGGGATACTCCCCCTCGAAATGGCAGTCGCTCGAGGGGTGAGCTGTAGCCAATCGCACAGTTAGCAGGGTTTTTCCCGGGAGGAGCTCACAATACCCACAAGAGATGCCCGGTGCGACTGCCACTTTGGGGGGGAGAACGGGATACTCCCCCTCGAAATGGCAGTCGCTCGAGGGGTGTGGTGGAACCGGTCGAACGGCTGGCAGGCATTTGCCTGGGATGTGCTCACAGTACTCAGTTGTCCGAGGAGTTGTTGCTTCCCGACCCGGAGTCATCGCCGCAGGCATTGGTGAGCACCAGACCGGCGAACCCAATCGAAGCCAGTAAGGCCAAGGATGCAGGGGCCGGGACCGGGTCTACGGGTGTGGGCAGGGCCCTGGTCTACAGGTGGGGGACGGGCCCAGGCCTACGGGCAGGCGCCCTGGGAGCCCAGGAGGCTCACCGGGAAGGGCTCGACAGAGACGAAGTCCTCGTAGCAGCCGTAGCACTCCGAGTCGAGTTTGACCCTGAAGGGGATGGAGAGCAATGCGTCGGTCAGGACGGTCTGGCCGGCGTTGGGCCCCATGGCCCAGCAGGAGGTCTCACCGGCGGGAACGAAGCTCGTTCCGAGGTAGCGATCGTGAGGGTATTCGGGGGGCGGGGGCCTCTCCCAGCCGAGGTAGAGCTTGCGATACTCAAGCGATGCAAAGGACGGGGAACCGAGACTCGGGGCGAAGGCAGGAACCTTGCGGGAAAGCGCGGCCCACGAGTTGACCCGGGCCAAGGGCCAAGGGCCAAGGGCCAAGGACCAAGGGCCAGGGGACTGGGGCTAGAAGCCAGGGGGACTGGGGCCTGGGGCCTGGGGCTAGAAGCCAGGGCCAGGGGACTGGGGACTGGGGCTAGAAGCCAGGGCCAGGGGACTGGGGCTAGAAGCCAGGGCCAGGGGCCTAGGGCTAGAAGCCAGGGCCAGGGGCCTGGGGCTAGAAGCCAGGAGCCTGGGGCCAGAGGCCTGGAGCTGCTCTGCTACTTGGCGTTCGCGGCCGGCTTGACGACGGCGGTGCCCTTGGCCTTCGGCAGAGCGCCGAGCATGGCCTTCATCGCCGCGGGGTTGGCCCAGGGCCGCCCCCAGGCGCCAGTGGCCTTGATGGCAGCGGGGTTGAACACGAAGTCCCAGACCGGAGTCGGGAAGTAGGTCTCTACGAAGTAGAGGTCCTTGCCGAGCCGGAGGCCGTTCGGGCCGCTCTGCTCCGCGTGGGGCTTGATCTTGTCCCCGGGCTCCACGGTGAAGCGGAACTCGCGCAGGTTGGTGCCGTCCACGCGCCACTTGCAGGCCCAGGCCCCTGCGTGCTCCGACAAGAAGACCATGCTGTTCGGGTTGGAGTAGTTCTTCCTTACGGCGGTGGGCCCCCAGTAGATCTGGGTGATGAGCAGCATCTTCTTCCACTGGTAGAGCGTCTCGCCCTCGGGGGGGGCCTTGAGATGAGCCCTGTTGACCACCTGGATCGCGCTCTGGTGCGACTTCAGGGTGACGTCGATGTCAGTGGGCAGCGCCTTGCCGTTCACGGTGCAGCGCAGCACTCCCTTGAGGTTGGACTCGTTCCGGTCGTTGTCTCTCGAGACCCAGGTTATGAGCTCGAGGCGGGGAAGGCCCGAGCCTCCGTCGGACTTGAAGAGGTAGGTCGTGCCGAGGAGATCGTCGCCGATGACCTGGTAGTGGATCCGGTGCTTGGGCTTCCGGCCGTTCATGCCCGTCCAGTAGTACCAGCGCCCGACCTGGATGTTCAGGGTCTTGAGGAGCTCCTTCTGCTCGGCGCGATCGTCCACGTAGAGAATCTCCACCTGGAGCTTGCCGTCCGCACTCAGCTTGGTCTTGTCGTGCTTGCAGTAGAACGACCCGGTCTTGCCCCCCTCGTCCACGTCCACGGAGCAGCGCTGCGAGGCGAGCACCTTGGCCCCTTTCTTCCAGTTCACGATGACCGCGTCCTGCTTGCCGAGCGCGGCCCCGCCCCCGTAGAGGCCTGCCTTGACCTCGAACTCGTAGTAGGACTTCTCGGGATCTCCGTGGACCCTGGAGGTCAAAAACACCGAGAGGCTCGTGTCGTCGAGCAGCCTCTTGGCCGGTGCCCCGAGGGCCCCCTGGGGCGTGAACAAGAGCAGGGTGAGCAGAGTGAACAGAGTGAGCGTCTTCATGGTTGCCTCATGCCGGAGTCTTCCGGCGGAAATTGAGCCACAAGAACCCCCTGACCCCACCTGGGCACTATCTCCCTAGGGGTTCGCCAGCTGCTGCCCGGATCGAATGGATCCGCCCGACGCTGCGCCTGCGCGTGTCCGTTGTCAACGGATTCTTTCAATAGTGGCTATACGTCTAATAATAACTTCCACAACAATGCTGGGCGGTTGCAGCCGGAAATGGAGGGCAGGCGGTCGGAGAGCGGCGCCCGGCGAGCGGCGAGCGGCGCCCAGCGCTCAGCGAGCGGCGACTGGCGACCGCTTGGGCAGGAGACGGGATCCGGCTATTCTCAGGCCCGGCGCCTGGTTTCCCAGCCGATGAGCCGATGAGCCGATGAGCGGCTGAGCGGCTGAGCCAATGAGCCGATGAGCCGATGAGCGGCTGAGCCAGCCTCCAGGAGCCGGACCGAGCAGTGACTTCACCCGAGCGCCTCATCACCATCCTCTTGCCCGTGTTCAACGCGGCGCGGGTGCTCCCCGAGGCCCTCGAGAGCCTGGAGGCCCAGAGCTTCTCCGACTGGCGCTGCTTCTGCCTGGACGACGGGAGCGAGGAC
>JAVEWA010000445.1:0-5936 GCA_034004785.1 Polyangia bacterium
TGGTCACCTGTCCTTCGTGGACGGCCGTGGAGACTGGGCGCCTCGGGCCGTGGCGCCGCAGCAGCCCGCGAAGGCTGCGTGGGTTGTAGAGCTCCAGGACAACGGCGCCCCCGGGCCTGCACACGCGGCGCATCTCTTCCAGGGCGCTGGTCGGGGCATCCAGGTGCGGGAATGCCTTGAAGCAGCAGGCCACGTCGAAGCTCTCATCCGGGAACGGGAGCGCCTCGGCGCTGCCTTGCACTGTCCGGAGGCCGCGCCGCCTGGCGTGCCGGAGCATGCCCCCGGAGAGATCCAGCCCCACGGCGCACCTGGCTTGCTCGTGCATGGCCATGAGCAGGAGACCAGTGCCTGTCGCAACGTCCAGCACCTCGAGATCGCGAATGAGCGGGCCCAGGATCTGAAGCTCGAGCCGATCCACGAGGCGATGATACGGGTGGCCTCGGAGCCTGTCGTAACCCTGGGAGAACTCGTCGTAGTAGCGCTGCGTCTTCATTGTCGCCAAAGGCGCCCGTATAGCGCGGCGTGGGCTCGCCCGAGCTCGGTCACGGAGCCCTCACGCTCCATGTGGCGGCGGGCTGCGGCGCCGAGGGCCCGTCGCTGTTTGCCGTCTTCCAGCAAGTGCAGCGCGGCCGTTCGGAGAGCCTCCGGATCTCGGGCGTCCACTCCGAAGGCGGCACCGGCGTTTACCAGATCCGCGAGTGGTCCCTCGTTCGCCACCAGGGCCGGCACTCCGGCGGCGAGAGACTGCAGGAGCCCAAGCGGGAGGTCCATCTTATCGGGCAGGCGCCGGGCTGGGAAGATCGCCAGATCGGCAGCCGCGGCCAGGGCCGGAGCGAAGGAGATCCGACCGAGGATGAGCACTTGCCCCGGGCGCGCGCCCGAGGTCGCGAGGGCGTCACGGACCTCCTGCGCCACCTCGCGGTGGCGGCCACCCTTGGGGCGGCAGGCGAGGACCAGCGCGAGGCCCTCCCTCCCCAGGAGAGGTCCGATGGCCCTGGCGGTCGAGAGCGCCGCCCCAGCGACGTCGAAGTCGCCGAGGTAGACGAGCATCGCGGTGCCAGGGGCCAACCCGAGTCGCCGTCGGACCTCTGCCCTGAGCTGGTCCGTAACTGGCGGCGGGGTGGGGACCGCCGGTGGGATCAGGTGGACCCTGCCCGGCGGGAGGCCTTCGCCGAGAAGGCGATCCCGGGTGTGGCTCGAGAGAGCAACCACATGCGAGGCGAAGATCAAGGGTCCGAGAGAAACATCGTCTCCGGGTGTGGAGCAGATTGTCTGCACCGCGGGAGCAGGCCTGAGCCGATGCACGATGCGAAGGAGGGCCACCACTCGGTTCGTAGGGGTGAAGAAGTAGTGGCGGATGACTCGCGGGGGCGTTTGAAGCAGGCGGAGCAGCGTCACTGGTCGCCATGCGACGCCCCCTGGCAGAGCGGAGCTCAGGGTCACCGCGCCATGGATCTCCTGGTGTGGGCCCCAGGCCTTCAGGAGGCCGAAGCGGATCGGAGCCTCGGAGCTGCCGCCGGTGCTCGCCAGGGTTCTGACGAGCTCCACCGTGCCATCAGGAGGACCCCCGGACACCGGGCGGGAGACGAGCAGGACCTCGGGCATGGAGCGGGGCATTGGGTATCCTCGGCCTGCTTTACTCGGGGGCCACTCTGTCGTTATAGTCCCGCCCCATGTCAGCCACCAAGAGAATGCTGGTCTATCTCCTCTTCGTCCTCTCGGGCATGGCCGGCCTGGTTTACCAGGTGATCTGGGTGAGGGTGCTCCAGTACAACTTCGGCAACACGGATCTGGCTGTCAGCACGGTTGTGGCTGTCTACATGGGCGGACTCGCCCTCGGGGCCTGGCAGTCGGGGCGTATCGCCCTCCGTCTAAAGCGTCCCATCCTCGTATACGGCCTGCTCGAGTTCGCCGTGGCGATCTACGCCATCGCGGTGACGCCTCTGCTGTACCGGATGGACTTCCTCTATGGGCTCGTCGGTGTCGATGCCTCCGTCTCGACCTTGACGGCGCTTCGCTTCCTGGCGGCGGCAGTGCTGCTGTTCATCCCCACCGTCTGCATGGGGGCCACCCTGCCGGTCCTCACTGTCCCCCTCGTGCGCATGGAGCGGATGGGGGAGGGGGTCAGCCTGCTCTACTTCGTGAACACCCTCGGCGCCGTCCTGGGGTCTGTGCTGGCCGGCTTCGTGCTCGTGAGGTTCCTCGGGTTGCAGACGAGCCTGTACCTCGCGGCGCTCATCGGCGTGTCCGTCATGCTGGGCTCGATCTTGCTTCAGCGAGGGCTGCCGCCATTCAGCGCCAAGGAGACGACCGGCTCCCAGCAGGGGGGGGATGCCGCGCCGGGGGCCCTGGCCTCGCTCGGCGAGACCCTCTCTCCCAGGCTCGGCGGGGTCATGGCCCTGGTGGCCGCAGGGCTCTGCGGGTTTATCTCCCTGGTGAACGAGGTGGTTTGGTCCAGGATGCTTGGGTTCCTCCTCGACGGGACTGTTTATGGCTTCTCGGCGCTCCTGGCCTCGTTTCTCTTGGGGATAGCCCTCGGCTCGCTCGTCATCGCCCCATTCATCGACAGCAGCAAGGATCTATGGGGCCTGTTCGCCAAGCTACAGCTCATGGCAGGGCTCGGCTGTCTCTTCACCATCCTGATGATCCCAATGGTTCCTGGCTTGGCCGATGCCTTCATAGGGAGCGGGACCGGCGTGGAGGGGGGCTTCGCAGTGAAGGTGTTCATCGTCTTCTTGATCATCCTGGTGCCGACCATCTTCTTCGGCGCGTCATTTCCGGTGCTCGTGACCATCTCCGCCAGGTACAGGGGGCAGATCTCGCAGAGCATGGGCAGCGTGTATGCGGCCAATACGCTGGGCAGCATCCTGGGCTCCATTTGCGGCGGCATCCTGCTGCTGGGCGTCACGCGGGACCTAAACGTCATCCTCGTCGGGATGGTCTACATGAGCCTGCTTCTCGCCCTCGCTGCTGGGTACCTGGCCTTCGTGGGACCGCTGCGAAAGGCCATTCAGAGGGTGGGGCGGGACGCCCGGAATCAAGCCGTGGCAAAGGGGCTGGGGCTCGTGGCCCTGCCTCTGGCGGTCATCGTCACCGTTGGCGTGATGAACCCCGACGTGCAGATCTATCGCCTCGTGAGCGCCCGCTACGCGGTGGAGGACTACGACCGCTCCCTCGGGTTCAAGGTGGCGAAGGCCCAGGACGCGTCGAGCAACATCGTCTGGAAGGCCCAGGGGCGTGTCACAGTGGTCACGGTCCACAGGCTGGATGACGGCGGCCTGCGCCTCCGCAACAACGGGCTCAACGAGGCCTACCACGGCACAACTGAGCCCAGGTACGCGCAGGTCATCTGGTACCTCGGGCTGCTGCCTTACATCCTGCACCCCAAGCCCGAGCGCGCGCTCCAGATAGGCCTCGGAGGCGGAGGGACGGCGGAGTGCCTTACGACGACCGCGCTCAAGGAGCTCAACGTCGTCGAGCTCGAGCGCGAGGTCGTAAACGCCTCGAAGTTCATCTACAAGACGCTCGTGGGACCAAAGAGCCACCCCGGTGACGACAAGAGGGTGAACATCGTGGTGGATGACGGCAGGAACGCGCTACTGCGTGCGGCTAGGGCGCGCCCCAACTACTACGACATCATCGTGTCTCAGCCCTCTCACGCCTGGCTGTCCGGCGTCGCTTCGCTCTACACAGAGGAGCACTTCGGCGTCGTCCGGCGAAACCTCCGTCCTGGCGGGATCTTCTGCCAGTGGATTAACCTCTTTCGCATGGACCAGGAGGGTCTCGCCGCCCTGCTCAAGGCCTTCACCCTGGCCTTTCCGGCGGTCCATGTGTTTCAGGTGGACGGCAACTCCCTGCTGCTGATAGGCGGAGACAGCTCGCTCAAGCTGGACCCAGCGGTGGTTGAGAAGCACCTGTCGGACAAGCGCATCAAGACCAAGGCGGATCTCTTCCAGATCGATGCCTACAAGGTCTTCAGGCAGTACCTCTTCGGGCGTAAGACAGCCCTCGCCCTGGCGGGCTCCGCCGCTCCGAACTCGGACAGGTTCCCGATCATCGAGATGCGGCTGCCCTGGGTCCTGCACAACGACACGATCAAGATAAAGGATCTCCTCAAACGCCGCCGGCTACCCTGGGGAATAATGCCCGAGGACCTGCACCGTGGACCCTCCTGGGAGGCGTTTATAAATGGGCTGGCCGAGGAGATGGTCACGGAGTTCGACAACGGCAAGGTCCCCATCGAGCGGGCCAAGCAGTTCGTGGATCGGGCGGCTGCCTTCACCGGGGTCAAGGGCCTGATGGTGCAGGGCCGCCTGGCCCGGCTATCTGGCGATGCCGTGTCTGCAGAGGCCTACTACCGCAAGGCGGCTGCTGCCGGGGACGGAGATGCCTTGTTTCAGCTTGGGAGCCTGTTTTTGACCCTGGAGCGGTTCGACGAGGCGGCCAAGGCCTGCGGACGGGCTTACGAGAAGACACACCTCGGCTATGCGCACCTGTGCGTGGTGGAGGCCTACCTGCTCGGTGGCAAGGACGCCGAGGCCAGGGTGGTCCTGGACATACTCTTCCAACGCAAGGAGGAAGAAGAGGCCCCTGCTGCCCAGAAGTGGCGCGGGATCCTTCAGTACAGAGAGGGCAAGCTCGAGGAGGCGCGTCGTACCTTGGAGGCCTTCAGCAAGCACGACAGCGGAGACGACCTCGCGCCCTACTACCTGGGGCTCCTCGCCGCCGGGCGCGGGGACCATGACCTGGCCAAGAAGTGGTTTGCCGCCGCCGTGGCCAACTCTCGCTCCATCGCCGAGGTGGCATCCAGCACTGGAGAGCGCTACGCCAAGCGGGATCAGCAGCTGGCGTCGGTCACCAGGTTCAGGGACGCGATCAGGCGGCAGCCGGATCTATCGTCGGCTTACAAGTGGATGGCCAAGTTCCTGAGGCGCTGGGGCAGATACGCCGAGATGGAGGAGACCCTCAAGACGTTCGCCAAGGAGGACCCAACCGGGGCGTCCACCTTCAAGGCCGACTTCGAGAAGTCTGCTTCTCTGGCCGAGAGAGTGGGGCTCGTGCTCAACTCCTATCGAAGCGAGCTCCAAGGACGATGAGGCGGGAGCCCCAAACTAGCATTTAGGATAAATGCCAGGGAATCTCGCCACTTTCTTGACGCATTGGACCTCAGCGTGCTACCAAGGGGGTCGGTGTATCTCCCCTCATTGGAGGCGTCATGGCGAAGAAGATCCTGGTGGCCGATGACAGCCGAACCCTGCGACGCTGTTATCAAATCGCCTTTGCCCGCGAGGACGTGCAGGTGCTGCTGGCCGACAATGGGGAGGATGCGCTGCAGCTGGCAAAGCAGCAGTCACCCGACCTGCTCATTCTCGACCACAGGATGCCCGGCAAGACAGGCTACGAGATCTGCGCGGCGGCCAAGGCCGATCCGGTCCTGAGCGGCATTCCGGTGCTGATCGCCTGCTCGAACCAAGAGCCCTTCGACACGGTCAAGGGGGCGGGCGCAGACGGTCACCTGATCAAGCCCTTCGACACGGGAAAGATGGTCGAGCAGGTCCAAGCCTTCCTCGCCAGGGCGATCGCGCGCCCCTTCATACCCGCGGCGCCCGCGCCTCGTCCAGCCGCGGCCGCCCAGCCGGCCCCTGCGGCGCCGCCACCAGTTCCCACCCGTGCGCCCGCGGCGCCCGTTCAAGCTCCTGCTGCGCCCCGTGCGCCCATGGCGCCCGCTGCCGCGGCCACCCCCGCGCCCCGTGCGCCCATGGCGCCCGCTGCCGCGGCCACCCCCGCGCCCCGTGCGCCCATGGCGCCCGCTGCAGTCACCCCTGCGCCTCGTGCGCCCAAGGCGCCCGCTGCAGTCACCCCTGCGCCTCGTGCGCCCATGGCGCCCGCTGCAGTCACCCCCGCGCCTCGTGCGCCCATGGCGCCCGCTGCAGTCA
>JAVEWA010000446.1:0-5932 GCA_034004785.1 Polyangia bacterium
GCTGTTCGGGTAGCAGGGCCCTCTCTCTGTTCCCGCTGGTGGTCCGTTGTCCTTGCACCCGACGGAAAGCGATGCCAGCCACATCACAGCAAGAAGCAGAAGTTGGTGTCTCCTCATACGCCAGTCCTTCTATGTCGAGTCCTTATGAGTCTCTCACATAGGGAGGGCTCTGCACAACCGGGCCCGCCTGGATTACTGTGCCATGCGTGCGTCACCAGTTGCAGTCCTGCCACAGAGACCCAAGCGACAGGCTTCCCGACCGGGCCTGGGCCTGACTCCATCCAGAACGCCTCCAAGACCAAATCCCCTCGGGTACCGGGGGATAGCAGCTGCTTTCAATGAAGTCCCAATTGCGCCGCTGTCCAAGGCAGGGGCGGCACGTCGCTTGCATGAATATAACCGTGCACCAGATGGCGATGACGAAGCCTCAGATGGAGCCGACCACAGGAGAGGAGATGCACGAGCGGTCATCGATGCCCCTCTTTTCCAATCCGACCATTCGCAGGCTGCGCACAAAGCAATGGGCCGCTATGCTGGCGTTTTGTCCATGCCTGGCCGCTGCTGGCTGCGTGCCCCCTTCGCCGATGGGTCTCATCCTGCCCGGGCCCCAGAAGCCCGGGACGGTGATCCTGCAGGCACAGGCCGCGGGGGGCTACGGAAGGTACGGAGACGAAGGCTATGGGATCAGGTACGGCGGCGGCGGCGTGCTCCACCTCGAGACTTTTGCCACCTCCCGGATTTCCCTGCCCTTGAGCCTGAGCATCGGACGACTGTGGGACGCCTCCATGCCCAGGCTCCTCGCCGAGGACAGCCAGGCCTGGAAGTACTACGGCACGTTGCGCATGGGGGTCCGCTACCGGGTTGGGGACAGCCTCAGCGTGGGGGGCGGTGTGGGCGGCTCGGCGTATCGAGGCAAGCTGAGCTTCGACGACCTGTGGGATGAGGAGGACCCTGCGCCCAGTGTATCGGGCGGTTGCGCGCACCTGGACTTCGAATGGAGCAGGTCGAAGCGCCATGGTGATCTCATCATCGCGTTTTCCCACCGCCTCGTCTGGGACGCCAGCTTCCTGCTCACCTTCCACATGCCCGCCGAGCTGACCCTTGCGCTCTCCCCACGGGGCTCGCGATTCGCACTCACCCTTTCAGTGTTCGTGGTCTGGACGCTCCCTGCCGTGTTCTGGGGCGGGAGCTCGTTGGGCCTGGTGCTCCGGATCTGACGGAGAGGCGATGGACCCCTGCCGAGCGCCCTTCCGGTCCAGCCTCCAGGCTCGGCCTCTCACTGCGGCTTGCGGCCCCGGAGGATGCCCACCGCGCCGAGCCCGGGCTTCAGATAGCGGGTCGCGGCCCGCCCGACATCGGAGGGGCGCAGCTTGGCCATGCGGTCGAAAAGGGCCTCGCGCCCCTCGCCCAGCACCAGCTCAACCCGCGCCAGGTTGATCGCCGACTGGACCGCGGCCTCCCAGGCGGGCCGCGGCGCACCGGAGGCAGGAAGCCTGATGGAAAACACGAGGCCCTGGCGATGCGCCGCCGCAAGGACGGCCAGCTCTGCCTCGGTGGGGACGCCCAGGCGGGCGATCTCCTCGTGGAGGGCGGCGAGGCCCTGCTCCGGGGTGGACGCCTTGGGAAAGGGGCCGGCGAGCTGCGCGAGGAAGAGGTGCCCCGGCCCGGACAGGAGATCGTTCTGCGCGGAGACCCAGCTCCCGCCGCCCGCGGCGCCGAGGCGGAAAAAGAGCCTCTGCTGGAGGAGCATGCCCGCGAGGGTCAGGGCGAGGTCCTCGTCTCCGAGGGCCGCAGGGCTTGGCCAGGCCACCAGGAGCTGCCACCCGGTCGTCTGGGGATCTTCCACCACGAGCGGGGCCTTGGGCTGGGGCGCCCGGACATGCACCATCGGCGCGATGGCTGGGGCCCGGCGGGCAGGGATCCCCTTGAGGGCCCCTAGCGCCCCTCGGTCGAGCTCCCCAGGAGGCAGCTCGCCCCCGAGGATCAGCAGGGCGCGGGAGGGGACGTAGTGGCTCTCGAAGAAGCGGGCCGTGTCCTTCACGGCGAAGGGCCCCTTGGTCTCGAGCAGGCCGAGCTTGCCCCATCGGTAGGGCCGGCTTTGCGCATAGGCCCTCGCATAGACGCCGTTATGGAGCCTCGCCGGGGCGGAGCGCTCCACAAAAGACTTCTCAACCAGCATGCGCCTCGTCTCCTCACGCACGGTGGCCTCGTCCACCGTGAGCTTCTGCCATCTCGCGGCGAGGGCCCCGACAAGCTCCCCGAGCTTCCCCTTGGCCGTCACGAGATAGACATAGGAGAGCCCCTGCAGGGTCTCGCCGTTCATGCTGGTGGCAAGGCTCTCCATGGACGGGCGGCCAGGGGGCGAGGGCGCCCTGAGCAGCAGATGCTCGATGAGGTGGGTCATGCCGACCTGACCTGGCGGGTCTGCGGCCGAGCCCAGGGCGAAGGCGAGCAGGGCAACTGCCTGACCCCCGCCCCCCGATGGCAGGCGGATCACCCGCAGACCATTCGAGAGCCGGGTGGCCTTCGGCCAGGACTGCGTGGAAGGCGTGGCAACCGACGACGGTGAAGGCGACGGTGAAGGGGACGGTGAAGGGGAGGAAGCCTCGTCCCGGGCCCTGGGCGGGTCCGGGCTCGGGTCCGGGCTCGGGGTCTGGGCCGATGACTGATCCTCCATCGCGGCCCGCTCCCCGGGCGCGAGGGCGGGAGGAGGCGCCTTGCCAGCAGAGGGCTGGCCCGGAGCGTGCCCTGACCTGCTCTTGCCATCGCAGGCTGCGAGCGAGGCCAAGCAGAGGGCCGCCACAGTGGAGCCGAGCCAGGCGCGCCAGATGAGGGGATGCACCCAGCCTCGAAGGCCCATCGTCACGAGAGAGCTTGCCCGGCTCTCGGGCCAGGTCCTTGATGCAGGCAAGCCCGCTCGGTTGGCAGGCAATCGAAGGGAAGCTCGAAACACGCTCATTGACGCCTCCTGGGGCCTTTTCCCACGGGCCAGGCTCTTTCGGGACAGGCTCATCAGGGACAGGCACGTCCGGCCCAGGCTCATTTGTGACAGGCACGTGCGGCCCAGCGCCCTTCACCGTGGTATACCGTTCTCGCCTCTGGTTGTGAACCAGGAGTGACCCCCAAGGGGCGCCCGACCGAGACGCCAGGCGCCAAAGGAGAGACAGAGGGCCGCGGCCCGGCCCTCCCCGGACGGGTTCCATTGCCATGACCGACTCACATGACGAGCCCCGCCAAGCCACGTCGCCCGAGGGCTCACTCGCCTTCGAGGTTGGGCCCATCCGGCCTCCCTCCGAGGCCAAGAGCCTCCTCGTACGGGTGTCGCGCAACTGCCCCTGGAACAAGTGCACCTTCTGCCCGGTTTACAAGAGGGCGCGCTTCTCGCGCCGCGCCGTGGAGGACGTGCTCGCCGACATAGACGCCATGGGGAGGGTGAGAGACCGGCTGCGGGAGCGCTCCGCCGCCCTGGGCGCCGTCGGCGGCGTGGCCAGGGAGGCGGTGGAGGAGCTCATGTGGGCCGAGCCCGACCACCAGGGCATCGGACAGGTGGCCCTCTGGCTCATGACCGGGAGCCGCACCGTGTTCCTCCAGGACGCCAACAGCCTCCTCGTAAAGCCAGAGGACCTCGTGCGGATCCTCGTGCGCCTGCGGCAGGTCTTCCCCGAGGTGAGCCGCATCACCTCCTACGCCAGGTCTCACACCCTCTCGAAGATCCCCGAGGAGGGCCTCCGCGCCCTCAGGGAGGCTGGCCTCGACCGCATCCACGTGGGGCTGGAGTCCGGCTCGGACGAGGTGCTCCGCCGGGTGAAGAAGGGCTGCACCAAGGAGGAGCACATAGTCGGCGGCAGAAAGGTCGTGGCCGCGGGCATGGAGCTCTCGGAGTACGTGATGCCCGGCCTCGGCGGCGCCGAGCTCTCGGACGAGCACGCCGACGAGACCGCCGACGCCCTCCGCCAGATCGATCCGCACTTCATCCGGCTCCGCACCCTGGGCCTCAGGCAGGGCACTTCTCTGAGGGAGGAGTTCGAGGCCTCGGGCTTCGCGCCCCTCGACGAGGACGGCGTGGTGCGGGAGATCCGGCGGCTGGTCTTGGGCCTCACCGGGATCCGCTCGACCCTGGCAAGCGACCACATCCTGAACCTGCTCGAGGACGTGGCCGGCACCCTGCCCGAGGACCACGAGCGGATCCTCGGCCTGATCGACGGCTACCTCGGCATGGAGGACGACGACCGCCTCGCCTTTCAGCTCGGCCGCCGCCTGGGCGCCCTCAGGTCGCCCGAGGACCTGGAGCACCCCGGCGCCCGGGCGCGCCTCGCCCCCCTGGTGAAGGAGGCCCTGGCCCACCCCGGAGGGCCCCAGGCCCTGCTGCGAGAGCTCCTCACCCGCTTCATCTGACAAGGGCCGCCGGGGAGCAGTGGGGCCGCGCGGGGCACGGCAAAACAAGGTGAGACAAAACTATCTCGAGAGGCATGCGTTTATCGGCGCTCGGGAGGTGTCCATGTCGCCTAGGAGCCTTTGTTTGCCCCGTCTGCTCGGTCGGCTCTGCCAACTCAGTCGGCTCGGCCCAAGGAACCTGCCCACCAAGCTCCACCTGCCCAGCCTACTCGGCCTGGCCCTGTCCGCCTCGGCAGTCCTCGCTGCCTGCCAGCGCCCGCCTCGAGCCGACAGGCGGCCGCTCGAGGTGAAGCCTGGCCAGCTCAAGGTGTTGACCTTCAACGTAAACTACGGGGGCGTGGACCCAAGCCGCTCGGCCGAGGCCATCCTGGCGAGCGGCGCCGATCTGGTGGCGCTCCAGGAGACGAACCCCGCCTGGGAGACGGTGCTCACGAGCCGGCTCAAGGGGCGCTATCCGCACCAGCGCTACTTCCACGCGCCCGCCGCCGGCGGGCTCGCCTTCCTCTCTCGCTGGCCCCTCGGACCGACGAACCTCTCGCCTCCCCCCTCGGGAGGCTGGTTCGCGGCCTGGCACGCCGAGGTCCAAACGCCCCTTGGAAGGGTGCACCTTTTGAACGTGCACCTGAGGCCGCCCATCGGAGAGTCGGGCGCCACCTCGAGCATGCCGTCCGCCTACCTCTCCACCCGACCCATCCGGGCTTCCGAGATGGCTCACCACATGGCCGGGCTCCCGGCCCGCGGGCCGGTCCTGGTGCTGGGCGACTTCAACGAGGGAGACCAGGGGCGGGCCGTGACGCTACTCAGGAAGCGAGGCTTTGCTAGCGCCCTAGGGAGCAAGGACCCCGCCACCGCAACCTGGCAGTGGCAGACCTCCCTCGGCCCGATAAGGACCCGCCTGGATCACATCCTCTTCCGCGGCCTGCGTCTCAAAGGAGCGCAGGTGCTGCCAGAGGCCGCCTCGGACCACTTTCCGGTGGAGGCGGTGTTCACGTCGCTCTGAGGCTCGAGCTCCAGCGCGGGGCGCGAAAGCACCACGCCAGCGCCCGAATACGACCAGCACATTCGATGCCTCGGCATCCACGGAGCCACTGCCGACCCTGGCTCGGCCTCGACGGGGCCATTGCAAACCCTGGCGACATGTTTCATCTCCACCGAGTCTCTCCGGTGACCGAACCGCTCGCAGCGCGCCTCCCGGCCTCTTCCCCCCATTTTGGCCAGCCCCGGCTCGAGGCGACCATCTGGCCAAGGATAGAGTCCTTGCAGTCTGAGCAGGGGATCGCGGCAAAAACACCCCCGACATGTTTTATGTGAGGGCACCTTTTGCCGCTCGGGGCATCCGAATGTGCAAGAACACCTGGGACATGACGGCATGTGGATAGAGTCCTTGCAGTCTGAGCAGGGGATCGCGGCAAAAACACCCCGGACATGATTCATGTGAGGGCACCTTTTGCCGCTCGGGACATCCGAATGTGCAAGAACACCTGGGACATGACGGCATGTGGATAGAGTCCTTGCAGTCTGAGCAGGGGATCGCGGC
>JAVEWA010000447.1:0-5912 GCA_034004785.1 Polyangia bacterium
CGCCATCGCCGCCGCCATCGCCGCCGCCATCGCCATCGCCACGCCCGCCCTGGGGGAGCGAGGACTTCAGCCGACGTTGCTCGGTGGGCGATCAGTGGTGACGGCCTTGGACCAGGTCGGCCCGAGAGAGCGAGATGAGGCGCTGGATCTATTTTTGACCGGGGACTGCTCGGAGGTGGTCTTGTGGTCCAGATGGAATACGGAACGGACTGATGGGGGTCCGGATCGGATTCTGGCGAGGGACACCGGCTGGCCCAGGACTGGAAATTGTCGGGTGCGCACCTGATGGCGGTTGCGTCACTCGCATACTTATGGCACATTGCTTGTAGCCATAATGAGTACTACACATATGTGTTTATGGAGCTGCTGAATGGACATTATCTTGGACAATCAAAGCCTTATGAAGGCGTTCGAGTTGTTGGACTTCCGCCTGCGGTCGAACGGTGCACCAGCCATGGAAATCGTGGTCTGTGGTGGTTCAGCCCTGATCGCCACGGGGTTGGTGCCCCGCACCACCAAGGACGTGGACGTGATCGCCCTCATGAGGGACGGCACGCTGGTCACTCCGGCGCCGCTCCCCCTGCCGCTCGTCCAGGCTGCCCGTGAGGTGGCCGAGGATCTAGGGCTCGACCCGGACTGGCTCAACAACGGTCCGAGCCCCGGGGAGGGCGGGCTCTTCCAGATGGGGCTCCCGCGCGGCTTCTCCGAGCGCCTTCGCTCGCAGAGGATCGGAGCGTGGCTGCGCGTCCACTTCGCTGACCGGTACGACCAGATTCATTTCAAGCTGTTCGCCAGCGCCGATCGCGGCGGGTATCACATCGACGACCTGCGCTCGCTCGCTCCCACCGCTGAGGAGCTGCTGGCGGCGGCGCGCTGGACGATGACCCACGACGTGTCCGAGGGATACGCCATGGTCTTGACGCACCTGCTCCGGAGTCTCGGTCATGACGACGTCGCTGACCAGCTATAGGCCGCTCTTCCTCGACCGGGTGCTGGACCTCCTGTGGTGCCAGTGGTCAAGCCTGGGCGTCGCGGGTCACGCAGAGGACTGGCAAGGAGGACTCATCGATCCAGAGGCGCTCGTCCTGGCGACGTGTTTCTTCGGGCGCTTCGACGCTCGGCTGTTCGATGCGATGCTCGAGTGGACTGGCATCAATGGTCGGTATCTCAACGTCGGGCGAGTCTGGCGCATCCTGTCGGATCAGAAGCTGGCCGGGGAGGCGACCTTCCGGGCGCTCGCCGAGACCGCCATGACCTCAGTCACCGCAGCCAAGTGGGCGAAGACCCGGAGGGCACCTGGCGAGGCACGGTCTCCAGAGCCCTTCTTCTTTCTGAGGGACGGTCGTCCCATGCCGGTGGTCGGGGAGCTCGATCCGGGTTTCGTCCGGCATGGATTCCTCAGGGACCGGTATGAGCCGCGGAGGGTCGCGCACGCCTTCCGCCCCGAGCGGCCTGCGAACCTGCTCCTGCGGTTGCGAGCCATGTTCGGAGTGAACGCGCGCTGTGAGATCATCGCCTATCTCCTGGTGAACCGGACGGGCTCGCCACGCGAAATCGCTCGCCAGACAGGCTACTTCCCGGCCACCATCGCGAACGCGCTGGCCGAGATGCGCGACTCGGGCTTCGTAATTGCGCGACCAGAAGGGCGTCGGCGCGTCCACCGGCTGGTCCCGGACACATGGCAAGCGCTGCTTGTGGGCACCTCCCTGCCGCGGTGGCGCGGCTGGGCGTCCATCTTCGGCGCCCTGGAGTCCATCTGGAACTTGCTGCGGAGCGATGGGTTGGACCGGGAGTCGCCCCTTGCGCAGGCCTCTACCCTGAGGCGCATGCTCCTCGGCACGGTGGTTGAGCGGGTGGAGACGAACGTTCCAGAGGTCGTCTTCGGAGACCTCACTGCCTTTCCGGGAGAAGCACTGCTGCCCCACTTTCTAGCGCGAGCCAACGAATTCCTCGACGCGCTGAACCGAACGTAGTAGGGCACGTCCTGCACGTCCTTGGTTTCGCCCGCTATCAACCACATCGTCGGTGATCTTCGTGTACATCCGCGACAGCTCGCGAAGCTGACGAAACGCTCCGTGGCCCTTGTACACCGCCAGCTCCACGTTCCCCAGTCGAAGCTGGTTCGCCAGGCCAAGGGCATCCCGCGCGTCGCTCTTCGGCCCCTTCTTCCCAGGAGGAATCCCCAGGACCACGAGCTCCTCCACCAGCGGTGAAAGCACTTCGTACAGCCAATCGCTCATGGTCCCCTCTCCCATGCAAAGCCGCCGGGTGCCGCGTATGCCGCGGACAAAGTCCACCCGCACACCGGCGTTCGTCTCCACCACCGCCGTCTGAAGCCGCTTCCCGCTCGGCCCCAGCACGGCCGTCGTGCAGCTTGACAGGTGTGCATCGAGCCCAATAAACCGGTCCAAGGGTGTCCTCCTTTTTGTTTGAATTCGACAGGCCACAGGGTAACGAAATCCTGTTGCCACCGGGAGGACGCCCCTTGATCATGAATCGTGCAGCAGAGTCGGGAGCTTGACAGGTGCGCATGATGAGCATCGGCGTTCTTCGCACCGGGCCGACCTCTCGACGCCGCTCAACTCGAGTGGCGTCTACGGCCGCTACTTCCGTACAATGCCTTCAAGCCGTGAGGCGAGGTGTAGTCGAGTACCCGGTGTACGCCGGGTTGCGCCCGTGCACGGCATGAAATATGATGAACTGATGGGATCAAGGCCGAGGCAGGCAACAAGGGACTTCTTGGCTACCAGCGGGGAAAGGGAGGTATCATGATTGGGCTATTAATCTCAGTATTGTGCGCTGCATCAACCCCCTCTTCATTTGCTCCGTCTTGGGAAGCTGCGATACACAGAATGCAGGAGGCGTCGGCATCGGCGTGGGCGTCAATGCCGGCCTCGAGACGCCTGGAAGCCCTCGAAGGTCAAATCACCGGCCCTGACGGCCCCATGCAGGTCCAGGTCTCCTCGCGCTGGGGTCTGCCGAGCTTCATCGGGGGACCCGGTTTTGGTGTGGGCAGCTATGACCTGTCGGCCTCGCCCATCGAGATCTTGTCGGCCCTCTTCGGCGAATTCAACTTCCTTGGCCTGACCGATCCTGAGACCGAGCTGGAGGTCTGGCGCGACATCCACGGTCCAGCGCTCCGAACGCTCATCTTTCGTCAGCAAGTCGATGGACTCCCGATCTGGGAGAATCGGTTGATATTCGTGTTCGAGAGGGGTACAGGGCGGATGATCCATTTCTCCGGCCACTACGTTCCCCCAAACCGTCTTTTGTTTGGGCACACCATGGACTGCTCGGCGCTGCTCGGCACCTGGGACGACCACGACTATACGATCGAGAGCTGCGAGCCGATCTACTCCGTGAGCGAGGCGCGAAGCGGCGTGCCAGGCGACGATATCCAGCCAGTGTTCCGCGTGACCGCTTGGGCCCCGTCCGGCATGGAGAGAGTGACATTCTTATCGGAGACCACCGGCGAGCACTACCAGATCATCAACCGATGGGCAGACCGGATCCTCTACCGCGGCTACCCGAGCTGGGACGAGTACTACTGGAACGAGAGCTGCGTCTGGCCAGGGGGATGCCCCACGAATGTGGACCTGTCGCGCCTCCGTGACGATCTCTGGTACTACACGGCCTACATGGCCATCTACAACTCGCGAAACTCATGGGACGCGGATTCATCAACCACACCTTATCGGTTGCGAGTCAGGGATCCAGGGCCCAGCGTGCCAATCTCGTGGGACGGGACGTACGTCAACCTCGACACCGTCTCCCGCCTGAGCACGCTCGCACACGAGTGGAGCCATGCTGTAATGGGAGAGGAGGCGCCGGGCACCAACGGCACTGTGGGAGAAGGACTAGCTGATACCTTCGCCAACATCATCCTGGCCACGTCGAATCACTGGTGCTACCACAACTATCCTGGCTGGAGCTCCGAGCCTGAGTGCATCCAGACTCACGTCGAAGACTCACGTTGCACCATGTTGGGTGGCGATACGGTGGGGGATCTGCCTTGGAGGAGCTACTCAATCGACATAGTAGAAAGCCTGATGGCCGGCTTGGTTTTTAACTTCACTAATCCGGCCACACACCTCTACGAGGCGAGTGGTATCTTCACAAAGGTCTTCGAACTCTTCCAGGTGGATCGCTGGCTGGATCCCAACCAAGGGACACAGCAGTCTGATCCATGTGGACGTGCGTACAGAGTTGGCTCGCCGGTGACCTACTACAACGGGGTCGCCCTCTCGGGCGCGGTCACCTTCGGCAAGGTCAACAAGCTCTGGTACCGCTTCGTGACGCAACACCTTGCGGCGCTCGGGAGCAAGCCCTGGAGCAGTTTTGGCGTTCACTTTCAGCAGGCAGCGTGGAACGCCTATCTCGACAGCGACCTGACGTACACGGAGTACGGAAAGGCCATCTCTGCGATGTATGCCGTGGGCCACCGGCAGGCACCGATCACGATCAGTGGGCACTATGGATCCCAACTCCGACAGGCAGCCGTCTACAAGGGCGGTCAGATATATCTCTTCTACGCCCGGACTTCGGATGGCAAGATCTTCTATCAGAAGGGCACGGGAGGCTCCTGGAACTCGCCTGTCGGCTTTGCGAGCTCGGCGATAACCGACAAGGGCCTGGATGCCTACGAGCTGACGAGCGGCGAGGTCCGCGTGATCTTCAAGTACAAGAACTCGAACAGCGTCTACTATGTGCGAATCAACCCAGACGGTACGGTGCCCACGGCGGTCTACGCTGGCCCCTGTGGCCTGACCACCAGTCACGCGCCGGCGGGCATCCACGACGGGACACGTGAGCTCATCGCCACCACGAACGGCTCCCAAGCTCGCATCACCCGTACTGACACCTGCGTCACCCAGACCGTGACCAGTGTTCCACCCGTGAACGGCGTGGCGCTGGCCAAGCACCATGGAGTCGTTTATTGGATTGGGCAGAACCTCAACATCTGGAGTGGGAGTTTCGCATACAATATCGTGGCTCGGGGGGTTTCTACGACACCGGATATCGTCCCAATCGGTGGACCGGACGGGGGCTACATCACGTGTGCTCACAACTACGTGAACCCAGACTGGCCATATAATACGTGCGTTTCGGCGTACAGCGCTGCCGGGACCACGCCCAACCTCTATGCAGTGGTGATGCCCAGCGGTCGAACTGAGTTCGAACGGCTCTACTACACGGCTGCGCGCTCATCTTCCGAGTTTGCGCTGCATCGGTTCGACGTGAACACGAGCGGGGGCTATACCCCCACGAAACGAACGCGAATCCTGCCAGTGGAATCGGTGAACCAGGGAGCTACCCACGAGCCGGAGCTCGTGCAGGCCGGTGGGATGCTTTACCTCTTCGAGGATACTAAGACCCACATCCTCCGAGTGTACTACTAGGAAAACTAGTGAGATGGAATAGGAGGCTAGGCTATGCGAAGCTGCTCGCTCATGACGACACCGGCTCTTATTGTCTCCCTGTGGCTCACGGCCTGCGGGGACGCCAATGGGAGCGCGAACGAGAATTCGAACAATAGCAACGAACCTTTGCCCACCATTCTTTTTCTCGCTGAGTCAGTGACCTACGACGCCACGGAGCAACAGGTGGACGTGGTTGCGCTCTATCGCCCCAGCGAGGGGATACTGCGGACATGTTTGAGGCCTCCCTCTGTGCTGCACTATCGGCTGCACTTGGCCAGCGACGAGCCTCCAAAGGGAATCTACCCATGGATGATAACCACAATCTCGGCGACAGAGTTGGAGGATCGGGCCGCGTTGATCACGGGTGGCCTAACTCCTACGACTTCTAACATCGTCCTGGCTCTGCCGGGTTCTCACGGCACTCTTTTCGTGGGTAGGAGTTGGAATGGAGAATGCCATGGAGGAGCGCTGCAATTCGAACGGGATGCGCCT
>JAVEWA010000448.1:0-5911 GCA_034004785.1 Polyangia bacterium
CGTCACCTCCGTGGGCAACGCCCGTGATGGGAGCGTTCCAGCGGCCGTCGGTGGACTCGATGAGGTTGCCCGCGTCGTCAAACTTGAAGCGCCAGGTGCCGGCGTCGGGGTCGATGATCGTGCGGCGCTGGCCGATGGAGTCAAACTCCTGCGTCTTCTCGATGCGGTCGTCCTCGGCGCAGCCCGAGGCATCACCCGGCTGCCAGGCAGCGCCCGACTTGCAGGTCCGGAGCGAGACGAGGTTACCGAGGGGATCGTAGGAGAAGCCCGTGAAGTAGTGCTCCTGGGAGCCGGGCGTCTGGTCAGCGTGGCTGAGGGTGACGTTGACGACCTCGGTCTGGATGACGCGGCCATGGCCGTCTTTGCGGGTCGTGGTGGGGGTGTCCGCGAAGTGTGGGTTTGCGCGAGGGCCCACGCCCGTGTCGTTGCCGTCGAAGGCGCGGGTCACGAGGGGGCCGATGTGCTCGGTGCGGGTCTGGTCGCCGCTCGGGAGGGTTGTGGAGACGGCTCGGCCAAAGGCGTCGTAGCGGGTGCTCGCGAAGCAGACAGTGTCCAGGCCGAGGCGGTCGTCGGTATCGGGGCAGTTGGCCGCGACGGGCGTAGGCAGGGCCGGTGCACTACTATTAAAGGAAGCAAGGTACGCCGGGTCATAGGCGTCCCGAGTCGCGCCCTTGGCGTCGAAGGCCACGTAACCAGTGGAGATCCACTCGGCCTGGCCCTGGAGCAGGTCGGCAGGGTCGTCGCCCTCGCCCACGGTGAGGCGGCTGCGGCCGAGGCCGTCCACAAAGGACCAGGCGACCTTCACGTTGCCTGGGTCGCAGGCGTCCTCAAAGGTCGTGGCCTTAACAAAGGAGTAGGGCCGCGTGGGGAGGTTGCTCTGCTGGCTCTGGTAGCCGGCCAGGTGGTACTCGATGGCCGCTAGCTGCATGAAGGCGGGGTTGCCGCCGCCCGAGCAGCCCTGGCTCTTGGGCTCGCGAGGGCCCCAGAGCCCCGTGATGCGGCCGAGGGCGTCGTACACGGCCTGGCTTTTTTGGTCGTTCTCGTCGCGGTACTCCACCACGGCCCCGAGGCCCACGTCGTAGGAGACGCGAGTCGTGAGGTACTTCACCGCGGTCTCGCCGTAGCCGGCCGTGGCCTCGCCGGGCGTCACGCCCACGCGGACTACCTCACGGGTGGCGAGGTCCTGGTAGCCGCCAGGGGTCTCGTAGTAGAGCCAGCTCTCCAGCTTCTTGAAGGCGCGGGTGTGGCGCGGCAGGCCCTGGGGCGTGAAGTCGGTGACGTGCTCCTCGACGACCTGAGGCTCTTCGCCCTCGTGATAAATGGTGAAGCCGCCGCTCGTGTTGAGGCCCTTTTCGCCCACGGCGCAGGAGGCGCTGCCCGCGCCCGAGCTGCCCCAGGCGAGAGCCGCCCCGTCGTAGGCAAAGAGCTTGTGGTTGTAGGCGACGGCCCCCGTGCCCCCGTGCCCGGCCGTGGTCCAGGACTCGCAGGGTCGGTGGAGCCACTTCGTGGCGTTCAGGGCAAAGGTCGCGTGCTGGGTGATGGGCTGGTCGGCCTCGCCGAGTGGGCAGCCCGAGACGCAGCCGTGGGCAGTGGCCTGGCGCGTGTTGCCGTAGTCGTCCACCTCGTCCACGGTGCTCTTGAGGTGCGTGGTGATGCTTGCTGCAGCGGGCAGGATCACCTCGGCCTCATGGGTCACGGCGCCCGTGCCACCCGGGCCCTCGTTGCGAAGCGAGGTGAGCGTCATGGGCTGCGAGCCCGCCACAAAGGCATGGGTGTCGTAGCCAAAGGTATGGGTCTCGGCCGCGTAGGAGAAGTACACCGGCCGGGCATCCCGCACTGGGTCCTTGCCTGGCGGCAGGTCGAGCGGGTGGGGGTCGAGCACGGTGCGCACGGCGCGCGACGTGATGGCCGTGGACAGGTACACCCGCGGCGTGCTCGCGCCCTGGACTGGGTCTGGCGCGCCGTCGGGCGTGGCGTAGGCCCAGGTGTCGGTGCGGTGCTCGGTGCCCTTGAGGGCCTCCACCGTGAGCGTCGGATCCGAGGGCGAGGCCTCGCCCGGGCGTCCTTGATAGAAGAAGTGCGTGACGTGGCTCGTGGGGCTGTTTGCGTCGCCGAGCTTCTCCTCGTCCACCTCGGCAAAGCCCCGGTACTCGTGCTCGAACCCGTCCCAGTAGCAGTCGTGGTAGCGGTAGCGCGTGGTGTACACGCCCTCGGTCCAGCCCGAGCCCGCCCGGTCCATCTGGTCCCGGGTCCGCACCTCTCGCACCACCTGGGTCGGGAAGGGGCACACGGTCTTCCACTCGCGCCCCTCGGACCGGGCCCGGAGGTACTGGGCCGTGCTCGCCTCGTAGTCGATCTCCGTGACGCCACCGAGGCCGTTGTGAATGCGCGTGATGAGCCGAGGCTTGATCCCGCCAGTGAGGTCCACGTACCGGTAGTTTCCCCCGTCGCCCCACAGGATGTCCCGGGAGCCCGAGCCGTTCACGTCGGCGAGGCGCACCCGGTCCGTGATGCCGCTGAAGACAGGGGTCTGCTGAAGGATCGCCCGGTCCCGCATCTCTGTGATGGCGTTCAGCCAGACGTCCACCGCGTTGAACCTGATCTGCATCATGTCCGCGAGGCCGTCGCCGTTCACGTCGCCGAGGCGCACGAGCGAGGGGTCCTGGGACGAGTAGTAGGGCGCGTTGCCCATGGTCACGTATCGGCCAGCGCCATAGGTGCCCGCAGGGCAGGCCCCGCCCAGGCCCCAGACCCCGTAGCCCTGATTGGGCCAGTACACGAGGGAGCCGAAGTCCACGAGCACGATGTCTTGCAGGCCGTCGCCGTTCATGTCGGCCAGCTTCACCCTCGCGTCGCTGAACTGGATGGGCAGCCCCTTGTGAAGCACGCAGGTCCGGATGGGCTGGTCGGACAGGGACCCGGTGGTGGGGTCCACCTGGCCAAACTTGCCCTCGCCGCCCGGGTAGGCCGAGAGGTTTAGCCAGTGCTGCATCTGGGTGCCGGTCGTCTTCACCACGTCGATCAGGTGGTCGCCGTTCACGTCCACGAGGCGGATCTCCGCCGCGTCCGTGGTCAGGTCGATGCTCGGGTTTGCGGGGATGCTTCCGAAGAGGGACCAGGAGCACTGGCGCTCGGCGCCCGTCTGGCCCGCTGCCACGGGCGCGCACTCCAGGCGGTAGATCGAGTAGCTCCCGAGGTGGGGCATATGCACGAGCTCCACCCGGCCGTCGCCGTCGAGATCGAGGAGCTGCACGTTGGTGTTGGAGAGGAGCAGGCTCGGGGCGCTCCCGAAGGCGATGGGCGCGTTCGGGAGGCCGTCACCAGTGTTGAGGTAGTACTTCATGGGCCCGCAGGTCGAGCCCGTGCACACGATGCTCGTGGGGTCCGTATCGAAGACGTCCGCCAGGCCGTCGCCGTCCACGTCCAGCAGGTCCCGCCGGCCGTCGCCGATGCTCCCGCCGGGCGACCCGCCGGGGAGCGAGCGTACGGTGCCGTTCACGTAGCCGAGGCCCGGCACATGGGCGCTCCCCTCCACCTCCTGGTACTCGAACCGCACGGGGGGCAGGCCCGTGGATGGGGCGTAGTCCTTGCCGAGGAGCTGCACCTCCTCGAGCAGGCTGTGCAGCCGGTCGGCCTTGTAGCCCAGGCGGTAGGCCCGCACGAGCAGCCGGCCGTCCGCGTCCGAGGGCTGCCCATCCAGGCGCGGGGCCGTGGCCCCGTAGTCCGTGAACACCCGCAGCTCGCGCACCCGCAGGGCAGTGGTGATGCCGAAGCCCGTCTGGTACCCGGTCAGCACGTCGGGCCGGCTCTCGTACACGACCTCAACGCGATGCTGGTACTGGCCGCTCACCTGGGGGTGGTTGTTGTAGAGCACCTCGCCGAGGTACGACGCGCCCTGGTCCTTCGAGTAGACGTAGCGCACCTCGTTGCCGTGTACGTCGCGGACGAGGACCAGGTTCCAGCGGAAGATGCGCTTGCAGGCGCCCCCGCCCCCGGTGCCCTGCTCGCACACCAGCGCATCAGGATCGACCACGCCCGAGTCGTCCCCGCCGAAGTAGTAGAGCGTCCCGTCCTTGTCCTCGGCCACCCAGTAGGTCGACTGGGGTGAGCTCCCCATGCGGAAGAACCGCATGAGCAGCCCTTCGATCTGCGCCCGGTAGTAGCGCGCCCCCGCGCCCCCATACTCGTCCGGCAGGACCTCGCCCTGGGCAGGCACTACCCGCACCAGCTCCCGGCCGCCGTTGTAGACGAAGCGATCGATGTCATCGAGGTAGCGCGGCAGGCCTTTGTCCGTCTGCCTCGCGATGAACCCTACGTCAAAGCCCCACCCGAGCCCGGCCACGCCCTGGGATCCGCCCGACGAGTAGTCGAACGAGAGTGACGGCCCGAGCCCGCGCCGAGCAGGCGGCAGCGAGATGGGCACCGACAGCGACGCCGAGCCGGTCTGGAGGTTTGTCCTGAACGTGAGCCCCATGCCCCGCACCGACCCCTTGCCCTCGGGCAGGGAGAGCACCTGCGGCTTCACGCCCGACTTGTTGACCGAGATGAGGGGGCCGGCGGGGGTGAGGTCCTGCGCCTGCCGTCGCCAGTCCTGCTGCCCTTGCAGCCGCGCCGCGTCCTTGGCTGCCTGGGCCCCCTTGGAAGCCTTGGGCGCCTCGATCTTGGGGAAGCGGGACTCCAGAGCCGTTCGGTCCGCTTTGCTCGCGGCGCTCGTGCCGGCCCTGCTGGCCTTGTCGGCCCTGTTGGCCTGGTCGGCCTTCCTGAGTAGGTCGTCGTCCTTGCCAGGGGCATCCGCGCCAAGGGAGTCCTTGACCGGGTCCGGGGCCTGCTTCAGCCTGCGAGGGTCCGGCGCGTCGTTTGCCTGCTGCTCCCACTCGTCCGGGTCGGAGTAGCCCTGCGCGTAGTCGTTGCCCTCGTCGCTCGCAGCGCGGGCAAGGGCCATGGATGGACCGGTGATGATAGCGGCGACGAGCAGCAGGCCGACGAGGCCCGGCCTCGCTGGCAACGCGTATGTAAGGAGGCGGGTCATGAACACACCTCCGTAATGGTTGCATGGCAGTGACTCGGGGAGTCAAGGCCTTCATGGCCTGGGCTTTGGTGTGACATCACCACACCTCCGAATAGTTACGCTGCCAGGTGCTGGGCTCTACTTGAGGGATGAAGTCCAGTGAGTTCCGGTCAGTATCCACGTGGAAGCCCCGGCCGATGGATTGGCCCGGAGCGAGGCCCCGGGGCGCTGTGTCCTGGGCAGGGGAGCCCTCGCAGACGGGCAGGTTTCCACCTCGGTAGCACACTGCGTCAAGAGCCATGCTGTTGCAGTAAAGCACCACAGCTATGTCAGTGTAGACACCGGCCGGATCATAAATTGACAGCTCCGACACGGCATTATCGGCGGTAACTCCGGGAACCAGCTCGTCATGACCCACCACGTGATAGCCCAGGGGGCCAACAGAGCGTCCAGACAGAGGAATATCGAAGAGCGGGTCGCCAATGGGGCCGCCTGAGTCAGCCGCATGAGCGAGGATACGGCATTCAGAGAGGTCGAGCCCTGGCTCTCCGTGCAACTCAACGAAGCTCGCCTCCCAGGCCCGCTCCTCGTCGTGGAAGATCTCGTTGATCACCACCTGCGGGCGGAGGTTCAACCAGTAGGTCGTGTTGTCCAGGCCGTCGTTGTAGAGCGCGATGAAGCCGAGCGCCGTGGCGTCCACGTAGAGCGCCGGGTCGGGGCTGAAGGCGGCCTGGGAGATGACAGGCCCGGGGCCACCCAGGGGATCGAAGATCTGCATGAGCACGGTCGCGCCCGAGGTCTCGAAGGGAGACACGTCCCTGGCGATGATCTGCACCAGCACCCGATCCCCGGAGGCGTAGGGGAGCGCCAGAGAGGGCCAGTCCACCTCGTAGATGTCGGTGG
>JAVEWA010000016.1:0-28595 GCA_034004785.1 Polyangia bacterium
AGCAGACGGAGATCGAGGCGAGCCGTGGACGAGGCCTCGGCAGGCAGGAGGCCGCATCCAGATCCAACCAGAAGAAGCACCGCAAGCTCCACCCAGAGGAGATAGCGCGGCAGATGAGGAGATTCGATCACGAGCCCTCGGTGGACAAGGCCCAGAGAGCTGCCGTGCGCCTGGCGCTCGCAGGGCACCAGCTTCCCGCCCGCTTGCTCCGCGCGGCCCCTCGCGCCGCCTGGCTGCCAAAGGTGCAGCTCGGCGCCGGGGCGCAGCAGCGACGGGATCGCCGTCTGGAGGAGGAGGTGGGATCGCCGAGCTTCTTGAGGGCTGATGCCGCGAACCAAATTACCTATGAGATCAAGCTCTCCTGGGATCTGCCCCGCTTGATCTTCGAGCCGAATACGCTTAAAGTCGTCCGAGAAGCGCAGCGGATTACAGAGCTCAGGGAGCAGGTTGTGATGCAGGTGACGAGGCTCTACTTCGAGCGCCGACGCCTGCAAATAGAGATTCTCGCGCGACCCTCCGCCTCAGCAGCGACCGCGCTCGGTCGCGAGCTGAGGCTCGCGGAGCTGACGGCCATCCTGAACGCCCTCACCGGAGGGCTCTTCGGGTCACGGCGCGGCCAGGGCTCCGTCGGGAGGTGAGAAGGCTCCCTAGGACTGGTGTTGGATGCCTCTGGCGGCAGACGACGGAATCGTCCTTGGAAGGCGAGAGCACGAGCGGTTCGCCGTTGCCGTGGATGCGGTGGTCCACACAGAGGGCGGCGCATGGAGAGCCGTGACCCGTGACCTGAGCCGCGGAGGGGTGTGCTTCATAGTCCCCGAGCCCCTCCCCCGGGGGGCGCACTTCAGGCTCTCCATCTCCCTCGTTTTAGGTGAGAACATGTTCTCCGAGCCGCTGCATCTGCCTGGGACCGTCATCTGGTGCACCGGAATGGACGGAGGCTACCAGATCGGTGCATCCTTCACTGCTCTGGAGAGACAGACCCGTGATTACCTGGGCATGATCCTCGGCATCCTGGCCGAAGGGCTGCAGGTGAGGGAGAGCGGCGGGTAGGAGATCGAAGGGGAGGGCGGCGCTTCACGAGGCAGCGACCCCCATCAAGGGGGAGAGAGGCATCTTCGGATGGACGAAAACCGCGCGCATCCTCGCTACGAGGTTCGAATCAGCGCAGAGCTCATCTTCGAGACAGGGGGCCACCTCACCTGCGTGACCAGGGACCTCAGCCTGGGTGGAGTTGGAGTGGACGCCGAGCGGCCCCTGGCAGAGGGGGAGCCCCTTGGGGTGGAGCTCTTCGTGGTGGTGGACGACATAGAGGACGAGACCTCCGTGCCCCTGAAGGTACAGGGTCGCGTGGCCTGGTGCCGGATGAAGAACGCCAGGGAGTTTCTCGCCGGCATTCAGTTCTTGGATGTGGGCCCGGACGAGCGCAGCTACCTCAAGCAGCTCGTGGATGTGACGGCCGCTGGCCGACTGCCATCACCGTAGCTCATCCGCCTTCGTCTGGCTCATCCACCTTACCAGAAGGACACCGCCAGAAGTATCGATCGTAGAGGGGTTGGTAGGAGGTCCATGAGCCCGGAGGGAGGTTTCGCAGCAGATCTGCGACCTGGCTGACCCGGCTGTCGAGCACGTCCGCGTAGTGAAGGATCCAGGCCTCGATGGTCTTGGGGCGTTTGGGGGCGCCGTGCGCCAGCTCTCCGTGGTGCGAGAGCAGGAGGTGCTTCAGGTGGAGCCCGAGGGGTTCTGGGAAGGACGGCATGGCGGCCAGGTGCTTCGACACGAGCTCGTAGCCGAGCACCACATGGCCGATGAGTCGCCCAGAGTCGGTGTAGTCGAACTTGCGGTCGGAGGAGAGCTCGAGGGTCTTGCCGCAGTCGTGAAGGAGCCCCGCCGTGATCAGGAGATCCCTGTCCACGAGTCCAGGGAGGCTCTCGGCGTACACGGCGCAGATCCCCTCGATGAGCCGGCACATGGCCAAGGTGTGCTCCATGAGCCCGCCCAGCCTGGCGTGGTGGATGCTCTTCCCACCGGGCGTACGGCGATAGGCCGTCGAGAAAGCCTCGTCATCGAGGACGCGCTCGAGCAAGTCACGCAGATGCGGGTTTTCGACGCTCTTCACGAAGGTCTCGGTCTGGGCAAAAAGAAGCTCGGGCGAGGTCGTGGGCGGAGGCAGGAAGTCCTCCGGAGCGAGGTCGTCCCCTGGGATCTTGTCGATGGTGGACAGGTGGACCTGGAGGCGGCCCTGATACCTGACCGCGCGGCCCTCCACGCGCACGAAGTCGCCCTCCTCGAAGGCCGCCGAGAGCCGCTCGACGCGGTCCCACACCCGGGCGTCCAGCTCCCCTGTGCGGTCCGCAAGGAGCAGGCTCAGGTAGGTCTTCCCGTTGCTCGGAGAGGTGCAGAGGAGCTTGCGCCTCACGAGGAATACCTCTGCGACCGCCTGTGGGGCTTCGATGTCCGATATCCAGGTGCGGGCCATGGGCCACCTCCCTGCTACGGGTACCACAACGTCCGTGTGCCGCAAAGCCTTCCGACCGCCAGGGTCCGATGGGCGGTCCCAAAGGTTTGTCCGAGGGGAGATCAACCTCCCGGCAAGCGCCGGCGCGAGAGCCCCAGCGCCACGAGGACGAACAGGATGAGGAGCATGCCGGATGTCCGGCCGGGCGCGTTGCAGGAGCATCCGCTGCCCCCCGAGCCCCCGCCTGGAAGATCCGGGTTGCGATCTCCCCTCGCCGTGAAGACCACCGGGGAACCAAGGGCCCCGGGGAGCCTCGCCTCCACTCGGTTTGTTCCCGACCTCGGGCCCAGCTCCCAGCTCACCGACGCGATCCCGGCGGCGTCGGTCTCTGCCTCCAGCGAAGCCCCTTGGGCGGCACCGAGGATCACCGTGCCATCCCCGCTGGTGACGGCGAAGGAGAGGGTGACGGCGGCGGCCGGCTCGCCTTCGGAGTCGAGTACTCGCACCATGAGGGGCTCGGGCACGCGAGTGCCCGCCAGGGCGAACTGTTGATCGCCGCTTATTAGCTCGATGCTGGCTCCGTCTGTGGCGGTCACCTCGAATGAGTTCGAACGGCCGCTCGTCGTTTCGGCGTAGGCGTAGAGCTGGACCGCCTGGCCCACCTCGGCCACGGACACGTCGAAGGTGACCGCGCCGTCGATGAAGGGGGGAGATTGCGAGGGGGCTGTCTGCCCCGCGAGGGTCTGGAGGGAGGCGGTGTGCGAGAACCCCTGGATGGTGCGACCCAGCTCGTCCGTGGCGCGGATGGTCACTTGGAAGGGTCTCCCGGCCCGCTGTGGAGAGGGCACCTCGTCGAAGGTGAAGCGAGTGGCGGTCTCCTTCTGCCTGTAGTAGATGGCCAGGTCGTCCAGCTCGGGCGAGCGGGATCCGTCCTGGGAGCCCAGGATCGCCTTGACGGTCAGGCCGTTCGCCCCTGCCGGGAAGGCGCCCAGGTTCAGGTGGACGTCCCACCAGGGGTTCGACTCGTCGAGAGAGGCCGCGCTGGACCAGGCTTCCCCGTCGTAGTGGAGCCAGGTAGCGCCGCCGTCATCGGAGAGCTGGTATCGCAGCCAGGTGCCCTCGGGCAGGGTCGAGGTCTCGATGAAGGCGGTCCACTCGGCCACCGCGAAGGGCGCCTCGAAGGTGGGCGTGACGACCGAGCCGCGAGTGGAGGCGTAGCGAGGCTGGACCGCCAGGAGGACGGCGGTCGCGTCGTTTTCCGTCCTTGGCCTGTGGAGCTTGATGGGCCACAGATTCCGCTCCGTGTCGCTCCCTGGATCCTCGAACATCGCCCAGACCGGGGCGTCGCAGCGCAGCTCTCCACCCGCCGCGATCCCGGTGAAGAGAAGCACGCCTGGGTAGTTCGCGCCGTAGCTGTTGCTGGTCTGCGCCGTGACTGTCTGGCCGCCGCCGTCCAGGATCTCGCACCTGGTGCCAGGCCAGAGGGTCGCGACCTGAAGGTACTGACCGCCAAACGGGAGCAGGTATCGCCGTCCTAGCTCCCTCGTGGGAAGGTAGGAGACCGCGTCGCCGCCGTCGCCGTCGCCCGTGGTGACGGCCATCACCGGCGCGCTCGCCACCACGCGGGCTGCCAGCCCGCTGCCCTGGGTCCCCGAGCCCAGGAGGACCCGCACCGAGGTGCGATCGAGGCTGAAGCTCTCACTGGTGCCATCGGAGTACCAAACCGACACCTGCGTGTTGTCGGATTGAGCGACCAGGCGAGAGGAGCCGGTGCTCGCGCCCAGCAGATCGAGGGAGGGAGGCAGCAGGGCGTGGGAGTCGTAGTCGGCGCCGCTCGTGGTGTTCGATGCGTGGTGGTGCACGAGCACGGGCCTGTCCGACTCCACGCGGGCGACCGCGTCGTTGGCCACGTCGGCGGTGATCGTGGCCGGGGCGCCGACGGCGACGGTCTGGCTGGTGACGAGGACGTCGCCATCGTATATCGAGACGAGGGCGTCACCGAATGGCGCTACGACATCGAAGAGGTTCACGTCCCGCACCGATGGCATCACGAAGGTGCGGGCCGCGAAGCCGATGGGCACAAGGGAGTCGGCATCGCCTCCTGAGAAGGTGCCGTAGAAGGGGCCGATGCCCCGCAGGAATGTTCCCGGGCTCAGGTCGGCCGGGGCAATGGTTCCCAGCTGACGGGAGTTCAGGGACAGGCTGGCGGCGCCTCCTTCCACACTCACCACGTTTCCATCCACGAAGCTCTGGACGGTCAGGGTGGCCTGGGCCGCCAAGGGGCTCACCACGCAGGCCGTGACCCAGCCGGCAGCCAGGGTGAAGAAGCTCTCGGCGCTGCCGCCGTCCTGCCAAGAGGCGTTGCCGAAGTAGATGAGCAGCTCGGTGTCACCGGGGGCGAGGCTCCCGAGGCGCACCCACAGGGCGCCCTCCCTGCCGATGAAGTCGAGGGACTCCACCCAGCGTGCGCCGATTATCCCGCCGCTCGAGACCAGGACGGGCAGGAGATCCGCGCCGTCCAGGCGGGACTCGTCGAAGAGCGCCTGCGGAGCCGACGAGAGATCGATGCGAACCGGGTAGTCAGATAGGGGCGTCGATTCCGGGTTGTGCAGGGTGACGCCGAGGCGGAACCTCCAGCCCGGGCTGTGCCAGGGGGGCGCTTCCACCGGCCGGAGGCGCGCCACTCCCGAGGAAAGCTCCGCGTCGCTGTCTGGGAGGTACGCGCCGGTCTGGTCGGCGCGAGGGCCCTCGAAGTCGAAGCGGGTGCTCTGGGCCCTGGCTCCCAGGGAAGCCGAGAGGGAGAGGGCGGTGGCGGCCAGGATCGTCTTTCTCCAGCGTGACATGGTGAGCCTCCCTATCCTGGCCCACCCGAGCAGCCCTGGCCCTGGGTGGTGTCGGTGTTGTTGTCCTCTTCGCATTCGTTGTTCTGCCCAGGCCCGGCGCAGGAGAATCCGGCGTTGTCGGCGCAGCCCCGCACTGTCACCTGGGCTGGCGCGATGGGCGGGCTCGGCCAGTCGCAGCTCACGGCTTCGCACTTGCCCGGGTTCAGGGTGCCCTGGGTCGCGACCTGCGCCAGACAGGCGATGGGTTGGAAGGTGGTTTCGTCATAGAAGGTCACCGTGACGCCAGGGCCCACCCGGAGATCGCCGAGGTTGCACACCGAGGCGTTAATCCGGAGGCGGGCCGGGCAGCCCGAGTAGCCGAGGCCTGTGATGGTCAGGGTGAGGTCCGGGGCGGCGAACACGTTGTAGTCGGGCAGGTTCTGCCTGTAGTTGTTGAAGTGGAGCCAGTTGGGGCGCTCTCCACCAGGGGGGAGGAGACCTCCCTCGGTTATGTTGGTTATGTGGTAGCTGTTCTGGTTCCAGATCCGCCTCGTCGGCACCCACCTGTCGTTCGCGTCCCCCCAGATCTGGATGCCCTGGGTCGGATCTGCGCACACCTCCACCGGGCAGTTGGCCACACCCGAAGAGCACCAGGCGTTCTCTATGAACACGATCTCGGCGTTTCCGTCGTTGTCCACGTCGGCGATCACCGTGTACTCGAGCCTGGTGTGGCTGTGATTCGGCTGCTCGAAGAGGATCTGGCCGTCGTCTCCGCGGAAGATGCGGAAGTGGCACTCGTCGTTGTAAACGACCTCCGCTGCGCCGTCGCCGTCGAAGTCGAACACCGAGGACCCGGTGGCGCGAGAGGAGCAGTCGTGGTTGGGAACGGACCAGCGCACCCCCGCGGACTCGCACTGCGTGGCCCCAGCGGGCACCGCCGCGCAGGCAGGCAGGCTGTCACAGCACTCCAGGTCGAAGACGACGTAGAAGTCCGCGCCAGCCACCCCGATCTCGGGCTCTCCGTCGGCGTCGAAGTCCGCCACGGTGGGAGCGCCGCCCTCGTTGCGCGTGCAGTTGTCCAAGGGGATCGGGATCTTCACGAGGAGCTGGCCGTCGTGCTCGAGGATGTACACCATCCCGTCCCGCACGATGACGACCTCGCCCTCGGGATCGGAGTCGAAGTTGCCAGTGGCGTTGAACCCGTCGCAGGGGTAGCTGCCGCAGAGCTGGCCTGAGCCGTCGCTCCCGAAGTCGTAGGTCCAGAGCTCCAGGCCGTCGGCTCGGTATGCCGTGTTGCCCGCTATGACCTCCATGACGCCGTCGAGGTCCAGATCCGCGGCGATGGAGATGGGCCCCATGAAGGAGTTGACTCCTCGGCCAGCCACCCCGCGCCATTTTACGGCCCCGGTGAGACCGTCGAGGACGACACGTCCAACGAGGATCTCCGCTATGCCGTCCCGATCCAGGTCCACGATGGCGGGCTGCTCCGCGGTGAGGGCGTCGGTTCCCTGGGGGTCGGGCGAGATCCACTTCTGGACCACGTAGCCGACCTTGAGCGAGAGCTGCGTGACCTGCAGCTCGGTCAAAGCGCCCGAGTCTGTCCGGTGGATGCCGTACTCGATCCCAGAGAGATCTCCGTCCTGCCACTGGAGGCCGCCGTTGAAGGGGTTTTTCGGGAACTCGGAGACTATCTTCACGAAGGCGCCTCCGGCTGGGAGGACCGTGGGAATCGAGCCCAGATCCACACCGTCCTTGCGGAGGAAGAGGCCGAGCTCGCCGTCTCCTCCCACCGCCCGCGCGATGGCCACCAGGCGCACCATGGCGATGGCCTTGGTAGTGCGGCTCCAGGCGAAGGGGAAGGAGTGGCGGCTGTCCTGACCGCTGTCCCTCAGGTAGCTCGCCCCGTCGTCGGGAGGGTCGTCGCGAACCACCTCGTGGGAGAGGCCGCCGGGCCAGGGGATCCAGCCAGAGTGCGTGCCAGGGCCGGCCGGGAAGGCTCGGTCGTAGAGCACGCTCGAGAAGGCCACGATGCCGCTCGAGCGGGACATGCCCACTATGTCCGGCTTGCCATCTGCGTCGATGTCTCCAACGGCGAGGCCCGCGGAGTTGTCCAGCATGGGGCTTGCGATGTGGAAGTGCTCCTCCAGGTGGCTGGCGTCGGGCCTGCAGCGCCCCGACACCACGCGCAACACGGCGTCGGTGTTGCAGCAGCCGTCCTCCTGGTACCTGTAGGAAGAAAAGATCACGTCGGGGATGTCATCGGTGTCGATGACGTCGTCGTCGTTGTCATCCGTCAGGTTGGCCACGACCGGGGGCATGACCACGTCGTTGTAGAGGGCGTACTCCGTGGGCGATTCCCAGTAGCACTTCTTCTGCGGGCTGAAGGCCCCAGGAGGGGGAACGTAGAGGCAACTGGCCACTCCGCCGTCCGACGGGGGAATGACCACGTCGGGGCCAGCGTCCGAAGAAGCAGCGTCCAGGGCGCCTCCGTCCGGCCATCCTCCGTCCGGCCTCCCTCCGTCTCGGCCCCCATCGACTCCGGCCCCATCGGGGCCCGCCCCTCCGTCCGGCCTGGGCTGGCAGGTGTCCGTGGCCGGGTCGCACCCCAGACCATCTGCGCAGTCGAGAACCGAGGAGCAGGGATCTCCTTGCTTGCCCCTCCCCGAGGTGTCACCGCCGCAGCTCGATAGCGCACCGACGGCAGCCGAGAATAGAACCACGAGAAATCGTCCGCTCATCATGACCCGAGATCTCCCTTCATGCTCAGCAATCCTACCGTCTGGAGGGGGGCTCATGCCACAGTCTATCCATAACGGTCATAATCCGCGCGCAGATTCATCTGCCAGCGTCCCCAGGGCATGCCCCTCTATCTTGCGAAGGATGCCAACTGGCGCGCGCGCGGCCTCCTGTCCACCGAGGAATCCGCGGGCGAAGGCCCGTTCCTTCTGCACGAGCCTGGATCCCTGCGGGCCGGCTGTGGCAGGGAGGGAGGCCAGGGAGAGGTGCATGATCGCGGCCGACAGGGCTAAAAGGACGACCCACGTTCTGCCGAGCCTCCTCGGGCGGAGCGCCCCGGGCTCTTCGATGGCGTCGCCCCGGGGGCGCGAGCCGGGCGAGGAGGGCTCGAGAAGGTCGCACCGCTCCCGGCCGAGCAGCAGGAGTGCGCCGAGCGCCGCGGCGGCGCCGAGGAGGGCCCCGAAGGGGGGTGGGACCAGAGGGTCCAGGCGAGTGGGCCCTGGCCCGACGACATGCCAGGAGGGCAGCACGACTTCGAAGATAGGGTTGACGATCTGCTCCGAGACATACGGGAAGCCATAGGCGCTCGCCAGGCCGAGCAGCAGGCTCGATCCTGCCAGGCCTCCCAGGACGGCGAGGATGCCGTCAGGTAGTCGGCCTCGACCCATGCGCGCTATGGCCGATGCCGCGGCGATCGCCAGCAATGGAAAGATGAAGACGAGATATCTGGGTCCCAGGGCGCGCCCGCCGTGCCAGTCCCCAAATCCCGCGATTGCCGCGATGCCGCACAGGGGCAAGACTAGGAGGGCTCGCCTCCAGACGGGCGCCATGCTCCTGTCGCTCCCGGCGGCGATCGCGCCGACGAGACCCGCAAGGAGCCAAGGCGTCCCGTGGAGGAGGCCTCGCCTGGATGACAGGATGAGGCCATGGAGAGCATCAGGCTGTGGCCAGGAGATCCCGAAGGCGCCCACGCCATGGGCTGCGGCCATGCCGGCGTGGGCCTTGTAGGCGTAGGGGAAGGAGAGGGGGCCTCCAAAGAGCAGAGTGTTCCAGGTGAGCAGCACGAGGGCCGGGCCGATGGCTCCAAGGAGCAGCCAGGTCAGCCGGGGTCTCCTCGTGGAGTCGAGCGCCAGGACCGCAGCCGCTCCAGCGGCGAGCAACATGGCCGGGTACTCCACCAGCACGGCGGCGCCGAGGGCGAGGCCACCCAGGAAAGAGTCGCGGGCAAGAGCCCCTCTGGTGGCTTCCGGTCGCAGAGCGCCTAGCGCCAGGGGGAGCCCAAGCGCCACCAAGGAGGCGCAGAGGGCGTGCCCGAAGAACATCCCGCCATAGATTAGCCATGGGCTCGTGAGCAGGATGGCCGGGATCGCGAAGGCGGGGACGGCGCCGAGCTCGCGCATGAGGCGCCGGTGGAGCCAGAACATCACGAGCACGCTCGGCAGGGCAGACAGCAGGAGGGACAGCAACCAGACCAGCTCAGCGTAGCCAGGCTCGATCCCCAGGGCCGAGAGCGTGGCGATAATGGGAACGGCGAGGAGGGTCAGACCTGGCGCCTTGTCTGGCAGGAAGCGGCCGTTTTTCAGCGCGACATCCACGTTTGGAGGGCGGCCGCTCTGCCGCCAAGCGGGGAAGTAGGTGTCGAACATCGGCTCGAGGTGCCCCGAGCCATGGTGCACGATGGCCAGGGCCGCGTAGACCCGCGAGGCCTCGTTGGCCGAGTGCAAATCATCCCGGTAGTGCTGTGGCAATGCAAGCGCGCCCAAGGCGAGGACCCACGCGGCCAAGGTGGCAGCCAGCGCTCTCCAAGCCCGCAGGGGGGTCGTGCCGGTGCTAGGGCCGTTCATGCCGGATGAGCATGTCACATTCGGAGGCGCGGCAACAGCCACTCCAGGCAGGCTGCGGGCCTGGGAGGCAAGCCACTTTGAGCCTAGAGCACCATGGCATCGTAGAGGACCCGCCCCGAAGACGAGCGGCGCAGGTGATGCAGGAGGCGAGCCAGATCTCGATAGGGGACCGAGGGATGAAGCTTCACTTCGACCCCAACGGCGTCGCGGTAGGAGCGCCGCGTCTTCTCCAGGGCCTCCCGGAGCCCGGCCAGGTCACCCGCAGGGATGGTGAGAGGGCTTGCGGCGAGGGGTCCCACCGCCCCGCGGAGAGAGAGGGTGACTGGGCCCAGCTCCAGCAGAAGCGGTGCTCGATCCGGCTGGTATACGGGCGACTTGGACAGTGGGGGCCCTTCTCCCCTGCGCTTGTGGGCAAGGATCGCCGGAACCGCGCGCAGCGCCCCCTCACTGTTTCTGAGCACGAGCTCCACCTGGCTTACGCCGAGCTGCGTGAGCAGGTCCAGAAGATCCTCGAGGCGGCCGCTCGACAGCTCGCTCGAGGCGTAGATGGCCACCCGGTCGCGATTCTGAGGAGGTGCCTTGCCGAGCAGGCGGCGGCTGATCTCGCGGACGGAGGCAATTTGTTCCCCCAGGGAGACCAGGCTGGTCTCCTCCAGAGGTCTCCCCGGAAAGCCGATTCCCTCCCTCCAGTCGAGGAAAGTCACCGCGTAGCCCTTCACTGCAAGGACGGGTAGGGTGCCTGCGTAGATACGAGTCTCGTCGAGGACCAGAACGACTGGTGCAGTGACCGGCGCTTCTGCCGAGGCGCAGAGAGGGACCTCCAGCCCGGCAGGCTCGTTCGGGGAGAGCTCGGGCAATCCAAGGGGGACCCTCAGCTCATCCAGGCGGCGGCGGAGCTCTCGAAAGGCGCCGCTAGCTGCCGCCACCAGAGGATGGCTCCCGAGCCGCTCGAGGGCCGAGAGGTTCTGGAGCTGGAAAGAAACGGAGCGCGTGGCCAGCAGGTTCTCCACTGACAGGTAGATTCCGTGCTCCCTGTGGGCCAGGCCCAGGTTGGAAAGGGGACACTTGGCGGCCACGAGTCCCTTGCGCTCGCGCGGAGGCAGTCGCGATAGGAGGGACGCCAGCTCCGGACAAGACAGGGGACAACTCGGGGGCCTGGTAGGCTGATCAGGCAGGGCGCGCGCTGCCTCGGCCTCCGCCGGGCAGGGAAAACCAAGCCCCTGGGTCAGCAGGGCAGCCCGATGGGACGGAGCGGCCTTGGCCAGGGTCCGAAAGCCGTCCAGGGCTGCTCCAGCTATAATGATCCTGGCCTGAGGCTCGAGGGGCGAACCGGTGCGTGCAGCCTCCTCGATTCCTCGCAGGTACTCGTAGCCCCAGACCAGGGACTCCTTGCGCTGGAGCTCTACGAGCGCGAGGCCCGCCTCTGCAGTCCTGGCAGTCGTGCTCCCAGGGCTCGATTCCGCGGCAGCCCTGAAGCGGGCGCCGATGGCAAGCAGCAGATCTTGACCTCTTGGAGGTCCGAGGGGAACCGGGCCGTCGCCTTTCAGGAACCGCGCCAGGTCGAGCTGCAGCCCGGCATCTTCCCTGAGCACGGCCAGGAGGAACCAGTCTAGCAGCCCGAGTCCGCAGCGGAGGTTGCGCCTGGCGGAAGAGCTGCCCTTGGTGAGGGCGGCCCCATCGCAGAGGCGCCGGAGCTTCATCCTGGTATGCCCCCGGAAGTCGTAGGGCCGCAGGGAGGCTTCGCTCGGCTCGGGGGGTACCCGAGCTTTCCTTCCACAGGAGACGGAGGCAATCGCGGCGATGAGACAGACCTGGGCCGCGATGGAGGCAGCCGTTCGCACATGGGGCATTGGAGGTGATCTAGCGGAGATCCAGGGGAGACGCAACGGCGCCCCCCTGCCCTGCTTGGAGATTCAGGCTAACGCGGCACGCACCTTTTGCCCCTTAGAACCTGACCCTCGGGGCAGCGCTTGGCGGGCGGAGTCATGGCCGGCGGGGCCTTGCGCACGCAGCGGTTACCCTCGAGGACCTGACCTTCGGGGCAACGCTTGGCGGGCGGAGTCATGGCCGGCGGGGCCTTGCGCACGCAGCGGTTACCCTCGAGGACCTGACCTTCGGGGCAACGCTTGGCGGGCTCGGCCATGTGCGGTGGGGCCTGTCGTACGCAGCGGTTGCCCTCGAGGATCTGTCCCGGGGGGCAGCGCTTTGGCGGTGGGGCCTGTCGCACGCAGCGGTTGCCCTCGAGGATCTGTCCCGGGGGGCAGCGCTTGGGCGGCGGGGCCTGTCGCACGCAGCGGTTGCCCTCGAGGATCTGTCCCGGGGGGCAGCGCTTTGGCGGTGGGGCCTGTCGTACGCAGCGGTTGCCCTCGAGGATCTGTCCCGGGGGGCAGCGCTTGGGGGGCGGGATCTTGACGCACTTGTTGCCGCGCGCTTCCGTTCCAGCTGGGCAGACAAGCGGCTTGGGTATGGCCACGCAGCGGTTTCCCTTCAGCTGGGAGCCGGGGCCGCAGTAGCGCACGCAGCGACCGTTTGCGTCATGTCTCATGCCAGGGCCGCAAGGCTTCCAGCCGATGAAGGTATTGTAGGTGGCTGGAGGAGTCCAGGCGCTGCCAGTCTGCGTCCAGTAGGTCACCTTGCCCGCGCAATCCCAGGCGGGCTGAATGTAGTAAGCGCGCCCGTTGTGATAGCGCCAGCTGCCAGGCACCCACTTGCACCTAGCATAGGCAGCAGGGCGCCCGATGCAGACACCGCCCTGCCAGTCCCACTGCCTGGTGGCAGAGTTCCAGACGTAGCGCCCAGGGTAGAATACCTGCTGGGCACTGCACCTTGCGGGACGATAGGTTGTCGGAGGAGGCGGCGGCAGATCTTCTGGATCTGCGACCACTGGCTCGGGGGCGACCACTGCCTCTGGGCAGCTCAGGCGCCCCGCAGAGAACACGAGGCGGCCACCCACGCGGGTCCAGGAGCCACGGACCCACCGGCAGCCTTCCCTCCAGGTCTGGGGACGGGCGACGCAGGCCGGGGCCTCCCAACCCCATGCGCCGTTTCGCCAGACGTGGCGGCCTCCCTGCAGATACTCGTTGGGCCCGCAGGTGAGGGCTACCGGCGGGGGAGGCGGGGGTTCGGAGATGGGCTCGGCCGCCGTGACCTCGGGACAGTAGAGGCTGCCCTGCTGGAAGACCATCCGGTTGCCGCTCCTGACCCAGCGACCGCGAGTCCAGCGGCAACCCTCGCGCCAGGTGGCAGGGCGAGCCATGCAGACGGGCGCCTCCCAGACCCACGCGCCATTTCTCCAGGTGTGCCGACCGCCATGCACATACTGGTTCGGCCCGCAGGTGAGCGCGATCGCGGGAGCTGGCGGTGGCTCGGCAGTTGGCTCCGAAGCGGGCTGCACCGTGACGACGCAGCTCGTCCAGAACGACAGAGTCACACCAAAGCCTAGAAGTGAGCAGATACGCTTGTGTTCGATTGTCATGGATCTCGATCCTCCCCTACAGGTGAATTCACCGAAAAATCAGTACGTTCCTTGCAATCGGTTGGTTGTGTGTTTGGATGCCGGGACGCACTTGTGGTTCGCCCACCTCGGGCGAGACGACAAGGAGATAACCGAAATGCGAGGGCGTTACAATGGGAAACAATTGGGTGATCCTCGCCGTTGTTCGACGGGCCGGCCTATTGGACGAGCCTCCCACAGAGACATTCACGTTTGCTGCTTCTTCCGGGCAGGGGCGCGTCTTTCAGAGTCGCCCTTGCGTCGAGAGGTAGCCTTTGGTAATTTGTCCTCGAACTGGCCTCAGGCGTGAGATGAGAATCAACGAACTGTTTTTGATGACATTTTTTCTTGTCGGATGCCAGGCCGACGGATCGCCTCCCTCTTCGGGCAGAAAAGGGCCTGGTCCTGCCCAGCCCTCAGGCCCCGGGCAGAGATCCAGCGAGGCCAGGGAGGCGATGAGCCCGGCTCCCTCGGGTTCGATCGATGCTCAAGCCAGAGCCCCGGCTTGCATAGATCCACAGCTCGAGCGCGCCTTCGAGGCCTTGGCCGCCTGTGACTACAAGGCTGGAGTCATCGACTTCCAGTGTCCGGCTTGGAAGGGGCTACACGAGGTGCTGACGGACCGGGAGCTCGAGAACCAGGCCCTGGTGCAGCTCACTCTGCTCAAGCTCCTCGGACACAAAGAGGAGCGTGTCAGGCTGGCCGTGGCCAAGAGCCTGTCGAGCTATGCGAGGCAGCGCAGCGTAGTCCGCGGCTTGGGCGAGGCTCTCGGGAAGGAAAAGTCCCCGGAGGTCCGGGCCTGGATCGTCTTCTCAATGCACAGCTCGAGCCCGGAGGCGAAGACCTTCGTGCTCGGCGCCCTGAAGGAGGATGGATCCTCGCTTGTGAGGGCGAAGGCTGCCCAGCGGCTCAACCTGGCTCACTTCGGCAAGGACAAGGACGTACGGGCCGCGTTGCTGCACGCCCTTAGGAACGACTCCGCAGAGGAGGTGAGAAAGCGGGCGGCCGAATCCCTGGGACATGCCCATGGCGACGTGGAAACCGAGAAGGTGCTGCTCGACTGCCTCGCTGATCCGGCCCTTGGCCCCCACTGCGGGATCGGCCTCGCCCGGCTTGGCACCCAGGCTGGCTACCAGGCAATCCTTGGACTGGTCAAGAAGGGAGCAGAGCAGAGGACGTTGCATCCTCTTCAACTGCTGAACCTGGCCGACTACACCCGCAGCCCTTTCTTCTCCGCGGCTGCGGTGAGGCCTGTCATCGTATCCGTGGCCCGGGACGAGCGCATCGGCCTCGGGGCCAGGCACTACGCCGTGAGGGCCCTTGGCCGCCTTGGCCGGGACCTCCAGGGAGAGAGGGCTGCTTCCCTAGCCGTGCTTCGAGCCTTGGCCAGGGACAAGATCCTAGGGAGCTACGCCCGTGGGGAGCTCGAGCAGCTCGAGCAGGCAGGTCGGCAGGCAGCCGGAGGACGCTAGCTACGAGCCGTGACGACGGCGCCCTTGGATCACACGGGGAATCCAAAGACTTCCTCGTGCGTTGCTAAGACCATGATGAGCCAGGTCCGAATGCACAGGTTGGTCCTAGTCGGTCTAGTCCTCGCTCTGACCGGGCACGGTCGTGAGGCGGGGGCCTCGGGTCGGCTGGCTGCATCATTTGGACAGGATTGGCAATTTCAGCGAATCTTCGGTGAAAATCAGCTGTCTGGGATCGACTGGCTCGTGCCCTGGGATCCTCTGGAGGCGGGCATGGATCCGGGCGCTTCAAGGACCGAGGTGCGCGAGGATCCCGTTCCGGTCGTCACTCCCTCGGAGATCACCGGCACCCCTGGCAGGGAAGGGAGCGATCTCGGTTGTTTGGCGCTGATCTCTGCCGAAGGGCTTACCTTCGAGCTAGCCCCTCCCACCGAAGGCATCGCGACTCCCGTTCGTCTATCCACGGAGAGCATAGGCGGGGTTCGCTTCGTTCACTACTACGGCAATCGAACTCCCTGGGTCTTCGACTGCCGGCTCGCCCTCGCGCTGGCCAGGGCCGCGCCAGTCCTTCGCTCCTCCGGGGTCGTGCAGGTGATCTTCGCTAGCCACTATCGGCCCTCTTTCGGCACCCTGCGTCCGGGCAAATATCACTACCACTCCCAAGGATTAGCTATCGATATCAAAGGGTTCAGGCTGGATGGCGGAATGCGTCTGGACGTGGCGATGGACTACGAGGCAGGCCTGGGCTTCATGGAGTCATCATCCTGTCTTGGCCGCCCCTTGACTCCCAAGGGCCTCCTCTTGCGCAAAATAGTCTGCGATCTGGACGAGGCCGACGTCTTCGAGACCATCCTGACCCCAGACTACGACGAAGTGCATTGGAATCACTTTCATTTTTCGGCTTTTCATCCGATGCAGCGATCTCTTTTCCGGGCCCGGGGCACCGCGCTTCTGGAGGTGCCTCTTTCCGCGCTCCCCGACTGGGCCCTGGCTCGATCGAGCAGGCAGCGGCCCGAGGAGAGGAGCTGGGACTTCGTGGCGTTGCGTCCACTGGAGCCAGATCAGCTGGAGCTGCTGCGTTCCCTCGGGATCCCTCTCGAGGCCGGGCCACCCGAGATCGCCGCCCTCCTCGCAGGCGAGCCGATGGAGATTGTCTCTTTCTTGGCGCTGATCTCGGCCAACTTGAAGGAGGGGGTCGCCCCTCTTCTGGACGCCATCGGATTTCGCACGTGGCCCGTCACTCCGGGTGAGGTGGATTGAATCCGGTCGATTTGCTATCCTCCTTCGAGTCCTCTTCCCAGAAGTGCTAGTAGCGATGCCCAACGAAGACCACCTTGTCCTGGTGGTGGACGACGAGAAGAACATCCGGCGAACCCTTCGCATGGTGCTGGAGGGCGAGGGCTACCGGGTCGAGGACGCACCATCGGCCGAGCGCGCCCTGGAGATGCTCGGAGAGGTGGATCCAGACCTCGTGCTGATGGACGTGAAGCTCCCCGCCGAGAGCGGGCTATGGGCCCTCGAGCGCATCATGTCGGGCGCGCATGGCGAGCCGCCAGTGCCGGTGATAATGATCTCGGGTCACGCCACCTTTGCCGACGCCGTGCAGGCCACCCGGCTGGGCGCGGACGACTTCATCGAGAAACCCATAGACAGGCAGAGGGTGCTCGTCTCGGTGAGGAACGCCCTCGAGAGAGCCTCCCTTCGCAGGGACCTCGGCAAGCTCCAGGCTTCCCTCGAGAAGGGGCTGGAGCTCGTGGGTACCTCGGAGGTGATGAGGTCTCTGTTCGCTCAGATCGCCAAGGTCGCGCCCACCAAGGGCCGCGTACTGATCCTGGGAGAGAGCGGCACAGGCAAGGAGCTCATCGCCCGGGCACTGCACCGTCAGAGCCTGCTTAGCGGCGGCCCCTTCGTAAAGGTGAACTGCGCGGCCATCCCCCCCGAGCTGATCGAGTCCGAGCTGTTCGGCCACGAGAAGGGAGCCTTCACTGGCGCGGTGAGCCGGAAACGTGGGCTCTTCGAGGTCGCCTCCGGGGGCACCATCTTCCTCGACGAGATCGGAGACATGAGCCTGTCTGCGCAGGCAAAGGTCCTTCGCACGCTTCAGTCCGGGGAAATCACCAGGGTGGGAGGAGAGCTGCCGGTAGTGGTGGATGTGAGGGTGGTGGCGGCGACAAACCAAGCCCTCGAAGAGCTGGTGGCCGCCGGCCGCTTTCGCGAGGATTTGTATTTTCGTCTGAACGTGGTGCCCATCCGATCGCCAGCGCTGCGCGAGCGCGCCAGCGACATCCCGATGCTCGTCGAGCACTTCGTGGGGCACTTCTGTCGGGAGAACGATTTCAGGCCGAAGCGGGTGGCGCCGGAGGTGCTCCATGTCCTCTCGGGTTATCGCTGGCCCGGGAACGTGAGAGAGCTGAAGAACCTCTGCGAGCGCCTGGTCATCTTGAGCGGCCAGGCGATAACGGTGGACGACCTGCCCCCCGAGGTAAGCGGGGCGGCCGAGCTCTCCCTCGCCCCACAGGCCTACGGGCACCTGGGGCTCAAGGAGTTCAAGGACGAGATGGAGCGCGCCTTCATCTTGCAGCGGCTCAAGGACAACAACTGGAACATCTCACGCACGGCAGCGTCTCTCGGCATCGAGCGCACGAACCTGCACAAGAAGCTCAAGGCCTACGATATCCAGCGGCAGGAGCGTTGAGGCATCCATCCACAGCCTTCGCCGTCAAGCTGCGCCCCCGCCCTGCGGCGCTTGGGAGGGGCGTTGCGCTCGGCTCGGTCGAGGCCCGCCTCGCCCAGTTTGGGCGTCTTGGAGTGTTCGCTGCGGGGTTCGCCGTCTCTATATCCTGCCTCCCATTCGGGTGCGGTAAGAGAGAGACCCAGAAGCGCGTCGACAAGGGAACGGTTCTCGTAAGCTCCGGCCGTGCGCCGAGAGAGGCGCTGCGCTACGACTTCCGCCGGGGTGATGTGCTGCACTACCGTCTCGTCTCCGAGCGGTCGATCCTCGGGGCAGCGGCGCCGGCGGAGAAGAAGATCCAGCATCTCTCCCATGCGGTGGATCGGGTGCGCGGTCCGAGGGCCCAGGTGCGATGGAGGCTGGAGCCGGGCCCGGATCAGGCAAGAGGGGCGGTCGGGCGGACGCTCTGGCTGCAGCTCACAAGCCGAGGGGTAGTAGAGGCGGTCGCGCCCGGAAAGGGAGAAGGAGAGCTCGAGCCTTGGCTGAAGGAAGCGCTCAGGACCGCCTATCCGCGCTTTCCCGCCCAGGCTCTCGGGGCGGGGGCGAGGTGGCGGGAGACCCGGACCCAGAAGTTGCACCCAGAGAAGAGCCACCCGGCGGTAGAGACCCGGCTAGAGGCAGAGTACACGCTCGAGCGCTTCGCGCCCTGCGGCAGGACCCGGTGCGCCATGATCACCGTGCTCGGCAGGGTGAGCCTCTCGCAGAGGGTGGGAGCGCGGAGCCTGAGGGGATCCGGCGTGGGCAGGGGCCAGCTGACCTTCGACCTCGACCGCGGGGTGCTCGTGTCCTCCTCGAGCGTCTCCGAGGTCGAGATCGGGATTCTGGGGCCAGGAGGTCAGGCGAGGGAGAATCTCGTGCTTCGCCAGGAGCTCGTGGAGGTGCGGCCGCCCATCGGCAGGGGCCGCCCGGCCAGGGAGGCTACTCCGGCTCCAGCCGAGCTCCGGAACGCTCGCGGGTCAACGCCCCCAGCTTCTCGCCGAGAGCAATGACGTGATCTTTTCCTCGGCGCTCGTTCGTGAGCTCCGAGGTGAGCCTCGAGGGGATAGCGGACGCTCCGTAGAAGGCTCCGGCAAGGGCGCCCGCCAGGGCGCCGAGCACGTCGGTCTTGCCGCCACAGTTCACGGCAGTGAGCACCGCAGATTCGAAGTCTTCGGTCAGCAGGAAGGCGGCCAGCGCCGCAGGGACCGTCGTCACCGCGCCGCCGTCACAGGAATAGACCCTGGCTATGGCCGAAGCGAGGGCTTCGCGGCCAAGGGAAGGCTTGATGTCCGCCATCCGCTCAAGGGCGTCGCAGAGGGCGACGCTCACGTCGCTCACGGGGATCAGTATCTTCTTGAGCAGCTCCTCCTTGGGCACCGTGGATTCGAATAATCCCAGGGAGGTAGCCTCCGAGACGGCCACTGCCTGGGCCACTGATCCGGCAATCCCGTTGGGGTGAGTGTGGGTAATGGCGGCCTGGCTCGCACCGTGTTCGGCCACGATCTTGTCGTCGGCGTACAGTACGCCGAGGGCCGCCACCCGCGAGGCCGCGTCTGCCCCAAAGGAGCTGTTTCCGGGGAGCTCCCAGGCGAGCCCCTGCCTTATGCGAGCCATGATCCCATAAACATGGGGGCTGTAGCCTCGCCAGGGAGTGAACTGGCCGGCTAGCCGCTCGGCGACGCTCTTCTGGTCGTAGGAGCCCACCTCCAAGAGAGACTCGCAGAGATTGATCGCCATCTCGGTGTCGTCCGTGTACTCGCCAGCCGGCAGGGGACCTTCCCTGAGCGAGTCGAGCCACCCGAAGGTGGCCTTGAGCTCCTCGCGGCTCATCCCCTCTGCGGGCATCCCCAGGGAGTCACCAACCAGAGTGCCAAGCATGGCCCCAACTGCTGCATCGACTAGGTCTCGTGACAAGGTACGACCTCCATTGCCCACTAGGGCCGCGGCTGCGTCCCGATCCCAAGGGAGTATAGGAGTAAGGGTGAGAGGCTGGCAAGGGATTCGGCGGACGAGGTCGAGAGCGGATTCGAATCTCGGGTTGACGCCGCGCTCGGGATGTGATCATATCCGCTCCGTTGCGGGAACATTAGATCCCTGCCACTGGGGTGGAGCCATGAAGGAATTGATCAAGGATATCGGACAGAGCGCTCTTGACACCGGCGAGAGGCTGATGCGTCTCGTCTGGGATGGCGTGGCCGTGGTGGTGGAGCAGCTGCGCGAGGTCACGGGGCAGACGCGCCCCATGCCCATGGAGCGGCCGGCCGAGCCCTGGCAGGCCCAGCCTGTGCGGCAGGCCGGACCAGTAGCGCCCAAGTCGGAGACGAAGAAACCTCAGGCCGCGAGCCGAGGGTCTGCGAAGGCGAAGGCGAAGGCCAAGAAGAAGCCCGCCGCAAAGGGAGCGGGGGACAAGGAGCGGGCAGATCAGATGATCAGGGTGCTCGAGCTCCTCGCCGAATCCGGGAATGCCTGGCAGAGCGCCAAGGAGCTGTCGGACGCCGGCGCGGCGGCGGGTACGCCGATTCTGCCCGGCAACGTCCGCAAGGTGATCCGGGCGCGCGGCGGAGACCTGATCGAGACGCGACCGAGAGACGGGAGCCGGCGCGGCGCGCTCGAGTACCGCCTCACCGAGGCCGGTAGGAGAACCCTGGGCAGCTAGCTCGAGGCTGTCTGGTCTGCTTCGTCGAGGTGGCTCAGGGCACTGGTCTGGCTCTCCCCGAGGGGAGAACTGTCCTGGCATGCGGATTTGCGGCCGCGGCTCTGGCGGCCTCGAGGCTGGTGGTGATCTCGAAGTAGTCCTTGCGGGGGTAGCGCAGGTTCAGGATGTGGAATTCCTTCTTGACGAGTCCGACGCAGCCATAGCAGTAGGTGCTATCGACGCAGTCTTGGCAGAGGGTTAGATAGGCGCTGCCATGACAGCGGACTGACTCCAGGCAGTAGGCGCACTCGTGGCACCTCTGGCAGTTGCGGCAGTGGGTGCAAGAGCTGCAGCTTGCGCAGTCCAGGCAGTGGGTGCAGTGGAAGCAGCTCTCGCACCGCTGACAGAACATGCAGCTAGCGCACCCCAGGCAGTCCTCGCACTGGAAGGAGGCCAGGTTGGAGTCCGGGCGTCCGCATTGGGCACGCAGGCGACCGAGCTCGGCGTTGAAGGTGTCGAGATCCATGGAGCCAGGGACCAGTATGGCTGCGACTCCCTCCCTGTCAAAGAAAATGCCTGGTTCGTCCAGCGGCCTGTCACTCCCCTGCCCTGGCTTTCCCCCGGCGCCCTTCCGCCGGTCTGGCCAGCTTCGGCTACTAGTGATTTCCCTTGAACTCCTGAGGGGAAAAGGTAACTTCCGTTCTTGATTGCGCCCCTTTTTTTCTGGCAATGGGGGCAGGGAACATGAATGGAGAGCGAAGCCGCACCTCGTCACCGTAGAGACGCCTTCTGGGCGGCAGGGATCACGGCGGCGCTCGGATGCCTCTGGATCTTCTTCGGCTTCTATTGGCAGGGGGCCCTGCTCCTAGGGGGGGCGGCGATCCTGGCATGGATAGGTCGGAGGCAAGAGGATGCGGCGCCAAGTGAGCCATCCCAGCCTCCAAAGGAGGAGAAGGCTCCCATCACGGATGCAAAGAAGAGCAAGGGGCGCAAACGACGCCGGTGATTCCAGCCTTTATTATGCGAGATCCCATGACGGTCGGGGTTGACAGGCGGGGCCTTCACGGCCATCTCACAGGCTGACGCCCGGCCCGTTGGCCGGAGGACTTTGCGATGCCAGACGACGAGAGCGGTGCCAAGAATCCTAGTGGCAATGCCAAGAGACACGGGATTACCTTGATCAATCCGGAGCGCTGCAAGGGTTGCGGTTTCTGCGTGGCCTTCTGTCCTGCGAGAAACCTCAAGCTTTCCAGCGGATTCAATCGCAAGGGCTATCACTTCCCCTTGGTGATGGATCAAGCTCTGTGCAAGGGATGCGATCTCTGTGGGATGCTGTGCCCGGACTTCGCCATCCACGGCGTTCGAGAGCCCTAGTAGTTAGTCGCTCATTTCCCCAGTCACCCAGGCGAGGATCGCGATGCACTCAGCCGAAGGAAGCGTTCTGACAGGCACCCACTTCATCGACGGCGATGTGGCCTGCGCCGAAGGAGCCATCGCGGCCGGCTGCCGGTTCAGCGCGGGCTACCCCATAACCCCTTCCACCGAGGTGGTGGAGCGGCTCGCCTCCCGCTTTCCGTTAGTGGGAGGCATGTTTGTGCAGATGGAGGACGAGCTCGCCTCGTCGATCGCAATAATCGGCGCGGCCTGGGGCGGCGTGAAGTCGATGACTGTCTCCTCGGGGCCGGGAATCTCGCTCATGCAGGAGCACATTGGCTACGCCGCCATCACCGAGACCCCTTCCGTCTGGGTGAACGTGCAGCGCGGGGGACCCTCCACTGGGCTGCCCACCCTGCCTGGCCAGGCCGACATGATGCAGGCGCGATGGGGCTCTCACGGGGACTACCCCATGATCGCCCTGTGTCCCAACTCCCCGCAAGAGGCCTTCGACCTCACGGTGGTCGCCTTCAACCTGGCGGAAGACTACAGGACGCCGGTGCTTCTCATGCTCGATGAGGCCGTGGGGCACATGCTCGAGAAGGTGGTAATCCCCCCGGCGGAGCAGATAGAGGTGCGGCCGCGGCGCTACACCCGGAAACCGCCGTCGGACTACAAGGCCTACGAATGTGAGCAAGGCAGCCTGGTGCCGGACATGGCCCCTGCCGGCAAGGGCTACTACTTCCACGTGACCGGCCTGACCCACGACGAGCGAGGCTACCCTGCGATGAACGCCATGGAGCAGGACCGGCTCATCCGGCGGCTCAAGGAGAAGGTGGATCGCGACGCCGACGGCCCCCTGAGGATGGTCGAGTCCTCTCATCTAGAGGGTGCCCAGGTGCTGGTGGTGAGCTACGGCATCACCTCCAGGGTGGCCGAGCGGGCGATCCTCGAGGCCCGCGCCGGCGGGCTGAAGGTCGGGCACCTGAGGCTCCTCACCGTGTGGCCCTTCCCTGAGCAGCTCATAAGGGACCTCCTCGATCAGGGGACAATAGAGCACGTGGTCGTGCCCGAGCTGAACCTCGGGCAGGTCGTGCTGGAGGTTGAGCGCGTGGTCTCGGGGCGGGCCACGGTCCGCCGCGTGTCCCACGCGGGAGGCACGGTGCACGAACCCAAGGTGATCCTCGAGGCCATCGAGGAGGTGAGGCGATGACCACCGACTCGAAAGAAGTCTTCTCCCAGCCAGTCAACGGCCAGATGGAGGACTGGCTCCGGATGGACCGCATGCCCCACATCTGGTGCCCGGGCTGCGGCATTGGCACGGCCTTGAACTGCTTCGTAAGAGCGGTCGAGGCCTCTGGAATCCCGCGGGAGAAGCTGGCCATCGTCTCTGGCATAGGCTGCACCGGAAGGGTGGCTGGCTACGTCCGCCTGGATTCCTTCCACACCACCCACGGCCGGGCCATCCCCTTTGCCACCGGCCTGAAGCTGGCCGATCCGGAGCTGAACGTGGTGGTCTTCTCCGGCGACGGGGATCTCATCGCCATCGGCGGCAACCACTTCATCCACGCCGCGCGACGGAACCTGAACATCACGGTGATCTGCATAAACAACTTCACCTACGGCATGACGGGAGGCCAGGTGGCGCCCACCTCCCCGGAGCTGACCACCGCTACCACCACGCCCTACGGGAACCTCGAGCCCCCATTCAACTTGGCCCATCTGGCCGACTCTGCCGGGGCCTCATACGTGGCGCGCTTCACGACCTTCCACGTGAGGCCGCTCGTGAACTGCATGAAGGAGGCCCTCCTGAAGGACGGCTTCTCCTTCGTGGAGGTGCTCTCGCCCTGCCCCACTCTCTTCGCCCGGCGGAACCGCCTCGGCGAGGGTCTGGACATGCAGCGCCTCTTCAAGGAGAAGGCGGTCAGGCGCGACGGCGAGTCCACCTCATCGGCCTACGTGGACCTCGAGAAGGGGCCAATCGTAATCGGGAAGTTCAAGGACCGACCGCGGCCTGCGTTCCTAAGCGTCTATAACGACGCGATGCGAAAGGCCCTGGGCCCCGATCGCTTCAAGCCCTATGGCCCTGCCACCATGGTGGAGCCCGAGGATTAGCCGCCCCAGGCCTCCCCAGGGCCCCGAAGCCCAGGGTGAGCAGTGGGAGGATCGGGAGAAACGGGAGAAAACGAATGGACCTCGGAAGTTCCTTTGAAGTCCGCATCGCGGGATTTGGCGGCCAGGGAGTTATCCTGGCGGCGATGATCCTGGGCCGGGCCGTCTCCATAGTCCAGAACAAGCATGCGACGCTGGTCCAGAGCTTCGGTCCGGAGGCTCGGGGCGGCGCTTGCAGCGCTCAGCTCGTGCTCTCCGAGGAGAAGATCCTCTACCCCTATGTCCGCAGCCCCGATCTCCTGGTGGCCATGAGCCAGGAGGGCCTCGGCACCTACATCGGAAGCCTCAAGCCTTCGGGCAGGTTGATCTACGAGAGCGACCTCGTGGACATCTCTTCAGTGCCATCGGACATGCCACGGTTCGGAGTGCCTGCGACCGCGCTCGCCGAGTCCCTCAGGCGCAGGATCGTCACCAACATCGTCATGGTGGGCTTCATCGCCTGGGTAGCCGACGAGATCGGCGGGGACGCCGCCCGCAAGGCCGTGCTACAGTCGGTGCCAAAGGGGACGGAGCAGCTCAACGGACGCGCCTTTGATCTGGGGTTCGATTATGGTAGGGAGCACTTCGCGAGGGCCTAGACCATGAAAGTGAACTTCGAGAATTTGAGCGGTGGCGACTATCCAAAGCTCCTCGAGCTGAAGGAAGATCGGAGACTGCTCCTCGAGCCGCTGTCGGCCTGCGACGAGGACGCGCTCCTCGGTTTCTATCGCAGCCTGTCGCCGGAGGTCCGCCTCAGGCTGCGCCAGGACAACACCAACAGGAAGATCCTGAAGAGGTTCCTCGAGGAGATAGAGCTCGGGGGGCTGATCCTCCTCGGCGCCGTCGTTCCGGGAGCCGAGCCCAAGGAGATCGTGGGGGAGGTGACCCTACGGATCCTGCATCATGGATGGGCTCGCCACGTGGGGGAGATACGGTACTGCCTGAACCACGAGAAGGCCCCCCCCGACCTCGGGGGCATGCTCATCAGGGAGATAGTGGAGATCGCCGCGGCCCAAGGGCTCGACAAGCTCACCTACCAGGTCCTGGACGATCAGATCCGCCTGCGCGCTCTGCTCAAGAACCTTGGCTTCACCGAGGAGGCTGTCCTGAGGGATCACGCCACGGACTTGACGGGCAAGAAGCACGACGTATACATCATGTCCAACTACATGGCGGAGCTCTGGCGCAAGATGGAGGACATGATAATGGATCGGGAGTTTCCGTCCTCACACTGATCCGAGCTGGTCTTCGCCCGGCTCCTTCGGGTAGGGCCTTCCCGTCTTCTGGCATGTCGCCATGCGGCCGAATGATCGCCAAAGGGCGCTCCAGGAGTCAAACAGCGACCTCGACGAGGACCTTCGGAAGCGGTCCTCCTCCGGACAATCCAGATGACCTACGAACACAGCACCATTGACGCCAAGTGGCAGCGCCGCTGGCTCATGGAGAAGACCTTCCGGGCCGAGGACGGCTCCCCCAAGCCCAAGTACTACGTGCTCGACATGTTCCCCTACCCTTCCGGGGCAGGGCTCCATGTGGGGCACCCAGAGGGCTACACCGCCACGGACATCGTGTGCCGCTACAAGCGCATGAGGGGTTTCAATGTCCTCCACCCCATGGGGTGGGACGCCTTCGGTCTGCCCACGGAGAACTACGCCATCAAGACGGGCATCCACCCAGCCGAGGCGACGCGCCGGAATGTGGAGAACTTCCGCCGTCAGATCCAGTCCCTCGGTTTCTCCTACGACTGGGACCGCGAGATCAACACGAGCGCGCCGGAGTACTACCGCTGGACCCAGTGGATCTTCCTCAAGCTCTTCGAGAAGGGCCTGGCCTACGAGGAGGAGATGCCCATAAACTGGTGTCTCTCCTGCCGGACAGGGCTTGCCAACGAGGAGGTGAAGGACGGCTCTTGCGAGCGTTGCGGCAGCGTGGTGGAGAAGCGCCCCCTGCGCCAGTGGATGCTCCGCATCACCACCTACGCCGAGCGACTCCTCGGCGACCTCGAGCTCCTCGACTGGCCCGAGGGCATCAAGCAGATGCAGCGGGATTGGATCGGCAAGAGCGAGGGGGCGGACGTGGACTTCGCCCTCCCTGAGCTGGGCGAAGTGATCCGGGTCTATACGACCCGCCCCGACACGCTGTGGGGCGCTACCTACATGGTCCTTTCGCCCGAGCATCCTCTTGTCGGGCGCCTCACCACCGATGCCCAGCGAGCCGAGGTGGAGGCCTACGTGCAGGCCGCACGCCGCAAGAGCGATCTCGAGCGCACCGACCTCGCGAAAGACAAGACAGGGGTCTTCACGGGCGCCTTCGCCTTGAACCCGGTGAACGGAGAGAGGATCCCGGTCTGGGTGGCCGACTACGTGCTGATCTCCTACGGCACCGGGGCCATCATGGCGGTGCCAGCCCACGACGAGCGCGACTGGGAGTTCGCCACCAAGTTCGGTCTGCCGATCATCGAGGTGGTTTCGGGAGGCGACGTGACCAAGGAGGCCTACGTGGGAGACGGCCTCCACGTGAACTCCCCCCTGATAGATGGCCTCGGAGTGCCCGAGGGGATCGCCAAGGTGACCGCCTGGCTTGCGGAGCGGGGGCTTGGCAAGGCCGCGGTGAACTACAAGCTGAGGGACTGGGTCTTCTCCCGCCAGCGCTACTGGGGGGAGCCCTTTCCGCTCCTGCACCTCGAGGACGGCACGGTCACGGCCCTCCCTGAAGATGTCCTTCCTCTCACCCTCCCGGAGGTCGAGCGGATACAGCCCGCCGAGACGGGCGAGAGCCCTCTTGTGAACGCTCCCTGGTGGGTCGAAACCAAGGACCCGAGGACCGGCGCTCCTGCCCGGCGCGAGACCAACACCATGCCCCAGTGGGCGGGCTCCTGCTGGTACTACCTGCGCTTCATCGATCCCACCAACACCGAGGCTCCATGGGATCCCGAGAAGGAGCGCTACTGGATGCCCGTGGACCTCTACGTGGGCGGGGCCGAGCACGCAGTGCTTCACCTGCTCTATGCGAGGTTCTGGCACAAGGTGCTCTTCGACTGCGGCCTCGTCTCCACGCCCGAGCCCTTCATGCGGCTCGTGAACCAGGGGCTGATCCTCGGCGAGGATAGGGAGAAGATGTCCAAGAGCCGGGGCAACGTCGTCAACCCCGACGAGATCATCCGCGAGCACGGCGCCGACGCTTTCCGGTGCTACGAGATGTTCATGGGGCCCCTCGAGGTGGTCAAGCCCTGGAGCACCAGGGACGTCGTGGGCGTGAGGCGGTGGCTCGAGCGGAGCTGGCGCTTGATCTGCGACGCCGAGGGAGGACTCCTCGGCGCGGTGATGGACTCTCCTCAATCCGAGTCCGTGGAGCGGCTCCTGCACAAGACGATCAAGGCGGTCACCCACGACCTCGATCAGATGAGGTTCAACACCGCGATCGCCAGGCTCATGGAGTGCGTGACAGGGCTGACCGCCCTTGCCGAGCGGCCCCGCTCGGCCCTCGATACCTATGTCCTTCTGCTGTCGCCCTTCGCGCCGCACCTGGCCGAGGAGCTCTGGGAGAAGCTCGGCCACACCGAGACCATCGCCTATGAACCCTGGCCTTCATACGACGAGACGCTGGCGGCGGATCCGGAGATGGAGCTCGTCGTGCAGGTCTCGAGCAAGGTGAGGGCCCGGCTGATGGTCCGGGCACAGGTGGACAAGGAGGAAGCCCTCGCCCTCGCCAAGGCCGACCCGCACGTGCAAGAGTTCCTTGCGGGCAAGACCCTCGTCAAGGAGGTCTTCGTGCCTGCGCGGCAAGGCAAGACCCCGCTCGTGAACCTGGTCGTGAAGTGATGGGCTTTGAGGTGACGGCAGCGATGGCATATGGGCGTGGGCTCTTGCTCGAGCTCGTGCTTGAGCGCGGGCTCGGGCTCGGGCGTGGGCTCGTGCTCGAGCGCGGGCGTGGGCTCGGCAGGCTTCGTGCTCGGGCTCGGGGCCAGCAGGCTTCGTAGGTGCGATCGGCGCGCACCCCGGCGGACTATCTCATGTTCAGCTATATCGACCCATCCATCGTAGATCTGCTCATATACAAGAAGAAGCTCGTGCACCTCGACAGGACGGGCCGGCCCCTCCCCGAGGGCGCCGAAACGGTCCGTCACCTCTCGCTCCTCGGGCCAGTCCCCCTCCCCCTGAGCCTCGGGGATCCAGGGAGCGAAGAGGCGCTCTTCCAGTGGTACGCCTTTGTGCGTCACGCCGAGCTTGGGCTAATCGAGGAGGTCTCCTCCAGGGTTCGACGGGACGAGAGGCGCGACCTGGTTCCTCTCCTTTCGACCTTCATGCATGTGAGCTCCGTGCTGGTGCACGGCGAAGAGGCCTTCGCCAGCCGAGAGGCCCCGCTCGTGCGGGTACACTCCTCCTGCGTGACCTCGGACGTGTTCGGCTCGCGCCGCTGCGAGTGCGGCCCGCAGCTCCACGCGGCGATGAGCTTGATCGTCCAGGAGGGCGCAGGAGCCCTTGTGTACATGTCCAGCCACGAGGGCCGCGGCATAGGTCTGTGGGCCAAGGCCGCGACCTATCTCCTTCAGGACATGGGGCAGGACACCTACCAGGCCAACACGGCCCTCGGCCTGCCGGAAGACTCGAGAGACTTCTCCGACGCCGCCGTGGTGCTCCACTACTTGCGCCCCTCCTCTCCGAGGATCCGGCTCCTCACCAACAACCCCCTCAAGGTGGAGGATCTCCAGAGAGGCGGCATCGAGATCACCGAGCGGGTCCCTCTGGTGGTGGGCTTTGGTGAGCACAACCTTGGCTACATGCGCGTGAAGCGGGACAAGGGGCACCAGTTTCCCGCAGAGGCAGTGGAGCCTGCTCGTGCGGAGGTGGCTGCTCCGGCTGATCCGTCAGGTCCCAAGGGCCGGGGCTGACCCGTCGCGCCCAAG
>JAVEWA010000449.1:0-5868 GCA_034004785.1 Polyangia bacterium
CGGCCCGAGGGGCCGGGCACCCTGCGCTTCGTGGCCCTGACTGACCGAGGGATCCACGCCGCCGCCCAGGACGTAAAGCCGTAGCTGGAAGTGAAGCAGACGCTGGACGTGAAGCAGTAGCTCCCCATGACCATTCCCCCGGTCACAGCTTCCCCTGCCCCGCCTCCCCACGAGAGCTCCTCGAGGGCCACCATGGTGGTTGTGGGCCTCGGCACCCTGCTGTCTGCCCTGGCGGGCTCCACCATCAACCTCGGCCTGCCGAGCCTCGGCAGGGAGCACGGGGTGCCCCTTTCCGAGACCCGCTGGGTCGTGCAGGCCTTCCTGCTGACCGTGGGGGTGCTCCTCCTGGTGGCCGGGCGCCTCGGGGACCTTCTCGGGCACCGCAGGCTCTATCTCTGGGGCTTCGTCCTTTTCGGCCTGGCCTCCCTGGGCTGCGGCCTGGCGCCCGGCTTCGCCTCCCTGCTCGCCATGCGCGTCCTGCAAGGGGTGGGGAGCGCGATGCTCATGGCCTCGGGCCCGGCCCTGCTCACCACCTCGGTGCCTGGATCCCACCGGGGCCGCGCCCTGGGGGTGCTCTCGACAGCCACCTACGTCGGCCTGACCTTTGGCCCGCCAGTTGGCGGCGCCCTTGTGGAGCTGGGGGGCTGGAGGTGGACCTTCTTCGTCAACGTCCCTGTCTCCCTGGTCGTTGCCGCCATGGGCTTCGCCCTGCTGCCCAGGCGGCCCCGGCCAGAGGGGGCCATGGCCTTCGACTGGCGAGGCGCGCTGACCCTTGTCTCTGGCCTGCCCTTGCTCCTGCTCGCCCTGTCGGAGGGCAACGTCTGGGGCTGGTCGAGCCCGGTGACCCTGGCAACCGGCCTGGCGGGCTGCGCCGGGCTGACGGTCTTCCTGCTGACGCAGCGCCGCAGGGCCTCGCCCCTGCTGGACCTCGGCCTCTTCGGCTCCCGCCTCTTCGTGGGGGCGGTGCTCTCCGCGGTGGCGAACTACGTGGCCCTCTTCGTCCTGATCATCCTCCTGCCCTTCTACCTGGAGGAGGGGCGCGGCTTCTCCATGTCCCGCGCCGGCCTGCTCCTGGCGGTGCAGCCCGCGGCCATGGCGCTGGTGGCCTCGCCTTCTGGCTGGCTCTCCGACCGCATCGGGAGCAGGGCCCTGGCCGTGGGCGGGCTAGGAACCATGGGGGGCGGGATGCTGCTCTGCTCGCTGCTCGACTCGAGCTCGGGCGACGGGACCATCGCCCTCTACCTCGGCCTGGTGGGGCTGGGCACCGGGATCTTCATCTCCCCGAACTCGAGCGCCCTCATGGGGTCGGCCCCGAAGCGGCTCCAGGGCACGGCGGGAGGGATCCTGGCCGAGGCGCGGATCATCGGCATGCTCCTCGGCGTGACCCTGGGCACCTCGGTCTATGCGGCGATGGGGGGCAGCTCCGGCCTCGGCTGGACCCCGACCGACTTCAAGGCCCTGCGAGTGGCGCTCTTGGCGGCGGGGGCAGTGGCCCTCGTGGGCGCCTTTGCCGCGGCCCTCAGAGGCAACAAAGGCCCCGCCCTCGGGACCTGAGTGGGAGAGAGGCCCTGGCCCACAAGCCGGCTCGTCACGAGCAGGTTCCGAGGGGTGACCTCGCGCGGGCAGAAGGTCTGCACCCGGGCACCCCTGCCCCCTTCGACGAGCCAGAGCGCCCGGTCGAGCACCAGCCAGAGCTCGAGGGGCCGTCGGAAGGCGCCCCGCACCGAGCCGAGGGCCCTGGCTTGCCGAGCCCGCTCCCAGCCGGCCCGCTCGGCTGCTCCCGGATCGAAGCGACCGGGCAGGACCCAGCCGGTGCGACGGGACATTGTCGCGCAGAAGTCGGCGAAGGAGCCCCTGAGCTCAGCCACGGAGAGGTTCCCGAGGGAGTGGTATCGATCCTCGCCCGAGGCCTCCCGGGCGAGGAGGTCGAGGCCCGCCCTGAAGGCCATCTCCCTCCTCCGGGCCCGCTGCACCCTGGGATGGGACACGACCTCGTCGTAAAGGGGCAGCCTCAGCAGGTGGGGCTCCAGCCTGAGATCCAGCGCCCGGGCCGCCACGGAGCGGGGCCGGTACAGGGGCCGATCCTCCACCTGGTGGTAGCAGCAGAACGCGGCCCCGAGGAAGGTCACGCCCCGCAAGATCCCCTGCTCGATAAGGGCGTCGGCGAGCTCGCCGCAGGCGTGCAGGCCCATTGCCGCTGTGCCCTCACCAAGCGGCTCCGCGGCCTGGGGGCTCCGGGCCTCGGCCTCCACGTAGCGGTAGGGGACTCCGAGACGATCGGCCAGGCGCCTGCCCTCCTCGCACAGGAGCGGGTCCCGCTCCACGAGCACCGTCTCCAGGCCAGTCACGGCCGCCAGGCTCCTGCCGAGGTGGCCGTAGCCCGCGCAGAAGTCCACTAGGCGCACCACGCCCTCGGGGAGGGCGGCCAGCACCGCCGAGCTGAATGCCACTACCTGACTCCACTTTCGCCCCTTCACGAAGACCTTGAGGCGCGGATCTTCGAGGCCTGGGGGCCTTGACCCCGCTGCGACGGGCAGGTCCACGAGGGGCGCGGCCTCCTCCCGCAGGCGCGTGATCTCGGCTGGGGCGTCCGGGGGAAGGAAAGACGGGTCGTTCTCCATGGCGTCCACCGTCGCCTCGGGCAGCGCCCGCAGCCACCTCGCCAGGCCGGGCATCTCTTGCTCCCAGGGCGCCGGCATCTCCACAAAGGGGCGGTGAGTCCACAGGGCTCTGTGCTCCTCGAGCCACTCCGAGAGCAGGCCGAGGCGCTCCTCCAGGGCCTCGCGGCCCTCGAGCGGAGTCATGGCTCCCGCGCCTGATCCGCTAGCTGGCGTCATTGGGATCTCCGAGGTGGATGTGCGTTGTGAGCGGGCTACTCCAGGCGCTCCATCACCGCCACCACCGCCGCGGAGGCGCCCTGGCAGAGCGCCCTGAGCCGCACTGGATCGAACTCCACCAGGGTGGAGTCCTCGGCCACCACGTAGCGGCCCTCGGAGGTGAGCTCCATTATGGTGTCCCTGAGGGCGGCGAAGGTGTCGGGGCCATAGACCCGGGTCACCTTGCCCTGCACGATGTGCTCCACGCGGCCCGCGGCCACCAGCACCGCGAGCGGCGGCAGCTCCTCCTCCTTCACGAGCACCTCCCCGGCGGGGTGCCTGGCGATGCGCGTGATGCATGCCATGAGCTCGTCTCGCACCCGCACGTCGAGCTGGCCCATGGTCTCGTGCATCGAGAAGAAGGAGTGGACCCGCCGCATCTCCCTGGCCGTTCTGATGGCCTCGGCCAGGGTCGGGCTGCGCTCGATGAGCCCGAGGAGGGTCGGGCCGTCCAGCTCCCAGACCGTGCTCACCCGGTCCGCGCGCACCGTTGCGGTGCGGAAGGGGCTCCCGCCCGGCATCACCGCCGCCTCGCCCACCAGCTCTCCGGGAAAGAGGCAGCGGATGGGCCTCGAGCTGCCGTCCTCGGCCTCCAGGAGCACGCTGAACTGCCCGCTGGAGATGACATAGACGTGCCTGGCCTCCTCGCCCTCCCTCATGAGGTTCTCGCCCGGGGCGAGGGTCAGCTCACGCACGGCGCCTCGGAGGACGCCCCTGCCCTCCTCGTCCAGGGGGTGGAAGTAGCCCGTCGAGAAGAGGTCCGAGACCGGCGCGAGCTGCGCCTTGAGCTGCGCCAGGAGCTGACGGCTGAGGCTCGTGGCATAGCCAGCCTCGCCGAGGATCGACAAGGTCAGGGCTGCCAGGCGCTCCAGGCCCTCCAGGTTGGACCGATCCGCGTACTCCCTGGTGGCGGCCTCCAGGTAGTTGAGCGCCATCTCTCGATCCCCGGCCTGAAACTCCAGGGAGGCCATCTCGGCGAGGGTGTCTCCCCGGGTGTCGGGATAGGAGAGCAGCCGCGGCAGGAGCTGCAAGGCCTGGCGAAGCCCGGTCGGGGTCCCCAGAGCGAGGGCCGAGTCCACCTGTCCGCGCAGCTCGTCGTAGGTCTCCCCGATGAGGAACCCGAAGTCGTCCCCGAGGAGCTCATCCCCCTGCTCCTCCGCGGCCAGCTCCGCGAAGGCGTCCGCGAGCGGGTTCGGCGGAGCCTCCTCCACGATGCTCTGCCCCTCCTCCACGTGCACGAACTCCCTGAGCGCCTTGAGCAGATCGCCAACGACGACCTTCTCCACGAAGCGCCCGCTCTCGTCCACGCCGATTCGTCCCACCGGGATCTCGCCCTCTGGCGTGGGGCAGACGACGTCCGCGCGCCACAGGATCCCCGCCGCCCGGCGCGTGGGCGCCAGGCCCCTGTACTGCAAGAGGCGCCCGAACTCCTCGCGGAGGTATCGCTGCACGAGGGCTTCGATCTTCTGCTGGATCATGGCGGCCCCTCGAAAAGTGAGGCTCCATAATACCCCAGACGGGTCCGATGCCCAAAATCCTTCGGGATTGCGTCCTGTTCCGTTTTTCACTTCTCTCCTGGCCCGTGACCAAACCGTGATCTGCGATAGGTACGCTGTGCTTCTTGGGGCCCTTCGGGCCCGCAGGGAAGACAAAGGACAGCCCCGCCCCCCAGAACGGGGTCAGGAGGATTGAATGCTCCACAGCGACGCCCTCGGCAGCACGAACATCGCCGCGCCTCCAGCGCTCCTGGCCGCTTCGCCACGGCTCGCGCCATCAGCGCCAGGCCAAGGCACACCGCGGCTCACCCTCCCCGGGAATCGCAAGGCCAGGATCCTCCTGAGCGGGGTCTTCGGACCATTCGGAGTGGATGACGAGTTCGGCCGCAAAGAGAACATCATGGAGCTCTTCCACAACCAGGTGACCCGAGGGCAGGACCTCGCTTCCTTCCGGTTCCACCACCGATCCTTCGGCCTGTACTTCCTGGCCGCGAACGTGGACGCCGAGGTGACCGTGCTGGACTTCCCCTCCCGCCGGCAGTTCGAGAAGGAGGTACGGAAGGGCTACGACATGGTGGGCATCTCCTTCATCGCACCCAACTTCTCCAAGGCGCGGGAGATGGCCCGGGTCACCCGGCTCCTGGCGCCGGGCTCGGAGATAGTGCTCGGAGGCCACGGCGCCGCCATCGACGGCGTGGAGACCGCGATAGACTGCGACCACGTCGTGCGGGGCGAGGGTATCCGGTGGCTGCGGGCCCACCTCGGCCAGGATCCCGGCGCGCCCATCCATCACCCCACCCTGCCCTCCAGCGAGCGCGCCAGCATCCTCGGCATCCCCCTGCCCGGAAAGCCCGCGAATCTCTTGGTGCCCGGGGTGGGCTGCGTGAACGGCTGCCGCTTCTGCTGCACCTCGCACTTCTTCGGCCGCGCCTACACGCCCTTCCTCTCCACGGGACGGGAGCTCTTCCAGGTGGCCAGCCGGATCGCGGACGAGACGGGCACGAACGAGTTCTTCGTGCAGGACGAGAACTTCCTCAAGGACCGCGACCGAGCCATGGACCTCGTCGCCGAGATGGAGCGGCACGAGAGGTTCTTCACCTTCCACCTGTTCTCCTCGGCGGAGACGATCCTCCGCTTCGGCCTCGACAACCTCGAGCGCCTCGGCGTGACCTTCCTGTGGATCGGCGTGGAGTCCTCGACCAGACAGGGGAACTACGAGAAGAACGAGGGAGTGGACGCCCGGCGCCTCGTGGCCGACCTGCGCTCGAGGGGCATCATCGTGCTGGCCTCGGGGATCCTCTGCTCCGAGCATCACACCGGTGCGAACATCCAGCGCGAGATCGACTTCATGGTGGGCCTCGAGGCCGACTTCGTCCAGTTCATGCTCCTCACCCCCCTGCCCGTGACCACCCTCTACAGGGAGCACGAGGCCAAGGGGACCCTGCGCACCGATCTGCCCCTCGAGGAGTGGCACGGGCAGAAGCACCTCTCCTACC
>JAVEWA010000450.1:0-5867 GCA_034004785.1 Polyangia bacterium
CCCGCCTGCTCTCCGAGGCCGCTGGCGGGCCTCACGCCCAGGGCGAGCACGAGGAGCACCGCGGGCAGCACCTCTCCACCGGCGTGGACGCCCGAGATCCGCCCAGGATCCCCGCCCCCGACGCCCACGCCGAACGCGCCGCCCCCGGCACTGCCCCCACTCCCACCCACGCCCCCGCCCCCGCCCACAACGCCCGCGCCTCGCGCGGACCCGCCCCGCACGTCGTAGAGAGGCGCGCCCCGAAGGAGCACCGCCCCTGCCCGCGCGAGGGCCTCCTCCACCATGGCAGAGAGCTCCGGCTCCAGGCCGAGGAGCGGGCCGTCGCCGCGAGCGAGCAGGGTCACCGAGAGGCCCCTTTTACGCAGGGCCTCGGCCAGGTCGAGGCCCACGTAGCCAGCGCCCGCCACCACTGCCCGCCCGGGACGCTCCTGCCGCAGGTACCTCTCGAGGGCGACGCCATGATCCAGGTGCCGAAGGGCGAAGACCCCCGGACGATCCACGCCTGGCACGGGCGGAACCAGCGGGCGGGCGCCGGTCGCGATGATCAACCGATCGAAGCCGAGCTCGAAGGCCTCGCTCCCATCCACCCTCTCGCCGAGCACCCTGCGCCCTTGGAGGTCGATGCGCCGCACCCGATGTCCGAGGCGCAGATCCAAGCGCCGCTCCGATCGCGCTGCCTCGGGCGTCACCGCCACGAGGCGCGAGGGCTCCTCCAGCTCCCCCGAGAAGAGAAGGGGCATGCCGCAGGCCGCAAAGCTGATGTGCTGCCCGGCCTCCAGCACCGCTATCTCCAGCTTCGGAGCGATCCTCCTGGCCACGCTCGCCGCGCTCATGCCCGCGGCGTCTCCTCCGACGATCACAATGCGTCCTTTCGAATCTTCGCTCACGAATCGCCTCCTGACCCAGGCGCGGCGGCGGCGCCGCACCTGACCGTTTGCTCTGTCAGCCCTCGCGCCGTGCAGGGAATCGAGCCTCGACTGGCAGGCCGGTTGATAATAACCAAAGACGATGGCTTCCACAGCCCGAAGACATGGCCTCCGCGGCGCAGCAGTGGCCCACTCGGCGCGCACCTTGGGCCCGCCGGCGCCGGGCCCGCCGAAACATCTAGGTATCCATGGGCGATCCGTTGGGATAAAAACAGTGGTCGGACCAAGACGGGAAGGTGACAGGCGACCATGAACCCGATCTTCTCCCCGAGGGAGCGAAAAATCCTCGCGACGATCGCCGAGACGACGGTCCCGGGCAGCGAGAAGCTGCCCCGCGCCGGGGCTCGCACCGTGGAGCAGGTGGAGGAGTTCCTCTCGGTCGTGCCGCCCCTCTTCCAGGGCGGCTTCAAGGCAGCCCTGTGGCTGCTCGAGCTCCACACGCTGCCTCGCTCGCTCAGGCCCCTGTCGGCCATGTCCGACGAGGCGAGGCTGCGGGCGCTAGAGGGTCTGGTAAACGGCTCCTTTCCAGAGCGGCAGCTCCTGAGGGTCGTCACCGCCACCCTGAAGGCGGCCCACTTCCACGACCCGGCCGTTTACGCCGCCCTGGGGGCGACGTTCCAGGTGGAGCCGCCCGTGAGCTTCGAGGTCCCCAGGTGGACCGAGCTGATAATGGACGGGGGCGAGGTCACGAGTGACGAGGAGCTGGAGTGCGACGTGGTGGTGGTGGGGAGCGGCGCGGGGGGGGCGGCCGCGGCCAAGACCCTCGCAGAGGCCGGGCTGGCGGTGGTGATCCTGGAGGAGGGGGCCTACTACGACCGCCGCCACTTCACGGGCAACACCATCGCCATGCAGCGCCTCATGTACCGCGACCTCGGCGGGGTGATGGCGCTCGGCAACGTGCCCATCATCGTGCCCATCGGACGGGCCGTGGGGGGCACCACCGTGATCAACTCGGGCACTTGTCTGCCGCCGCCGGCAGAGGTGCTCAGGAGCTGGGAGCGGGAGCATGGCCTGTCCCACTTCTCGCCCGAGCGCTTCCTGCCCTACGTCGAGAGGGTGCAGGAGTTCCTGGAGGTGGGCCCGAGCGAGGCGAAGCACATCGGCGACGTGGGCAGGGTCATCGCCAAGGGCTGCGACGCCCTCGGCCTCGCCCACGGCCCCCTGCCGCGAAACGCGCCCGGGTGCGACGCCCAGGCCCGATGCGCCTTCGGCTGCCCGACGGACGCCAAGAAGAGCACCAACGTCTCCTTCATCCCGGCGGCCTTGAGGGCCAACGCCTTTCTCTACACCCGTACCACGGCCGAGGCCGTGCTCATCGACGAGGGACGCGCCGCCGGGATCATCGCCCGCACCCGCGGAGGAGCGAGGCTGACCCTGCGATCCCGGGCCACGGTGCTCGCCATGGGAGCCCTTCTCACGCCGCCCTTCCTGCTCAGACACCGCCTGGGGAACCGGAGCCTGCAGGTGGGCCGAAACCTCACGATCCATCCGGCCATGGGCATGGCCGCCGAGATGGACCATCCCACCGACGGCTTCAGGAGCGTTCCCCAGGGCTACGCCATCGAGGGGTTCTTCAATGAAAGGCTCCTTTTCGAAGGCGGCACCGCGCCGCCAGACCTGATGGTGGCCTCCACCCACGAGGTGGGCCCAAGGTTCATGAGCTTCGCCGACCGGATGGACCACATGGTGCTCTTCGGCTTCGCCGTCAAGGACACCAGCCACGGCCAGGTCTTCCAGGGCCCCGCGGGCAGGCCCCTCATCACCTACTTCCTGAACCGCGAGGATCGCGAGCGCATTCGCCGCGGGGTGGAGATCCTCACGCGGGTCTTCTTCGCGGGAGGGGCCCGTAGGGTATTCCTCCCCATCAGGGGCTTCGAGCTGTTCGAGTCCGAGGCAGACCTGGAGCGCTTCCTGCGGAGCCCCTTCAAGCCGCGGGACCTGGATCTCACGGCCTACCACCCCCTCGGCACCACCCGGCTCGGCGTGGACCCGCGCCGCTCGGTGGTGGGCCCGAGTCACGAGCTACACGACCTGCCGGGCCTTTTCATCTGCGACGGGGGCGCGATCCCGAGCTCCCTCGGCGTGAACCCGCAGATCACCATCATGGCCATGGCCACGAGGGCGGGAGAGCTGCTGGCCGAAAAGCTCTCGTGATGCCTTTTCCCCCCTGGCACAGCCGCCGGAAGGCGGCTACGCTCCCCCCTCGGCCAGCTTGACCGACGCCGACGGGCAACGAGAGCAGCGAAGAGCATCCAGTATCCAGCATCCAGCATCCAGCCTCTAACCGAGCAGCAGCTCGCAAGGGAGCAAGCACCATGGGCCACCTGACAGCCAAGAACGCCTACCGGAGCCTGCAAGAGCGCCTGAACCGAATGTCCGTTGGGGCGCCCGGCGAGGGGATCATCTACGAGATCCTCAAGATCGTCTTCACCCCCGAGGAGGCGGAGCTGGCAGCGCGCTTCCCCATGAAGTTCGCCACCGTGGGGGCCCTCTCGCGCCGCCTGAGGATCCCGGAAAGAGAGCTGCAGGACAAGCTCGACAGGCTCTGCGACCGCGGGGTGGTGCTGGATCTCTTCCTCGGCGGCAAGCGGCGCTACATGCTGAACCCCACCGTCGTCGGGTTCTTCGAGTTCTCCATGATGCGGGTGAGGGAGGACCTCGACCAGAAGCACCTGGCCCGCCTCTACCACGAGTACATGCTGGGCGACCCGGCCTTCTTCAGTCAGTTCAAGGAGGGGACCCAGACCACGCCCTTTCGGGCGCTGGTCCACGAGGAGGCCCTGCCAGAGGACTTCACCGAGGTCTTGGACTGGGAGCGCGCCACCTACCTGATCGAAGAGGAGAAGAGCTTCGGGGTGGCCATCTGTCACTGCCGCCACGTCAAGCACCACATGGGCGAGGACTGCCAGCGGTTCCCCATGGAGGACTCCTGCCTCTCCATGGGCCTCGGCGTGGACTACCTGGTGCGCCACGGCATGGCGCGGCGCGTCGAGCGCGAGGAGGCCCGGGACCTCCTGGCGAGGAGCCGGGAGGCCGGCATGGTGCACCTGGGCGACAACGTGCAGCGCCGCCCCACCTTCATCTGCAACTGCTGCGGCTGCTGCTGCGAGGTGCTTGGCGGCTTCAAGCGCTGGGACTTCTTCTCCAACGTCTTCGCCTCCAACTTCCTGGCCGAGCCCACTCCTTCGAAGTGCCGCGGTTGCAAGAAGTGCGCCCAGGCCTGCCCGGTGAACGCTATAGACATGGTGGAGTCGGTGCGCCAGGTGGACGGCCGCACCATCAAGCGCCTCGCGGTGGTTGACCCCAAGGCCTGCATCGGCTGCGGAGTCTGCCAGATGGCCTGCCGCTTCGACTCCCTGAAGATGGTCGGCAGGCAGGAGCGCCGCATCGCCCCGGAGAACACCGTGGCCAGGGTGCTCACCATGGCCCTCGAGCAGGGCAAGCTCCACGAGATCCTGGTGGAGCCCGACGACTCGGTGGGCCACCGCGCGGCCCACGCTTTGCTCGGGGCGGTGCTGAACCTGGACCCGACCAGGAGGCTCCTTGCGCAGCGGGCCCTGAAGTCGCGCTTCATCGACGCCCTGATCGCGGGCGCGCAGAAGGCCGGGATGCGCGACGCCAAGATCGAGTAGCTCGGCGCTCTTCACCCCGTTCGAGCCATCTCGCCAGCGAGACAAGGAGCGGCCCCGATGAGCAAGGTCTTCTTCACGGACGCCCACGCTAAGCCAGGCAAGCCCCTCACCGGCAAGGTCGGCCGCCTGCTCGAGGCCGCTGGCCTCGGCGAGGTGGTGGCGCCAGGGGACATGGTGGCGGTGAAGGTCCACTGGGGGGAGCTGGGCAACCCGAACTACCTGCGCCCGGTCTTCGCCCGCAAGGCAGTGGAGGCCGTGCAGGGCGCCGGGGGCAGGCCCTTCGTGACCGACACGAACGTGCTCTACAGGGCGGCCCGGCACGACGCCCTCGGAAACCTGGAGGCAGCCGCCCAGAACGGCTACACCCGCGAGACGATGGGAGCGCCGCTAATCGTGGCCGACGGTCTCCTCGGCCACGACTCCCAGGACGTGCCCGTCCCGGGCGGCAGCAGGGTGAAGAGCGCCCGCATCGCCTCGGCCATCCGCTGGTCGGACGCCCTGGTGGTCCTCTCCCACGTCAAGGGCCACATGCTCTTCGGCTTCGGCGGGGCCCTGAAGAACCTCGGGATGGGCTGCGCCACGCCGGCGGGCAAGGCCGAGCTTCACCAGGACCTCCGCCCGAAGGTGGCCAAGGAGCGCTGCGTCGGCTGCGGGCTCTGCGGCAGGGTCTGCCCCGAGGACGCCATCACCTACGGCCCGAAGGGGCGAGGCGCCCCGAAGCCAGGCCCGGACGCAAAGGCCAAGGCCGAGATAGACGAGAGCCGCTGCATCGGCTGCGGAGAGTGCGTCGCTGTCTGCCCGGAGGAGGCCATCCCGATCCAATGGGAGACGGCCCAGGCCCCGCTCCTCGAGAAGACCGCCGAGTACGCCTGGGCCGCCCTCGAGGGCAAGCAGGGCAAGGCCATCTTCGTGAGCTTCCTCCTGGACGTCACGCCGGACTGCGACTGCTGCGACTGGTCCGATCCCCCCTTCGTGCCGAACCTCGGGCTGCTCGCCTCCAGGGATCCGGTAGCCATCGACAACGCCGCGGCAGACCTGGTGAGCCGAGCACCCCGCTTCAAGGGCTCGGCCCTGGAGGGCAAGCCCGGAGCCGACAAGGACGCCTTCACAGCGCTCCACGGCAGGGACTGGCGGGGGCTCCTCGACCACGCCGAGCGCCTGGGCCTGGGGAAGCGCTCCTACGAGCTGGTCCCACTTCCCGGCTCCAAGGCCCCCTGAGGACCCACCCCTTCCCCAGGTCGAGGGCTTGCGGCGCTCTGCGGCGCTCTTTGGAGAGAGCGCGCCATAGCGGGCGGCTTTCGCGGCCTTC
>JAVEWA010000451.1:0-5865 GCA_034004785.1 Polyangia bacterium
CTGGCGCGGGTACCCCCGAGCAGGCACTTTCGCGCATGATAAGGCGCCTTACGGCCCTTGACCCTTCCTTCCGCGCCTATCCATCCAACCTCTCCTGCACCCGCCTGGGCAGCGGCGAGGGCGACCTCTTGTCCCAATTCGTGTCGAGCCGCAGCTTCGTCGAGCTAGCGAGAGCCAACGTGAGGGTGCTAGGCCTCTGCGACGCGCTCTCCTGCGCAGCCCAAGCCGAGGGCGCCGCCCCGCCACCCGCCGCCGTCGGCCTCTCCCGCCACTGCCCGGTCACCCTGGACATCCCGGACAAGGACGAAGACCCCAAGCGCGAGGAGCTGGGCGGCTACGTCGAGGGGAGCCAGGGCGGCGGCGGCGCAGGGGCCGCCGGTCAGCCCACGAAGCTCACCGTCGAGCAGATCAAGGCAGTGCTGGACAAGCAGAAACCTGCTCTGCGCCGGGCCTGCGGGCGGGAGGGGAGCGCGGTCATCACCCTCACCATCGCTGGCGCCACGGGCAAGGTGCTCAGCGCCACTGGGGCCCAGGGCACCAAGGCCTGCGCCATCAGGATCATGAAGCAGGCGGTCTTCCCGCGCTTCGGCGCCTCTGCCACCGAGGTTGAGCTCCCGGTGGTCTGGTAGCAGGGCCTCCTACCCACCGCCTAGTTGTCTTCAGGCCCGGCCAGGGGCAGGGTCACGGTGAAGGCCGCGCCCTGTCCCTCCTCGCTCTCCACCTTGAGCTGGCCATCGTGGATACGGACGATCTCCTTGACCATGGGCAGGCCGAGGCCTGTGCCCCCAGGGTGGTGAGTGAGGGCGTTCGGGCTGCGGAAGTGCTCCTCGAAGACCTCTTCCAGGTGCTCCTTTGGGATGCCGATGCCCTGATCAGTGACCTTGATCACGGCCACCGAGCGCGAGCGATCGAGGGAGACTGTCACCTGCCCGCCCTCCCTGGAGTACTGAACCGCGTTCCTGAGGAGGTTCGAAAACAGCGTGTGGAGCAGCTCTTGGGCTCCAGCCACCCGCACCGGAGGCCCCGAAGAGTCGAAGGCCACCGCGACGCGCCGCAGCTCCCCCTGCAGGGCAGCCTCCCGAGCCTCCACGGCGAGCATGGCCCTCAGGTCCACCGCGACGCGGTCCCGCGGGCTCTGCACCAGGGTCCGCAGCCTGGAGAGCTGGATGATGTCGGTGATCTTCCCGGTCACCCGGTCGCAGCGGTCCCCAATCCGGTCGAGCACCTCGAGGGCCTTCTCGGGGAGGGGGCCGTAGTAGCCATCGCGCAAGGTATAGGCGTAGCCCTGGATGGCGGTGATGGGCGACTTCAGCTCGTGGGTCGCCCTCAGGACGTACAGGGACTTCTCCCGATCCACGCGCTGCAGGAGCTCGAAGGCCTCCTGAAGCTGGTGCTCGCGCCGCTTCAGGCTGGAGGTGATCCTGCTCACCAGGTACCAGCACACGCCGTAGCTCCCTCCTATGCCCGCCACGAAGCCCATGGTCACCCGGAGATCGCCGGAGGTCTGCGCCTTGAGATGGCCGTCGAAGATGGTCAATACCGGGATCGCTCCCGCGTACTCGAGGAGCAGGGGCGCACAGGCGAAGGCCCAGGCGACGAGCGTCGCCAGCTGGGAGTGGCGGCTCGGGAAGAACTGCGTGGCCAGGATGATGTGCAGCATGAAGAGGGTGAGCACCGGAGTCTCGACGGTGCCGCAGGCGTAGGAGATCACCGAGAGGGCGGCGAAGTCGGTGAGCATCTGAACGAAGAGGAACCAGCGCATCGCCACGGCGCCCGAGAAGGGGCGTCTGGCTCTGAGGGTGGCGCCCAGGTTGGACAGGGCCAGCATGGAGGCCACCGCCACGAAGTAGCGCGGATCCAGCTTGGCTGGGAGCCAGCGCAGGTGGGCCACCAGGCCCCCGCCGAGGGTGACCAGCACAGCGGCCCAGCGCATCAGCACGAACCAGCGCAGGCGCTCCGCCAGCTCGCGGGTGCGCAGCTCGCTCGCGAGGACCGACGGGCGAGGGAGCGGCCGCTCCCGGTGCGATGATTCCTGCTCTGCTCCCGGCGCGATCATGCGCCTCCTCCTCCGCCTTCGAGCCGCCCCTCCCTAGAACTTGAGCTGAGCTCGGAGCTGAACGCTCTGGGCGATCTTGGCCTTGGCGTCGAAGGAGTCGCCGTAGATGCTGGCGGGGCGGTGCAGGGCGTCGAGGGGGAAGAACACCCCGTAGGCGATGCCGACGTAGAAGCCCGCCTCTGGCCACCTGTACTCCACGTCGAAGTCCAGCTCGATCCCGTAGTGAGGGCTGTTGCCCGGCGTGGCCACGGGCTCCACTGCGAAGGCGTAGATCATGTCCATGCGGGCGGTCAGATCCTTCAGGATGTGGTACTGGACCGTGGGTTTTACGTAGCCAGCGTTGTAAACCGTGCCCATGAGCTCCCTGAAGAAGATGAGGTCCACCCGGTAGTTGGGATCGAAGCGGAAGAGAGTCTGCCACCTGTCCCCGGCGTTCTCCGGGAAGAGCAGGATGTTACGGTAGTTGGTCTGGTGGAAGGAGCGATCCTCGAGCTCGTCGTCGCCCGAGGCCATGCCCATCTCCACGCCGATGTAGAGGCTGTCCTTGAGCAGCCGGTAGGAGCCGCGGAAGGTCCAGCCCCACTGCCGTATCCTGTAGTCCTTCCCCTCCTTTGCCATGCGGGCGGCGACGTCCTCCATGTCCCCGATCCAGCCGTAGATGAACACCCCCTCGAACTCGAGCTGCAGCTTCTGCCAGTTCAGCCGGAGCCAGAGGTCCGGGATCATGGCGAAGGCGTTTCTGCGCACGAGCTGACCGGCCAGGGCGCCCTCGTTCCCGAGGAGGGTCGAGGTGTCGGAGTAGTCCAGCTTCTGCTTCCTGAACACCCAGTAGGTGCCGTAGTTGAACACCACCTCGCCCCTTGCCAGGCGCTCCTTCACCACCAGGGGGTTGTCGATTCGTCCGAGCAGCGCCACCCACTGCTGCACGTCGTCCTCCGGCGTGAGATCGTAGGGCTGCCCGGCCGAGAGGATCCGCTGCTGCCCTTGGAGGTTCAGGGTGGTGAGGCCGCTCGCCTGGAAGTCCCAGGAGAAGCCCACTAGGAGGTCCACGATGGGGATCTTGGTGGCGAACATGACGCGATCGGCGATGTCGCCGTAGTCGCTGTCCATGCATCGCTCTGGATCCCCCTTGTGATGCACGGTCCAGCCCTGGTAGCTGCTGCACAGGCCCGAGTTCGCGAGCATCCCCATGCCCCAGTGGGAGGGCATCCGGCCAAAGCTCAGGCGACCAAAGGGCAGGTCCACCTCGCCCCAGGCGTGCTTCACCATTATGGCGTCGTAGAGGCTGTTCCGCCCCGCCTGCGGCACCTCGGCGGTGGAGGCGAAGGCGTTCAGTGAGGAGTAGGGCGCCCGTCCGCCGGGGTTCAGGGTGTTGTAGCCCTCGGGGGTGGAGCCGAGCACGAAGTTATCGAACATGTCCACGGTCATCCGGACCCTCGCCCGGGAGTGGATGTTGAAGGTGGGCTCCAGGTGGAGCCTCATGTTGGTGGAGGTTATGGCGGACTTCTTGCAGAGCTTGCTGTTGGAGTCGGTGCAGAACGCGCCCGTGCCCGTCTTGTCGTAATACTGGAGGGGCCTCAAGAAGGGCGGCTTGTAGGCGGTGGAGTCCTGGATGCCGAGGTGGAGCTTGTAGAACACGTCCGAGCGGACCCTGAAGTAGCCGTCCAGCTGGAAGAACTGAATGGGCTTCTTGAGCCCCCAGCTCCTCACCCGCTCCGGCTCCTGCACCTTCTCGGGCTCCTTGCCCTGCTCGGCCACCTTTGGCTTGTCCGGCTTGTCGTCCTGGCCGCCCCGTCCTCCACCGGCGCCTGGAAGGCCCCCGCCCATCTGGGCACTGGCGGTCCGAGCTGCGGTGATCAGGAAAAAGACCATGGCCAGCGGCACGAGCCTGCGCGTCATCAGCTTTGCTCCTCCGGAGGACCGTCCCTCCCTTGGCGAGGGTTTGGGCCCCTTGACGAGAAACCTCTTCCCGAAGGCTGGCGTCCTTGCGGAGCGTCCGCCAAGGGAGTGAAAAGTCGGACACTTATAACGTGCCATGGATCGAATCGTCAACTGCCGGTCTGACACCGCTGGTCTTACATCGCCGGCCTCACACTGCCGGTGCGACACCGCCGGCCTCACACTGCCGGTGCGACACCGCCGGCCTCACACTGCCGGTGCGACACCGCCGGCCTCACACTGCCTGTGCGACACCGCCGGTAGGAAACTGCCGGTGCGACACCGCCGGTAGGAAACTGCCGGCCTGTACCTTAGTCCCCGCCCGGCCGAGGGCGGTTGCCTCGGTTGCCTCGGTTGACTCGGTCCCGAAGGGCCCCTGGACTCGCCACGCACCCGGATATGCCCCCTCGAGAGACACCAAAGGTATAATCCCTGGGTCGTGAGCCGCATCAAGCTATCACTCCTGCTTGGCCTGGCCGCCGCCGCTGGCCTCGGCGCCGGGTATCTCCTCTTCCACGGAGCTGGCGCCGGAGCTGCCGACCGGGGAGGCCTGACCGCCGGGGCGGGCCCGGATCCAGCGCCGCAGGAGATGACCTCCCCGGACATGGAGCCCCCCGGCAGGGCTCCCCTGGGCCCGGGCCCGAGCTCGGGCCCCCTGGGGCAGGAGAGCTCCCCAGCCGCCAGGGAGGCGCTGCTCGGAAGCCTTCGGGAGCGAAACCAGGCCCTGGTGAACGAAAACAGGGAGCTTCGAAGCCGCCTGGAGGAGGAGCAAAGAGAGCGGGCTTTCCGGGAGGGCACCCCGGTTCCATGGCCCGCCGGGACGCCCGAGCGCTTCCGGCAGGAGGCTCTCTCGGCGGCGGTGAACGCCGCCCTGCAGGAGGCCGGCCACAAGGGCGAGGTCACCGACCTGGACTGCAAGGAGTTCCCCTGCGTTCTGGCCGGACACCTGGAAGGCAGCCTCGGCTCCGAGGCCTTCAAGGGCCTCCTCTCCCGAAAGGCCCTCGCGCCCTACGCCGAAGATCACGCCCAGACCAGCGTCAGCGCGAGCACCCTCAGGGACTCCCTCGGCCGGCCAGTGAGCCGGACCCAGTTCGCCATCGCCTTTGGACCGGCCCCGCCCCCCGGCACCGAGCCCGAGGTGCAGCGCACCATCGTGCGGATGCGCCTGCTCATGGACAGCACGAGAGAGCGGTGAGCGTGTCCCTTCGGCAAGCGTGCGTGAATTCCCGCTATGCCCTGCGCTAGGGTCATAGGCCATCCACCTGAAACCAGGAGGACGGCCCGTGAGCAGACCCAGAAAGCCCGTTTCCGAGGAAATCCAAGCGCTGAGCCGGCGCGTCGAGCGCTGGCGCCGGACTCGCACGAGGCGCTCACCCATGCCGACGGAGCTGTGGGAGGCCGCTGTCGCGGCGGCCAGGACCCACGGGGTGTCCGCGGTTGCCCGGGGGGCGGGCATCGGTTACTCGAACCTCCTCCAGCGGTCCGGGGCCGGGGACGCGATTGGGCGGGAGGCACGGACCCCGGCAGGGTTCGTGGAGCTTGAGCCGATGTCGGCCTTCGGTGACCTGTTCGCAGTACCTCCGTCTGGTGCCGTTGTTGAGCTCCGCGATGGCTGCGGGGCACAAGTCACTGTCCGGCTCGGCCCGGGCGGCCGAGAGGCCGTGGATGTGTCGGCCATGGTGGCGTCCCTGTGGCGCCGTGAGTCGGGGGGCAGGGAGGCATGATCCAGATCACGCCGCAGATACGCGTGCTGGTGGCCATCGAGCCGGCGGACTTCCGCCGGGGCATCGATGGTCTCGCACGGCACTGCCGGGCCGTGCTGGATGAGGACCCATTCAGTGGCGCTCTCTTCGTTTTCCGTAATCGACGCG
>JAVEWA010000452.1:0-5862 GCA_034004785.1 Polyangia bacterium
AGAGCAGCCAGCGTCCGTCCGGGGAGAACGCCAGGCTGTTCACGTCTCCACTATGTCCCTCGAGCACGGCCTCGAGCTTCCCTCCCCGGGCGTCCCAGAGCCTTATGCCGTGATCCCTCCCCCCGCTCGCCAGGAGCTTGCCATCCGGGCTGAAGGCAACGCAGAGCACCGGCTTGGAGTGTCCATCGAGACTGTGCACCTCGCGCCCGTCCGCCAGGTCCCAGATCCGCACCGAATGATCGTAGCTGCCCGAGGCGAGCTGCAGCCCGTCCGGAGACACCGCGACCGCTTCCACAAGGTCCTTGTGGCCACTGAGGGCGAGGACGGGCGCCTGCGGCCGCACTTCCCAAAGCCGGACCACGCCCTCCCTTCCAGCCGACGCCACCATGCGTCCATCTGGAGAGTATGCGACGGCGTCCATTCGCTCGCCGTACCCGCCCAGGGTGGCCACCACCTGGCGCTCCGCCACGCCCCACAGCCTCAGCGTCTGGTCGAAGCCCGCTGACACCAGGTGCTTGCCTCCTGGATCCCATGAAAGGGAGCGCACCAGCCTGTCGTGTCCCCTGAGCACCGCGAGGAGCTTTCCCTCCGAAGGCTCCCATAGCCTTATGGTCTGGTCCTCGCTGGCGGAGGCGAGGAGCGCCCCGTCTGGAGAGTAGGCCACCGCGAAGATTGCCCCCTCGTGGGCCCTCAGCGTGAGGGAGGGGCTGATCGGCTCCTTCGCAGGCTCGGCGGGAAGCCGCCAGGTCCGGATGGTTCGATCCGCACCTCCCGACGCGATCAGGCCTCCCTGACTGGCGAAGGCCACCGCGTACACCGTCTCCTCGTGGCCACGGAGGAGCGCATGAGTGGTGCGAGTGGCCAGATCCCAGACCCGGATCGTGCCGTCCTTGCTCGAGGAGGCCAGGAACCGACCATCTCGCGAGAAAGACAGGGACAGGACCGCCTCGGTGTGGCCGGATAGGAGCGCAATGGGCTCCGGTCTCGACAGCTCCCAAAGCCTCACCACCGGGTCGTCCCCGGCCGCGGCGAGCCAGCGCCCGTCGGGGGAGTAGGCCAAAGCGGCCACCAGCGCGCCCTGACTTGGGAGGCTGGCGACCCGCGTACGCCCTGATACGTCCCAAATGTCGATGTCCCCTCGGGCACCGGCCACGGCAAGCCGATCCCCGCGAGGGGCCCAGGCCAGTGTGAACAGGGCCCCGCCCCCCTTGGCACCCAGAACCCCGATTCGCCTCACGCGGCTGTTGGCCCGCACGGTGAAGAGGATTCCCTGGAGCGCCAGGAGAGTCCTCTCCCAACCCGAAGAGGGCTCGCCATTCGGGCTCGCGGCGTCAGCAGGCGGGCTCCTGGGCTTCTCCCCACCCGCAAAATGGAAAGGGCTCCTCGGGTTGTCGGGATGATGCAAGAGCGCAGCCGCAGCGTAGATCTTCGCGCTCATGTAGTTCTTGAGGGCGATCTCTCGTTCGGCGGTGGCGAGGTATGCCTGGGCCAGTTGGCGGCTGGCGACGCTCGCCTGGAGCTGAGCCTTCACCTTGGCAGCCAGGCTCCGCTCTGCCCTCACGCGCGCATCCTGGGCGCTGCGGTAAGCCGAGAAGATGATCCCGGCCGCGGCGATGAGCACCGCCATCAGGGTCACCGCCACGATTGACAGGGCCGGGTTGCGCGCGACGAACCTCTTGAGCAGCTCGAAGGAGCTGTATTCGTAGGCCGTGACCCGCGCCCCGGACTGATAGGCCTCCACCTCCTGGGCGAGCTGCCCCGCCCCCGAATAGCGCCGCGCGGGATCCCGCTCCAGGGCCTTCTCGCACACGGATGAAAGCTCCGGAGGTACTCGCGGCTCTCGCAGCTTCAGCGACGGCACTGGTTCTGAGATCACCTTGCCGATGACCTCGAAGGCGTTGACCCCTTCGAAAGGTGGGCGACCGCTGAGCAGCTCGTAGAGCACCGCGCCCAGAGACCAGACATCGGAGCGTTCGTCTATGTCCTCGATGCGGCCGTCGGCCTGCTCGGGGCTCATGTATGCGGGAGTTCCGATGGCGCGACCGTCCACTGTCCTGCCGGCCTCCTCGTCTCTGTAGAGGAGGACCTCCCGCTCCAGCTCCCCGACACCTATGTCCTGCTGACCACGAACCTTGGCGAGCCCCCAGTCCAGCACCACCGTCTCGCCGAACTCGCCGAGCATCACGTTTCCGGTCTTGATGTCTCTGTGGATCACTCCCCTCGAGTGGGCATAGGCGATGGCGTGACAGAGATCCACATAGTGGGGCAGGAGCCGCAGACGTTCCTCCATGGACTTGCAGCGGCGCAGCGTCTCCGCCAGCGTCTTTCCCCTCACCAGACGCATGGAGTAGTAGAGAGCCCCGTCCCTGCGACGGCCGAGCTCATAGACAGGAACTATGCTCGGGTGCTCGAGCTGGCCCGTGACCCTCGCCTCCCGCAGAAATCGCGCCGAGATCCTGCCGCTCGGCGACTCCGGCGCGATCCCGTCGGGCTCGGGCAGGAGCTCCTTGATGGCTATCTCTCGCCCCACATGCTCGTCATAGGCCACGAGCACCCTGCCAATGCCCCCCCTGCCGTGCTCTCCCCTGATGGTGTACCGCCCAGAGGCCTCGACGGTGACGCGCTCCTCCTGCTCGCCGGACGGGGATTTTGCCTCCGCCACTGGCTCTCCGAGAAGCGCAGCGAGGCTCTCGCGGGCCGCCTCGTCGGTTCCCCCGAGGCTCTCGAACACCCGCTGCCGGCCGCCTATCCGCTCGAGGGTCCGCGTCGGATCTCCGCCATCGAGCTGCAGCATCCGATCCACGACCCGGTCAACCAGCTCCACGTCCTCGGGCCCGAGGCCTCCCTCCTCCGCGGCGAGCTGCCTGATGGAAGAGCTGCGCTCCCTGCTCCAGCGGAGCCCCGCCTCGACGAGGATTTCCTGGGAAAGGAGCCCCATCTGCACCGCCTGCATGGCGAAGACGAGATCGCGCTCCAGGTGCTTCATGAACCTCTGGTCGGGCGCCACTCGGGCACCGCCCGCGCGGCCACCCAACAGGACTCTAGCACGGATGAAGCGCCGAAAGGATCTGCGAAGCCCTGATGTTACTCGAGGTCAGACCCCTCGACGCACCAGGTCGGCCTACATGAGGTCCTTACGACGCAGGGCCCGCCTGACCTTGCCGAGAGCCTGCTCCTGAAGCTGCCGGATCCTCTCCCGAGAGAGATTGTAGACCTCGCCGATCTCCTTGAGGGTCGCCTCGTCCTCGCCGTTCAGGCCAAAGCGCCGCCTGAGGATATCGCACTCGATGGGGGTGAGCTCGTCCATGACGCGAAGAGCCTCGGTCTGGACTACCTGTTGGATCAGACAATCCGCCGTGTTTTCGCTCTGGCTGGGGTCCACCACGAAGTCTATGAACCGCCGGCCGTCCTCGTCGTTCACCGGGCGGTCCAGAGAGACCGACTGCTCGAGCAGGTAGCCGTGCATCTTGTGGATCTTGGCCGTGGAGACGCCGCTCTGAGCCGCCAGCTCCTCGGTGGAGGGCTTCCTCCCGAGCCTCGTCTGCAGCTCTCGGGTGGTCCGCGAGATCTTCTGGTAGGTGTCGATCATGTGCACCGGGAGCCTCACGGCCCTGCCCTTGTCGGCGAGGGCGCGACTGATCGCATGCCTGATCCACCAGGAAGCATAGGTCGAGAAACGAAATCCCCGGCGGTAGTCGAAGCGCTCCACTGCCTTCATGAGACCGATGTTTCCCTCCTGAATGAGATCTGCGAGGGGCATCCTGCCGTTGTTGAAGCGTCGCGCGATGGATACGACCAGCCTCAGGTTGGCCTTCACGAACTCGTGCTTGGTGCCCTGGAGACGCTGCGCCGCCGCCTCCACGCCATCCATGTAGGCTCGAAACACGGCGCTCTTGCTCGAGAAACCGAGCGCGCCCAGCTCTCGAACAGCCTCTCCCTTGCGAAGCCTCCCAAGGAATCGAAGGACCTCCGCCAAAGCCAGGTCATCGAAGTCCTCCTCGGCTATCTCCCGTCCGAGCTCCTTCGCGGCCGCTAGGTGCCTCTCGCGGTTGCCCTGCACATTCCTCTTTCTCCGTAGGGTTGCCGTGCGCTTGATGTTCCGGAACTTGGACAACTGGAGGTTCAGCATGTCCCCCACCAAGCCGAGGATGTTACCCAGGACGGGCGGGTAGGAGAGCAACTGAGCCCAGAGTGCTCCTGTCTCCTCTTCGATACGCCTCGCGATGTGGATCTCGTCCTCGGGTCCAAGCACGCCAAACCCCGACATGTCCCTGAAGTACATGGAGAGGTTTGACTCGTGGCTATAGTCCGGGGACTCGACCGGCTCCGGCTCTACCACCATCTCCTCCTCATGAGCCTCCTCTTCCTCGCACTCTTCCTCGAGTACGGTCAGATCCTCCTCCTCATCGAACTGCGCCTGGCTGGATTGAATGATCGCGTCGGTGCTCATGTTCATCATCCTGCGGGCTCTCGAACGCCCTGTCTCTCGGCCACAAGGGCCACTAGGATAAATCTACCTTCTACAGTCGTTATTCCCGACCTGGCCTCCTATACCCAAGCCCACCTCAAGGTCCTACTGCCGTCCTCCTCGGAATATTCCTGACTCCTACCGAGGATGACCTGTAGGAGAACGCCGGGGCCATGACTTCGATCTATGATCACGAACCTTTGACACCGCAATCCCAGGCAGCGTTGCAAGGAACCCGACAAGTCTAAATTGACCTGTGATGTCAACTGATTGACAAAACACATCCAATTGAGAGTTTTTTGGCGCCCAGGTCTCGCTTCCAGGAACACTGGGCCCAAGCCCCGCGGGCTCTGGCGACTTAGGCTGGCCTCACGCCCGTTCCCCATTCACCAACAAGGATGCAAGCAGGCCAAAATATCGTTATTTCTTCGCAACGATGATCAAATAGGGTGAGTACTGTCCAAAAAAGCGGTCGGGAGTGGATACGCTTCCAGTCACCGAGGAGACCTCGAAGCCCACGCCGAGGAGCAGGCTGCTCAGCTCGTGGAGGCTGTAGGCTCGAATGGAGAGGTCGTGCTTGATGCTGTGCCCATCGCCAAATGCAACGGAACGCTTTGATATAATACGACTAGTATGGAAATTGAACTCCACCTCGTCCATCACGATGCACTCGTCGCCCTCCCACCACACCCTCGATGGCAGATCACCGAGGACGAAGTCGCGGTTGATGACCTCCATCAGGAACCGGGCGCCAGGCTTGAGCGCCTTGAACACGCGGTGAATGACCTCCTCGTTGGCCTCGTCATCGAAGTAACCGAAGCTGGTCATCACGCAGTAGGCGCCGTCGAACTCCTCCGTAAAGGTCATCTCCCGCATGTCTTGATGCAGGAAGTCCACCTCGACCCCCTCGCCCCTCGTCAGCTCGGCAGCCTTGATCAGCAGCGGCAACGAAATGTCGATGCCAGTCACCTGTAGCTTGGATGCGGCGAGCTCGATGGCATGCCTGCCATAGCCGCAACCGATGTCGAGCACTCTCTGTCCCGGGCCCAGCTCCAGCCGCTTGGAAATATAACCCGCCTCCTTGATGCAGCTCGCCCGCGTCATGAAAGGCAGGGTCCGCAGGAAGTCGTCGTCGAAGAACTCCTCGTACCAGGCCTTCTTGAACTTCTTCTCCTGCCTCTCCGCCTGTGCCTGCTTCGACTGCTTGGCCTTCTTCGCGGCCTTGGGGGGCGGCGGTGGAGCGGCGACCGGCGGCGCATGCGGCGCGGCGGCAGGTACCGGAGGCGGCGCGGATGCGTGGGGCAGCGACGCCTCGGCGACCGGGGGCGGAGGCGGCGCGGCGGCAGGTACCGGAGGCGGCGCGGCGGCAGGTACCGGAGGCGGCGCGGCGGCAG
>JAVEWA010000453.1:0-5860 GCA_034004785.1 Polyangia bacterium
CCGCCGGGGAGGACTTCGGCGCGGAGCGCTGCAAGATCCTGACTCGAGTGATGCGCGAGCTTCACAAGAGGGATCTGCCCTTCACGGTCCGGCGTATCTCCGTGGACGAGGCCAGGGAGCTGCTGGAAGGCCTGGGCCTCATGGACAAGCTCGAGCTCTTGAGGACCCACTGGGAGACGAGCTTGCGCGTGGTCTCCCTCGAACAGGTGATCGACCTCTTCCACGCCTCGGTCTGCTACTCCACCGGCGCGGTGCGCGCATTCAAGCTGGAGCCCTACGAGGGGGGCTTCATCCTGCGGCTTCCTGTGCGCGGGTCCGCACGGGTGGAGGGGCGGCTCAAGGTGAGCCGCACCATCTTCTCGGCTCACAGGGAGACCCGCTCCTGGAACGAGCGGGTGGGCGTCGCCAACCTCGGCCACCTGAATCGCCTGACAGTCTCGGGGGGCATCGAGGAGCTGATCAGGATGGCGGAGAGCTATCACGAGAAGAAGATCGCGGCCATCGCCGAGCGGATCGCCCATGCGAGGCGCCGCCCGAGGCTCGTGCTGGTAGCGGGGCCTTCGTCCTCGGGCAAGACGACCTTCGTCAAGAGGCTCTCGATCCAGCTCCGCGTCCTGGGGATCTGGCCACTCGCCCTCTCGGTGGACAACTTCTTCGTGCCGAGGGAGAAGACGCCGAGGGACTCGAGGGGAGAGTACGACTTCGAATGCCTCGAGGCTCTGGACCTACGTCTCTTCAACAAGGTGCTCACGGACCTCCTCCAGAAGGGCGCCGCCAGGGTGCCGCGCTACGACTTCCACATGGGGCGTCCCATCGATCGCAAGGACTGGGACGAGTTCAGCCTGCAGCCCCACCAGGTGGTGCTCGTCGAGGGGATCCACGCCCTGAACCCCCTGCTCACCCCAGCGGTTTCGGCGCGAGACAAGTTCAGGATCTACATCTCTGCCCTGACCCAGCTCTCCATCGACGACGACAACAGGATCTTCACGTCGGACACCCGTCTCTTACGGCGGATAGTGCGTGACCGCCGCTACCGGGGCTACTCTGCCGCCGAGACCGTGAAGCGCTGGCCCATGGTGCGCCAGGGCGAGCGCCGGCACATCTTCCCGTTCCAGGACCAGGCTGATGTCATGTTCAACTCGGCGCTCATCTACGAGCACGCGGTGCTGCGCAACTACGCCGAGCGGTTCCTCCTGGAGGTGGACGTCGGCGATCCGACCTTCGCCGAGGTGTACCGCCTCCTCGGGTTCCTCCGCCTGGTGGTGCCCACTCCGCCGGACGCGGTGCCTCAGACGAGCCTCCTGAGGGAGTTCATCGGCGGGAGCGGTTTCTCCTACAACAGCCACTAGGTAGCGAAGCGCCCTATGGCATGGCGGCGGGCTCGGCGACGAGAAGATCGTCTATGTAGAAGCCGAGGTAGCTCACCGACGTGTCCGAGTAGAAGCCGAAGCCGATCCGGACGATCTGCCCGGCGTAGGCCGCCAGGTTCACGTCCACCTGTTGCCAGGACAAGTTGGTGGTGCCGCCCCAGCAGTCGTAGCCCCCCTCGTTCTCGTTGTAGGGCACCGAGACGAGGCTCCCTGGCACGGCGGTCCAGCCGCTGCCCGAGTTCACCCAGAGGTTGCCGCAGTCCCAGCCCGACTCGGTGTTGACCCAGAAGTAGAAGCGGGCCGCGGGCGCGATGGCGGTGGTGAGATCGATGGGGGGGGAGGAGGCGAGATCGGTAAGGTATTGGTTCCCTCCGTTGTAGTTACCGCCGATCACCGTGCCGATGACGTACTGGCCGCCGTGAGGGGCGGTGGGCTCGCCCGTCGCGCTCGGGGTGCCGCGCTGCCACGCGCCGCCGAGGGTCCACCCGGTCATGGAGATAGGGTTCTCGAAGCCATCGGAGAAGTACCAGAGGAGGGTGCCGCAGCTCGACACGTCGAACCGGCAGCTCGAGGTGCAGCTCAGGGTCCCGCCCGAGTAGCCTATGCCCTCGCAGGTCTTGTTCTTGAGGTCGGCCCCGTCGCACTGCTCATCGCATTCGGCGACGCCGTTGCCGCAGATGGGGCCCGTGCCGATGCAGCTCGACAGGTCGTAGTCGCACCAGCTCGTGCAGCCCAGGTTGCCCCCGGTGTAGCAGAAGTCCGTGCAGGTCTTGCCCCCGAGGGCGTTGCCGTCGCAGCGCTCCCCGATCTCGATCATGTTGTTGCCGCAGTCCGGACAGCAGTCCCCGGGGCAAAGGCGGCAGTTCTCTCCGTTTGCCGCGTCGCAGTGGCTGTCGCCGCAGATGAACTCCCAGAAGCAGGTCGCGCTGCAGGCGTCGCCAGGAGCCGTGTTTCCGTCGTCGCACTCCTCTGGGCGCTCGAGGATGCCGTTGCCGCAGGTGGCCTGCCCGTCCTCGTCCTTGCAGCCCGCGGTGCAGCCGTCACCCGAGACGTTGTTTCCGTCGTCGCACTCCTCGTCCTCGTATTGGGGTGGGTCTCCCGAGTAGCTGTCGAGCACTCCGTCGCCGCAGAAGGGGCAGCAGTCCTGGGGGCACTTTTCGCAAGACTCGGCGTGCTCGGTGTCGCACAGGTCGTCGCCGCACAGGAACTCCAGCCTGCAGCGGTAGGAGCAGCCGTCTCCCGAGGTGCGGTTTCCATCGTCGCACTCCTCACCTGGATCCTGCACTCCGTCGCCGCAGCCGCTCTCAGCCTGGCACTCTGCGCTGCAGCCGTCCTGGCCCACGGCGTTGCCGTCATCGCAGCCCTCTCCAGCCTCCAGTATCCCGTTTCCGCAGGTCGCGGTCCCGTCCTCGTCCTCGCAGGTGGCGCTGCAGCCGTCGCCCGACACCAGGTTGTCGTCGTCGCAGGCCTCCCCATACTCCAGGATCCCGTTGCCGCACCCCACCTCGAGCTGGCACATGCTGTTGCACCCGTCGCCGCCGCGGTTGTTCCCGTCGTCGCACTCCTCCCCTCGCTCCACCAGGCTATTGCCGCAGAAGGACTCCCGGAGGCAGCCCTCGCTGCACCCATCTCCCGAGATGCGGTTTCCGTCGTCGCACTGCTCCCCCTTGTCCACGACGCCGTTTCCGCAGAGATCGGGCTCGTCGTCGCCGCAGCCGGCGCCCACAAGGAGCAGGGCGCCCGCGAGGGCGCCTGCCAGGGAGAAGCGAAGGGAGGATGGGGATGTCATGATCTCTCCTGGTGGCGTCGCGGGCGCGGCTTGCGTCTCGCGGCCAGGGCTGGCCAAAGCTCTCGCCTCGGATTCAGCCCTGATTCTAGCCATGCTCCGGGTGCTGGTAAAGGAAAGCCGTAAGGTCTCCAAATGACACCCTGAGCGATCATTCAGCCGGATGGAGGCGGTCCCTGGGGAAGGGGGAGGCGGTGGTCAGGCGAACAGGGCCTCGAGCTCGGACTCGACCCGGCTCTCGGTGGTGTTCCTGGCCACGGACAGCTCCTTGACGATCAGGTTCCGAGCGGTGTCGAGCATGCGGCGCTCGCCAAAGGAGAGCGTCTTGGTGGACTTCAGGCGGGAGAGATCCCTGAAGACCTCGGCTACCTCGAAGAGGGATCCGGTCTTGATCTTCTCCATGAACCCCCGATAGCGGCGGTTCCAGGTCTGCTTGTCCACCTGGACCTCCCTCTGTCGAAGGATCTCCATGACTTCCTCGATCTCGGCGCGGGTCGCCACAGATCTCAGCCCCACCTGATCCGCTTTGGCGGTGGGCACCATGATCTTCATCTCGGAGTCCAAGATCTTCAGCACGTAGAAGGAGGTGACCTGGGAAGCGATCTCCTTCTCTTCGATCCCCACCACCTCGGCCACCCCCTGAGCGGGGTAGACCGCCTTGTCTCCAACACGGAACTGGAGCTCCATGGAAACGACCTCCAAAGTCCTTCGCTGTCGTGGCAACGCCTGGGCACATCCATTCAACACGGCTGATTCCTCTCGCGATTTTTCAATTACTCTCGTCGGTGCGATTTCTACTTGCTTTGCACCGCCAGCGAGGGTAGTCACAGGCAATCAAGTTGGCCTAGCTACTGTTGACCTCCGGCTCGCCGTTCCCACGGCAGCATGGAAGTATATCAGGTACGCTATAATTCTCCAACTGGAATAGACCGATCCAGCAGGGGGCGGTCGAGCCACGATCAAGGAGCGCCGGATCCGATCGCTCCGAGGCAGGCCCAAGGGCTCACCAGGGCAAACCCTGGCAAGAGCGCTGGCCTCCCACGTATTTCCAATGCATTGAATCTGCTTGATTATTTTGTCATCTGGCCTAGTATGGTTGCATGAAACGCAACATGGATCCCCTGGGTGGAGTCCTGATCTCCGAGGGCGTGCTGACCGAGGCTCAGCTCGCAGATGTCCTGGAGCAGCACCGAAAAGGGTTCCCCCTGGCCTCGGTTTGTTTCCTGCTCGGCTACGCTGACGAGGAGAGCTTGGTCCGGGCCCTGTCGAGGCAGATGGGGACCCCGGGGGTCCTGCTCGAGCGCTGCATCATCTCGCTTCACCACCTGAGGGAGATCCCACGGGAGATCGCCCTCAGGTACACGCTCTTGCCCCTTTACCAGGATCGTCATCACCTCTTCGTCGCGGTGGCGGATCAGGCGGACCCGGCGGTGCTGCACGAGCTCGCCATCATCAAGGGACGGGCTGTGATCCCCCACGTGGCGCTCCACGCCGTGCTCGCCAGGGTCATCAGGGAGTGCTACGCCCTGTTGGACGCAGGAGACGCCTACTGGTTCGGCTCGCGAACGGGCATCGAGGATCTGAACGACCCCGACGGCGTCCTCACGCCGGTGCTCGACGTGGACGATCTCTCCGAGGCGGAGGTGACCGCGGCGCCTCTGGACGTGACGGATCCCAACCTCGCGGTCCCGGTGGATCCGGAAGACATCCTTTCTCTAAGGGATCGCCTCAAGGCAGGCGCGGCCCGCTCCGAGGAAGAGGAGGTGGAGGAGCTGGAGCTCGGAGGCAGGGCGCCGCTGCCCGAGCCGAGGCGGATCCTGCTCGTGGATCCCGACTTGCGTTCCAGGGAGCACCTGGCTGGGATCCTCGGCCAGGAGGGCCACACCATCATCGAGGCAGCCGATGGGGTGGAGGCGGTGCAGATCCTGCGAAGGGAGGTGGTGGAGCTGGCGATTATCGAGGTGATGCTCCCCCGCATTCAGGGATATCAGCTCTGTCGCAGCATCAAGTCCTCCAAGCGCTATGGACACATCCCGGTCATCTTGACCACCAGCTCGTCCAACACCGAGCACCGGAGCAGGGATCTCGTGGAGCAGTACGCCGCGGACGACGTCCTCACCCGCCCGGTCGGCCAGTCGGAGCTCCTGGGCTCGGTGAACCACCTCCTGTCGCGGCCACAGGCCCCGCGAGCTTTTTCGGAGGCGGAGCAGCGGCATTTCGACGCGGCAATCGCCCTTTACCGCGAAGGACAGCCCGAGGAGGCGGTTCGTTCGCTGCAAGAGGCGTTGGGGATCGATCCACTCTCGGCGCGCAGCCACTTCGTGCTCGGGAACATTCTGCAACACCTCGGGCGGACCTACGAGGCCATCGACGCCTACGAGCAGACCGTCGCCCTGCGGCCGGATTACTTCCCGGCCCTCAGCCGCTTGGCGTTCTTGTACTACAAGCAGGGCTTCATCCCGAGGGCCCTGGAGACCTGGCAGAAGAGCCTCGAGCACTGCGAGGAGGAGGCCGCCGCCGCCAAGATCCGTGTGTTCATGGAGAAGATCCGCGCGGACGAGGGCCGGGTGGCCGGGTCGGATGCCGAGGGCCGCGAGCCGGGCAAGGACTAGCCTCGCCACCCGGCGCCGCGCCGCGCCCGGCGCTGCACGACAAGGGGCCCACGAGGGGATCGGGCCGCTTGACAGGATGACCCTTTCAGATC
>JAVEWA010000454.1:0-5830 GCA_034004785.1 Polyangia bacterium
GAGCGGGTCATTCTGGTCGTGCGCGGCAAGGCCGTGATCAACGACGCCACCGTGGATGACGCCCGAGCGGCCGGGTTGCACGACATCGTGCGGATCATCGACAATGGCTCCGATGCGCCGGGTACAATCCTCGCAGATTGCAACGCCGAGCTCCTGAAACGCTTCCGCTCGGCGGATCTCATCATCTCCAAGGGGCAGGGCAACTTCGAAACCCTGAGCGGCGAAGATGCGCGCCTGGTGTTTCTCCTCAAGGTGAAATGCCCCGTCATCGCTCGGCACACCGGCATGCAGCTCGGAGCCCACGCCCTCCTCACCACCGACAAAGCACGCGCTGCTCTTGCGAGCACCGGGAGCCGCCGCGACTGACAGGATTGACCGTGGCAGACAAGCGCCCTGCCCTATCTGGAGAACGCCGACGATGAGCAATGGAGCTGGTCCCTTCGAGATGACGATCCTGGTGGACAACGAGGCCCGGCAGGGGTTGCTGAAGGAGCACGGCTTCTCGGCCTGGATCGAGGTCGCGGGGCTTCGGGTGCTCTTCGACACGGGCCAGGGCCCCGCCTTCGCCGCCAACGCCCGGAGCCTCGGCGTCGATCCGAGCCATGCCGACATGATTGTCCTCAGCCACGGGCACTTCGATCACAGCGGCGGGTTGACTCTGGCGAGCGCCTGCGCGCCAGGCGCGCCGGTCTTCGCCCATCCCGATTCGCTCGGCCCTCGATATGCAGTTCGCAACGGAGCGGCCCAGGCGATCGGCATGCCCGCGGAAGCTCGCGCCGCCCTGGAGGCTCACCCGGCGGGCGTTCGATGGACGAGCGAGGCAATGCAGCTCGCAGATGGCGTTGGAGTCACAGGGCCAGTGCCACGGCTCACCGGCTACGAGGACACTGGCGGCCCCTTCTTCATCGACCCGGAGGGCGCACACCCCGATCCGATCACTGACGATCTGGCCCTGTGGGTGCGGACGGATCGAGGGCTCGTGGTGATTGCGGGCTGCTGCCACGCTGGTCTCGTCAACACCCTGCGACAGGCGATGAAGCTGAGCGGCGAGCCTCGCCTGCGCGCCGTGCTCGGGGGCTTTCACCTCGGGGAAGCCGGTGAGGCTCGTCTCGCCGAGACGCTCTGCGAGCTGAGGAGCCTCGGCCCCGAGCTGATCGTTCCGTGTCATTGCACGGGCGCCGCCGCAGTGCAGCGGCTCGCAGGAGAGCTCGGCGAGCGCGTGGTGCCAGGCTTCTCCGGAGCGAGGTTCAGGTTTGGCGCCGACCGCGGGCGAGCGTAATATAGATGTTCGCGAAGCTAACGCGTACATTAGCAGAGTTGGCTCACCACCGAACGGAGGGACTGACGAATGAGCTCCATGAGGGTCATTGCCCTGAGCGTCGCTTCAGCCATGCTGATGGCCTGCGGCCACGCGCCACACAGCCACTCCGATGACGCAGGGGCCGACTCGGGAAACACCGACTCGGGGAGCGGCGACGCGGGGAGCAGCGACGCTGGGGGCTGCACCGAAGGCGCGTTCACCTGCCGAGGCCAGGAGGTCTTCGTCTGCAGCGCAGACGGGCAATGGACGCTCGACCACGCCTGCCCGGCGGACGAACGCTGCGTGGCCGGCGCCTGCCTGGACGACTGCGACCCCTTGGCCCTGCCCCCGACCAACGTGGGGTGCGAGTTCTGGGCGGTGGACCTGGACAATGAATATGCCGAGATGATGGGGATGACCATCGACGCTGCGGCTGCGCAGCTCGGGCTGACCCTGGTCAACCCGAACGCCTGCGACGCCTCCGTGACCGTCTATGAGAACGTCGCGCCCTTCGGGAGCCCCGTTCAGGAGCAGATCGTCTTCTCCGATACCGTGCTCGCAGAGTCCCAGCTCCAGGTGGATCTCCCACAGCGAGAGGTGGACGGGAGCATGGGACAGAATGGCGCCTTCGTGCCCAACTCGGGCTCGGGCAGCTTCGCGAGCTCCCACGGCTACCGCATCGTGAGCAGCTCTCCGGTGGTGGCGGTGCAGCACAACCCGATCGTGGACAGGTTCTCCAACGACGGCTCCCTGCTCCTGCCCAGCCGCCACTCGGGCGCCGAGTACCACCTGGTGGGCTGGACCACCGCGAACCCCTGTGGGGACGAATCGATGCCGATGCCATCCATCCCGGATCACTCCTACGTCACCATCGTCGGACAGCACCCGGCGACCACGGTGACCGTGTACCTGACCCACCCCATCATGGGGAGCGCGTCGCCCAGCGGGCTCACCATCCCCGAGACCCCCGCCGGAGAAGCGGTCTCGTTCTCCGTCGGGCCCTACGACATCGTGAACCTGGAGTCCCTTCAGTACGTCGGTGACGCCGCTGGCTGCCAGGCCGCCCTCGCGGCCGGGCAGGACGGAGACTTCACCGGCACGGTCGTCCAGGCGACGCAGCCAGTGACGGTCTTCGTGGGCCACGAGCGCGGAATGGGGTTCGCGGGAGCCTCGCCTCCCATGCCTCCCGGGATGACGGACGGGCCCTGCTGCACGGATCACTTCGAAGAGCAGGCCCTGCCCCTGTCCGCCCTGGGCACTCACTACGTCGTCCCTCGCAGCCCCGTCCGCTCCGCCGATCCGAGCTACATCGAGCCGGATCTCTACAGGATCCTCGCCACGCAGAACGGCACCGTCGTGGAGACCAGCCTGGGCGCCCCCTTCGATCTCTTCACCCTCGACGCGGGCGAGGCGATAACCATCTGGGCGGAGACGGGCTTCACCCTCGATGTCACCGGTGGGCCCGTCGCCCTGGCCCAGGTGCTGGTCCCCGGAAACATGGTCCCGAGCGGGTCCTTTGGAGATCCGAGCTTCCTGCTGATCCCCCCGCGTGAACGGCACCTGGAGCACCTCTGGATCTCGGTCCCGCCGACCCTGGCGGAGAGCTACCTCGTGATCTCCTATCTGGATGGCGTTGACGTGACCCTGGATGGCACCCCCATGAGCGGCCTCCTGGCGGAGTGCGATGAGGCCCCCATCCCGTCCCTCGTGGGCCCGGACAGTCGCCAGCTCAGCTGCCTTACTGCGCCGGGCGCTCACTTCCTGACTGGCTCCGGGCCCATCGGCGTGGCCGTGTACGGCTATGGAGCGGTGTCCTCATACGCCTTCACCGGAGGCCTGAAGCTCGGCCCCACGGGGCCCTAGGGAGCCCGCCCCGCTGCCAAGCCCGCCCAGCTAGGCAGCCCGCCTCGCTGCCAAGCCCGCCCAGCTAGGGAGCCCGCCTCGCTGCCAAGCCCGCCTTATTGTGGTAACCGACGCTCCGAAAGTTCTTACCCTACGGACGCCCCGGCGGCGCCTTTGGGGATGGACTCGACGAGCCCAGGGCGGCGACCGCCCGACGCGCAAGCAGGAGCCAGGGCTCGGTCGCAGGGAGACCCAGCCGCCCGCACCTCTGGATCGCCAGCTCGTAGTGCATCTTGGCCTTGGTCCGCATGGGCTCGGAGACTACGAGGAGCTGCTCCCTGAAAGCTGCCTGGGCCTGCGCATCCATTACGGCCGGGGGCGGCGGGATGCTCATGAGCGCCTGGTAGAGATCATGGTAGGTCTGCCCCGCCCGGACCATGGCGGCCACCTCGACGCGGGTGTCGCCCGACAGCCACTTCCCCGGGCCAAGCGGCAAACGGACCTCCCGGACGATGTCGGCGTACCGCTTGACCAGCAGCTCGCCGGCCTTCAGCCGGTCCTGCAGCCATCCTTTGAAAGTCCTCATCATGGCCCGCTCGCGCTCCGGGTCCCCTGGGCGAAGGTCCAGCGGCGGAGGGAGGCCGAGGTCCAGGTAGGCCTCGAACTCCTTCTCCAGGAGAGAGAAGTGCGCCGCCGAGACGCAGACCATGACCCTAGCGAGGAGCCCCTCGCGATCGGGGTGCCCTTCCGGGATCGCGCTGACCATTCGCCCCCCCTGCCAGGTCTTGAGCACCTGGTCAAAGGCTGCCATGGCCTGCCTCGCGCGCGCGGCGCTTCGCTGCAGGCGCTTCCGGGCGAGACCGTCGGCCCCTACCTGAGCGGACCTCGGCAAACAGAGGCCGTTCACCTCCCGGCCGGCGCAGGCCCCCTTCCAGTGACGCGCCCCATCCCGGCAGAGCGCCTCCAGGGCCTCCACCTGGGCCGCGGCGCCGTCTCGATGGGCCGGCCTGGCGAGGGCTGGTTGAAAAGACGAGAGCCCCAGGGCGAGCGTCACTGCGAGCGTCACCGCAAGCCCCAGGGCGAGCGTCACTGCGAGCCCCAGGGCGAGCCTCACGACGAGCCTCACGACGCGCCTCACGACGAGCGCAGATCGCATCATGGCCAACCTCCAGATGAGCAATGCAGTGAACCTGCCCGACTAGCGAGCTTGCGTCAACGGTCGAAAGCATCGGGCGAGCGTTGGAAAGCCGGGGCGGGTGTCGAGTGGGAAGCTCGAGTTGACTTGTCTGGAGGCCGGATGGCAGACTGGGGTGAACGCCAATTTGGAGTCACAGTCACGTCTTCCCGAGGAGAACCGCCATGAGACAGGCTGCTCGAGGTTCCGCCCTACTGCCCTCCAGCTTGTTTTTGGCTACGGAGGATGGCGTCTGGGAAGCCATGACCATAGCTGCCGCGCCCGGCGTGCGAGACGCATCGCCAGACGAGCGAGGCGCGGCGCCCGGCGTGCGAAGTGCCGCGCCGTGGTCGAGCGGCGCGGCGCTGGCAGCCCACCAGCACCGCGCGGCCCGTGCACCCTCGGTTTGCTTGCGGCCTTCTGGCCGGGCCGTGCAACTCACCGCGGTGCTCGGCGCCCTTCTGCTGGGCTGTGGCGATGACTCCCACACGCCGGGGAACAACAACAACCTGAACGACAATGGCAACCAGGCGCAGGCCTGTGGGAACGGGGCAGTGGAGGCGGGCGAGGAGTGCGACGATGGGCTGGACAACAACGATCTGGCTCCCGACGCCTGCCGCACCAACTGCCGCCTGGCACGGTGCGGCGACATGGTGGTGGACACGGGAGAGGAGTGCGACAGCGGCTTCCAGAACGGCGTCTCTCCAAACCCCTGCAAGAGCGACTGCACCGTGACCACCTGCGGCGACGGCTACCTGGGGGGGAGCGAGGTCTGCGACGACGGCGAGAACCAGGGCCAGGGGGACTGTCGGGCGGACTGCCTTCAGGACCTGACCCTCTGCGGCAACGGCGTCATAGACCCTGGGGAGGCCTGTGACACCGCGGGTCAGAACAGCGACACGGCTCCCAACACCTGCCGCACCAACTGCCAGGCGCCCTCCTGCGGCGACGGAGTGACCGACACGGGCGAGGACTGCGACAGCGGAGCCGAGAACGGCGTCTCGCCGAGCCCGTGCCTTGCTGACTGCACGCTCACGGTGTGCGGCGACGGCTACCTGGGAGGCGATGAGGCATGCGACAGCGGCGCCGAGAACGGCGTGTCGCCGAACACCTGTAAGAGCGACTGCACCGTGACCACCTGCGGCGACGGCTACCTTGGCGGCGGCGAGGCCTGCGACGCCGGCGCCCAGAACGGCGTGTCGCCAAACCCATGCAAGAGCGACTGCACCGTCAACTCCTGCGGAGACGGCTACGTGGGAGGCAGCGAGGCCTGCGACACCGGCGCCCAGAACGGCGCATCACCCAGTCCGTGCCTTGCAGACTGCACTCTCACGGTGTGCGGCGACGGCTACCTGGGAGGTGGCGAGGCCTGCGACACCGGCGCCCAGAACGGCGTTTCGCCGAGTCCATGCCTTGCGGACTGCACGCTCACGGTGTGCGGCGACGGCTACCTTGGCGGCGGCGAGGCCTGCGACGCCGGCGCCCAGAACGGCGTGTCGCCAAACCCATGCAAG
>JAVEWA010000455.1:0-5819 GCA_034004785.1 Polyangia bacterium
GAGGAAGGAAAATCTAGGAACCGCTTCCTACATGCACCCCGGACCGAGCTGCGACAGAGCCCATGTAGGGGTGGGAAGGAGACCCCGAGATCCGCGAGGTCCCGGTCGGAGAGGCCGCGGGAGAACTCTCCCCGGTCGTCGCGGGTGCCCACTGCCGACCGGGTCACCTCGGCGATGACGGTGCGAAGACCAGCCTGATCCACGTACAGGGACTTCCGCCCGGTCTCCCGGTCGAAGGACTCTCGCACCCAGGGCAGGATGTCTTTCATTCGGTCGGGCTCGGCCTCGACCTCCTCGAAACGCTGGAGGCCTGTGCTCACCGTGAAGACCTGCCCGTGCAGGAACCGGCAGGTCTCGGTCGTGTGCTCGTCGAGCACCGCTTCGAATCGGTAGCGCTCGAGGCCTGCCTCGGCGAAGGCCGAGAGCTGCGCAAACGACCGCCCCTGCCCGATGAAAGATCCCGCCACCACCTCCCAGTAGGGCCCGGCCTGCCCGCCGAGCGTGCCCGAGGCTGCCCGGGCCAGGTCTCGCCCGATGTCCTGGCGGCCGAGACCCGCCTCCAGCCCATCCGAGACGATGCGCTTGGCCTCCGCGGTGAACGCCTCCGCTCGCCTGCCGTACTCGCCGCGCACGAAGACCGACTGGCTCGCCCTCAGGTAGGAGACGATGCGCCGGTCGAGGGCATTGAAGTCCGCCCCGATGGTCAGCCGCTGGGTCTTCCGTGCGGCCTCCCTCCCGGCTCGGACGACCTGATCTGCCGCCCCCCCGAAGGTGACCCGGACCGCCCCCGGGACCGCGGCGATCTCCCGCCCTGCTGCTCGGAGCGCGCCGGAGATGAGCGCCCGCCGCTGCTCGGCCGTGGTCCGCGGCCAGTCCACGTCCAGGGCTGAGACAGCCGCTCGGACCGCGGCGTCCTCTGGCCCAGACGCCTTTGACCGTAGCTGCGTCGCGAGCTGAGCCACGGCGCGGTCGAACCCCCTGGGATCCCGCAGGTCCATGGCTTTGTGTACTGGCACCCGAAAGCAGGACCCCAGGATGGCCTTGGCCGCGACCCGGGCTTCGGCAACTAGCGCCAGCCGTGCGGCGTCGTTACCGATGTGACACATGCGGCCCGTCCGTCATCCCTGGAGACCGAACGACGAGCGGCACCCGCGGGCGCGCTCGCACCTCGAGCCCGGCATCGACTCGCCGCATCACGATGTCGTGCGTCCCAGCGCAGCGGTCACAGACGCCGAAGACCAGCACCCCGTTTCTCCACAGGGTGACGGCCTCGTTGAGGCCCACGTGCTCTCGGCACATCCTGCACTCCATGACGCCCCTCTCGGCGTCGAGGAGCGCCTGCCGCACCCACGCCTGCTGGAGATCCTTCTCTTCCATCACCCGACCTCCATCCTCGGGGGAGCGCTGTCCCCCGGTTCGAGTCTCGGTTGCCCGGCCTCGGCCAGGACAGGTCCAACGTCACTCGCCACTGTCGGCTGCGCGGGCTCACTGCGGCACCCCCCGCCGTTTTCGGGCAGGAGTTTGGCCAGGTCGCGGCCATGCCTTGACCTGAGTAGGTGCAGGGCGCGCTCTTCGATCTTGCGGACCTGCTCGCAGCTCACGTTCAGGAGGTCTCCCACCTCGTCCAGGGTGTGGCTGCCGCACTCGGCCACGTCGAGCGAGCAGGTCTCTGGGATCTCCCAGGCTTCCAGGTGGGGCCAGGCCACCGTGATGGCGCCGCTGGGCTTCACGTCGAGGTACAGGTGGTGCCGGCAGCCGACGAACGGACAGGGGCGAGGCAGGCTGCGGCAGTCCCCCCGGGAAGCGGGACGCGCAAGCTCGACCTCGCGCTCGGCGCTACCTCCCTCTCTGCGGTGCCAGCGCCGGAGAGAGCCCGGGCTCATGGTCCGGGGCCGTGGATCCCCTCTCATCGGCCGCCGACATCGTCGTGGCCGCTTGCGCAGCATGGGCTGTGTCATCGTGTTGCCTCCCTATCGGAATGGGCGTCCCGATTGCTCTCGGGCGCTGCCGCCGTTTCGAACCAGCTCGCGAATTCCTCGCCCGGCACGGAGACTCGCTCCACCTCGCCCCCTTCTTCGGCCTGGTAGCGCCGTGCCAGGTCCAGCCGCCGCCCGGCCAGTCTCTGCTCCTCGGCGACCAGCTCCTCGCGAAGACCGAGAAGCCCTCGGGCGTCCTCGAGCAGGGACTCCCTCCTCGCGCTCTCCCCGACCGTGGTCTGGGAGGTCTGGATCCCCGCAAGCGTCAGGGTGATGGGGCGCTTGACCCAGTCGTCGCCGATCTTGCGCAGCTCCCGGTTGAAGATGTCCCCGGCCAGGACCCGTCCCTCCTCCGGGGTCAGCACGCCCACCCGCACCAGCTTCTCGACCATCTGCGTGAGCCGCTCCGGGTCTCTCGTCACCGGCGTCTGCGACCGGAAGCGCCAGAACCGGATGCCCATGTCCGCAAAGAGGCGCCGGTTCATCAGGTAGTCGAACTCGTCCCGCTCCGGCTGGAACACCTGGTCCTCGGCGAACCGGAGCTGCGCGTCCGCCACTGCGCGGTTGAAATCGCGGCTCTCGCCTCGCAAGAGCCGCGGCACCCGGAAGGCCGCCCCTACCTTGTCGATGTTCCGCTCGTCATAGAGCTGGAAGAGCGCGTCATGCTGCTGCGCGTCTGTCAGCGGCTTCAGCTCGATCTTCGCCCGGGCCTGCTCCCCGGACCCTCCCGGGCCCTCGGCCTCCAGGATGAGCACCTTGTGGAAGTTGTCCTTGCCCTTGAGGTTCTCCTCGATGAACCGCTCGATGCGGGGGATGCTCGGCTCCGAGAGCTTGCCCCCCGAGATCAGGAGCGCCAGGGGTGGCACGGACTTGTTCTCGAAGTAGAGGTAGTTGACCTCCTCCATCTGCCGTGACCCGAGCACCGCGAGGAGGGTCCCCACCCACCGGGGCACCCCGTAGGGCGAGCGGGGCGAGTGGATCGCGAAGTGGATCAGCTCCGTGGCCGGCCCGTCCGTGGAGTCTGCCTCGGCTAGCGCCGCTGCGTCCGCGAACACCGCCCCTGTCTTTCGCGACACCACCCGGGGGTCTCCGAAGGACTTGAAAAACACCCGCTCGATCCCCTGGATCTGAACGAAGCGCCGGAGGCGCCCCCGAGTCGTGACCGGCTCGAAGCTCACTGGCGACACCTGCATCCGATCCCTCACCTCTACCGGGTCCAGGTCCAGTGGCAGGAGCCGGACCGTGTACGAGGGCACGTACACCAGGCGGGCCACTTCCCCGCGGCCGTCCCGCAGCACCTCCCAGTAGGCGTTGCCCGTGACCTCCAGGTCCTGGCGGCTTCGCCTCCGAAGGTCCACAAAGGAGTGGTCGAAACAGCAGAAGCTGAAGAACGACGACAGCCTGGCCTTCTCCACCCGGGCCAGGCGCTTCAGCTCTGCGCGGCGCGTTGCCACGTCCTCGGGGCTCGGGTCGAGCGGCACGTCCTCGGTGAGCTCTCCGCGCTCCCTGGCCGCGGTCCGCTCGAGGTAGATGCACTCCGCCACCCTCTCGTCGGCGTCCTCGTCCTCGAAGTCGATGGCCGGCTCCAGGCGGTGCCCGAACCCGTCGATGTTCACCGCGTAGGCATCGACGTTCTGGCGGAGCGAGTTGGAGTGCTCCGTCAGCAGGCACAGGGCCAGCGGGTCATAGGGCGGCTCGATGCCCCCCGCGTCAGCGAACTGCGCGATGGTCTCCTCCCCCCCGGGTAGGCTCGCCGGCCCCTGCTCGTCTGCCCCCACCACAACGGCCTTCAGGATGGCCTGCAGCTTGGACTCGGCTGCATTGGCCGCCGCCGTCTCCGAGGGGCTCAAGGCCGTTCCTCCGCGTAGACCACCAGCCCGTCCGGCCCGAAGGACACGGTCCGGACCAGGTATCCCTCGGTGGCTACCCGTTCGCGGGCCGCCTCCCAGAGCTGGTCCCTGGTGGGCGCTTCGACGACGATGTCCCGAGCGGGCTCAGCCGGCCCAGCCGGGGCCCGGGCCGCGGGGATGACGAACAGCTTCACCTGGCTCTGCATGGACACCTCCCTTGGCGGGGAGGAGCGTCTCAGGACAGGGTCAGGTTCGATCCCTGCCGCGCCAGAGCAGTGTGCCTCCTCCTACAAGGGAAGAGCAGGTAAGGGGCGGGAAAGGGACTGAAGAAATAGACCGGGCTAGATGGCCAACCCCAGGCATCGGAGGTGCGACAGCCCGCACCGGCCCGGCGACGCCCGAGCTACCGCTTACTGCCGAGCTGAATGCCGGTTTCCGCCTCGATCCGAGGGCGCAGCCAGAGTCCGGCGGCGCGGAACGCTGAATGCTCCATGGCTGTCGGCGCATGAGACAGCACGTTGCTCATGGCGGTGTATACGTGAGACGTCAGGAGCGGCAGGAACCAGGCGATCACCTCCTCGGAGGCGCCGATGCGCAGCAGCAGATCGGGCAGGAGGGAATCAAGGCTCTCAAGGAATCCCGTGGAGGTTGCTGCCGGAAAGTCCATGTCGATGCCCAGCATCATGACCTGTTCGAGCGCCTGGCTATAGCCTCGCAGAACGCACCAGTGCCCCAGAGAAACACTGAGGTCCACGGGGAACGTCTCCGGCCACTGGACGAGCTGGATGAAGTTGGCCTCGTATTCGGCAGCAGCCAGCTTGACGAAGAAATCGAGTAGCTCCTCAACTCCCGAGCCCTTCGGGGGCTCGGGGGCAGCCCCCAGGATGGCCTGGTTCACATGGACGATCTCGTGCTCGACCACGGAGAGGAACGCGCTGTTCCGTGCGCGTCGTCTGGAGGTGGGAATGAACACAAGGGGTGGAAGCCTCCCCCCAGCGTGCAACAGGTCTTGCTGTGCAGTCATCGTGGAGCAGATGGCATCGCAGCTCGGCGCGATCGCGGCCAGCCACGCATCCGCGACGAAGGCGAGCAAATACTCATGGCCGACGAACAGCTTCGACTCTTGCATGCGGAGGCCCTTGAGCAAGCCGTCCGACTGGGCGCGGATCAGTGACCCCACCGCGTCCATGTAGAACTTGGCGAGGAGTCGGTACTCGTCTGCCACAGACCGCGGGGGTGTGAGCTTCGCGATCAGGTCTGCTGCCTTCGCCCTCTCTGCACTCGACGGCAGGAAGACTCCTGGCTTCGATGCACGACTTGTTGGCCTGGGTGGCATGAGGGCAGGCTGGCATGTACTGGCCTGCGACGCCAGCTCAACCTGGCCCGCTCCATGCGCGCCAGCTGCTAGAGTTTCGCCTGCCGAGTCGCCACACGCTCGGCGGTCGGGTCGGGCGTTGCTTCCGTCGCGAACTCTCCACGATCCCGGGCTGTTGCCCACTCCATGTAGATGCACTCTGCCACCCGGGCGTCCACATCCTCGAAGTCGATGGCCGGCTCCAGCCGGTGCCCGAACCAGTCGATGTTCACCGCGTAGGCCTCGACGTTCTGACGGAGCGAGTTGGAGTGTTCCGTCAGCAGGCACAGGGCCAGCGGGTCATAGGGCGGCTCGATGTCCCCCGCGTCAGCGAGCTGCGCGATGGTCTCCTCCCCCCCGGGCAGGCTCGCCGGCCCCTGCTCGTCCGCCCCCACCACAACGGCCTTCAGGATGGCCTGCAGCCTGGACTCAGCTGCCTGGGCCGCCAACGTCTCCGAGGGGCTCAAGGCCGTTCCTCCGCGTAGACCACCAGCCCGTCCGGACCGAAGGACAGTACCCAGTGCACCGACGGGCCCACGACAATCCTGAGCATCCCGCGTAGCGTGGCTCTCGACACCGGCCGCACGACGGCCTGCGAGGAGCCAGCGAGATGGAAAGAGCACCCGGGCGAGCGCACAA
>JAVEWA010000456.1:0-5810 GCA_034004785.1 Polyangia bacterium
TGGTGCAATTCCTCCCCGCGGGGCGGGGGGCGTCGGGGCACCTGGTGGCGGTCTCCCTGTTCGCCGGAACTGGATCGGCCCGGCTCATGGTGGGTGGGGTGGGCGTCTTCGGGGAGCGAGGGGTGGGGGGGCTCAGGCCGCTCCTGGCGGTCTGGCTCTGGCTCCCGCTCCTCGTCTGGGTCTGGGCCCCGGTGCTGCAACGCGGGCGCATGGTCACCGTGCCCGAGTACCTCGGGAGGCGCTTCGACGGGCGGGTCAGGCGGGGTGCCGCCCTGGCCCTCCTCGTGGGCCTGCTTGGGCTGGCGGCCCTTGAGCTCGCGGCGGTGGGCCACACCCTGCGCGCCCTGACCGGACAGCCTGCGCTGCACTTCGCCGCCCTCACCGCCCTCGCAGTCGCCCTCTGGGCGTCCTTTGGCGGGATGAGGGCGGTGCTGCTGGCGGACCTCTTCCTCGGCCTTGTCATCCTCGCCGTCCTCGGGCTCCTCGGGTGGCTCGCCATGGGGCTCGTTGGCCCTTCGGAGCTGCTCTCCGGAGCCCCGGCCTCCATCAGGAACCTGGCGTCGGGTGCGGCCGGCCAGGAGGCCCAGGGCGCTGCGCTTGCCATCGCGACCGACGCGGCGCCGATCGCTCTCGCGGGTCTCCTTGGCAGCCAGGCGCTGTCTGGGCGCCTGGCTGCGGCCAGAGGGGAGCGGGCCGCGGGCCGCGCCCTGATCCTCGGGCTCGGCCCTCTCGGCTTTCTGCTCTTCGCCGGCCTGGCCACGGCTGGCCTGGCTCACCTCCTGCTCGTTGACCTCGGCCGAGTCCCCTCGACCGACCCCGCAGAGGCGGCGCTCGCCGCGGTGGTGGGGGCTCTCGGCGCTCCCTTGACCCTGGGCCTGCTCGCCTCCCTCGTGCTGGCCGCGGCTCTTTCCACCTTGGACGCGCTCCTGGTGGGTGTCTCCGCCCTGGTGGTTGTGGATCTGGCTCCTTCGCCGCAGCCCATCTGGCGGGAGCGGCCTCGTCGGGCGCGGCTCGCGACCCTGGTGGCGGGCGCGGCGGCCCTCGGGCTGTCGGCCCTGTCGGACTCTCTGGGGATAGGGCTAACCGAGCAGGGCGGAATCCTCGCCCTGGTCACCGCAATGCCGGTGGGGCTCCTTTGCCTCTCTGGGCTTTTCATCCGGAGGCTCGGCCCGGGCACGGCCCTCGGTGCGCTCCTCGGGGCCATGGCCGGAACTGTCGCCGGGCTTGTGCTGCTGTGGCGCCCGGGAGAGCCTCGCCTCCCGCCCGAGGCGGCCCTGATCGGCCTCGGGTGCGGGCTGGTCTGCCTGGGCGTGGGCTTCCTGAGAGAGCGGCGGCAGCCGGCTCCGTCCCGGCCCGACCTCACCTGGGGGGAGCTCGGGCCAGCTTGGCCGAGCGCCACGGCGCGGCTGGCCTTGTCCATCTCGGCGTCCGCTGAGGCTCCCCCGGCTTCGGAGGCGCAGCCGAGCCCTGGGGCGCTCCTCAAGGTCCGGCTCCATCAATCAATCAGAGCCTCCAACGGATGGGAGCCTGGCTGCGAGGTCGTGATCCTGCCTGCGAGTGGAGCTGGCCTCGGCTTGCAGGCATTCCGCGCGGAGCTCGGTCGTGGGAGCGCCAAGGAGGGCGTCATCGACATCCCCGCCGAGGGAGCCGAGGCCCTCGGCCTCGGCGACGGGGCCGAGGTCATTGTGACGAGGGTGGCCTAGAGGGCCGAAAGGGCTGCCCCTTTCCCCGGGCCCCGCCCTGCGGCCGCCTCCGTGCTCGTGGTCCTTTGCGCCGCAGCGCCCCAGGCCGGGCGCTACCCAACCTGCCTGAGGCCTAGAGTGTTATGAGCCCGGCGCCGCATGCCTTGAGCACCGCCTCCACCCGGCCAGCGACGCCCAGCTTGCGATAGATGGACTCCAGGTGGGACTTCACCCGCCGGCGGCTCGTGCCGAGAGTGAGGCTCACCTCGGGGTTGGTGAGCCCGCGGGCCGCCAGGGTGAGCACCTCTATCTCCTCGGCGGTGAGCCCCAGGGAGTCAGGGTCGCCAGGGTGACCGCGGCTGGCCTCGAAGAGGTTCCAGAAGCGTCTGGCGAGCCTGGGCTCGATGACCGTGCCGCCCGCCGCCACCTCTTGCAGGGCCTCCGACAGCCGAGATGCTTCCACGCCCTTCACGAGGTAGCCTGCCGCGCCTTTTCTGATCGCGTCGAACACCCGATCGGCGTCGGCGAAGGTGGTGAGGATCAGCACCTCGGGGCCGGCAGGCGGCGGCGGCAGATGGCCGATCAGGGAGATTCCATCCATCCCGGGCAGCTCGAGATCCAGGAGGAGGACGTCGCAGGAGCCAGGCCCAATCGCCTCCAGGGCCAGCTCGGCCGTGGGAGCCTCGCCAACCACCACGAGGCCGGGATCCTGGCCGAGGCTTCGCACCAGGTGGGCCCGCATCCGCGGGTCATCCTCGCAGACGAACACGCGTAGCGGTGTGCTCATGTGCTCATGTGCTCATGTGCTCGAGCGCTCGAGCGCTCGAGCGCTCGAGCGCTCCCTAGAGCTTTCCGAGGAGCGCCGCCGCCTGCTTCTTCTCTTCTGGAGAGCCCGTCTTCTGGACCTCCTCGAGGAGGCTGCGCGCCTTGGCTTTGCCTGCCTGAGTCCGGGCCAGGAGCTCCGCCAGGGCGAGGCTCGCCCCCGGGTGGCTCTTCTGCACCTTCGCGAGGATCTCCTCGAGCCAGAAGCGGCCATCTGCCAGGTTGCCCTGGGAGATGTCGAAGCGGGCGGTCTTGACGAGCCGCGAGGTCAGCTCGGGGATGCGGCCCCGGCCCTCCTTGGGGCCGGCCGTCAGGATCTGGAGATACAGGAGCAGCGCGTCGGGGTGGCCCTCGTCGTATTTCAGGAGGTCGTCGAGCTGCTTGATGGCGACCTCTGGCTGCTTCTGGATGAGCGCGATCCGGGCTATCTCCACCTGGGCCTGGAAGAGCTGCGGATCCATCCGCATGGCCTCCTCCATGGCCTTCTTCGCCGCGGCGAGGTCCCTCGCCTTGCCCTCGGCCATCAGGGCCCGGCCGAGCGCGAAATGCAGGCGAGAGCGGACCTTGGCTGGATCCGCCTCCTGCTTGGCGGCCTCCTCCGCCGCGATCCCGAAGGCCTTCACAGAGGCCGCCTGCTCACCCCTGGCGAGCTCCACCCAGCCGAGGGAGGTGAGCCAGGACACCTTCGTGGGAGCGAGCTGCGTCGCCCTGCGGAAGGCCTCCGCTGCGGCCTTGGCGTCGCCAGCGGCCTGGTAGGCGGTCCCCAGGGCAGCCTGCAGCGCTCCGGAGCGGGCCGCTGCCTCCCGGTGCGTCTTCTGGGCCGCCTCCAAGGCCTCCACTGCCTGCTTGGCCTGCGCCGGAGCGGCCTCACCGACCAGCAGCGTGCGCGCGTCGAGCAGGTCGGCGGTCAGGGGATCTCCGCCGGCGCTACGCCCGAGGGCGATGTAGAGCCTGGCCAGATCCAGCAGGTTCGTCTGATCCTGCTCCATGTACAGCTCGGCCCGCAGGTACAGGTCTTCAGGCCTCGCCAGGATGGATGGGCAGAGGGTCTTGCGGTCCAGGCCAGCGAGCCTGGCGCTCCAATCGGCCGTGTAGCGGAGCCTCGAGAGCAGGCCCTTGGGCAGCTCGGCGTGAACGCCGGCGTAGCAGAGGGCCGTGAGGTCCTCGAGGGCTCCCGGGCCGTTGCCCAGGGCGTGGCGGAGGCGGGCCCTGGTGGCCAGGGCGGGATAGTGGGCCGGCGCCAGGGCAAAGGCGGCGTCCAGGGTCCGGCTCCCCTTGGCCACCTCTCCGGCCGCGATCTCCAGCGCGGCGAGGCGGGCGCTGGCAGCCGTGGCGTCCCGGTGGTGGCGCCTTGCGATCTGGAGGAAGGCCCTGGCCTTGGCCTGGTCGGTCGCGAGGAGCGCCCGCACGTAGGCCACGATGGGTTTGGCAGACCCCTTGTCCAGCGCGGCGAGGGCCGTCTCGGGATCCGCCACGGCCGTCGCTCCTGCGCTCTCTCCTGGGGGCTTGTCGCCAGGCGATCCAGCAGATCCCTGGTCAGCCTTTCCAGGGGCCTCCCCGCCCTTTCGGGGCGCGGTGGCCGCCTTCTTTGCGGGCCGGGGCGGAGCGCCGCCGGAGGCATCCTTCGGCGCCGCGGGACTGGTCCTTGCGCCCTGCCTCGCGGCCAGGGCATGGGCGAGCACGGAGTAGGCCCTCAGGAAGGAGCGATCCGCGGCCTCGGGCTCGAAGCCCGCCAGGGCGTCGAAGCCCTTGGCGGCTTTCTCGTACTCCCCGCGGGCCAGGCGGGAGCGGGCCACGAGCAGGCCGAGGCGCCGGGCTGCCACTCCCTCGGGCGGGAGGTCCCTTCCGATCGCCGCCGCCCTGGGGCCCACCTGCTCCGCCAGGCCCTCCATGAGGTCCACCTCCAAGCGGAAGGCCTGCACCAGCGGATCCTTGGGGCTGCGCAGAGCTGCCAGGCCCAGCTCCAGAGGCCGTCGGGCCCGGTCCACGTCGCCGAGCAGCAGCCCCAGGCGGATGTACCAGGAGAGCCAGTAGGGATCGGGCATCACCGTCCGCCCAACGTCCTTGAAGGTCCCATAGGCCTCGTCGAGCTGGCCGCGTCCGAAGTAGAGCCAGGCCTGAGCGAGGTTGTGCCAGCCTCTTATGAGGCGAGGCGCCTTCTCCCCTGCGATGATCGACTGGAGGTCCCTCGAGGCCTGCGCGAGCTCCTGGCTCCGCACGAGGCGTGTCAGGATCAGCCCGAGGCGGGCGCGCAAGTTGTCAGGGCTCAAGCCCAGCACGCGGTTGAACCGCTCCTGCGCCTCCACCATGCTTCCCTGCTCGAGGTGTAGGAAAGCCAGGGCGAGCTGCGCCGGGAGGTGGGAGTTCTCCTTGGCGAGGACGGCCTCGAGGTCTGCCTGCGCCTTGACGGGATCGCCGCATGAGATGTGAGCGACCCCGCGCACGTAGCGCAGGTCTAGTGCAGTGGGGTGCTTCTTCAGGCCCTCGTCGAGCATGGTCACCGTTTGCGCCCGGATGTCTCCGGCGCCCGAGTGGGGCGCCACGCCTTGCATGAGCTGCTGGATCGCCCGGGCCTCCAGGATCCATTCCTGTCCCCAGGAGTCCGATCTGTGGGCCAAGCCGAGGCGGGCCTGGAACCGGCGCAGCCAACCTGGAGGGTTCTTTCTCAGGTGGCCGTGGATCTTCTCCGCCTCGAAGATGGCGGCGGGCACCCGCTCCACCTCGACGAGGTACTCCAGGGCCATGCGTGCCTCGATCTTGGCGATCCAGGCTCGCAGATCCGGGTTGCTCTGGTCATGCTCCAAGGCCGCGCGGAGCGCCTTGTGCGCCTCCTGGTAGCTCTCGAGACCACCTGTGCGCGTGGCCTTTTGGGCCTTGTCCACCGCCGCCTTCACGCGGCCCGCTGTCCGGCCCATCCGGAAGGCGGAGAAGGCGAACAGGGCGACCACCAGGGCGCCGAAGCCTATCCAGGCCCACTTGCCGACTCCCAAGGAGGAGCCCTTTCGCTTCGAGACGACCTGCTCGGGCGCTTCCAGCTCCGCAACCGAGTCGTCCTCCACGTTCAGGATGGCCCCCTTGCCCCCGATGAGGGGTCCCAGGGGTTTTTTCCGGCCGCCCCCGAGGGGAGAGATCTCGCCCGTGACCTCGCCCAGGAACTCCCTCAGGCGGAGGACCTTGGGGCTCTGGTCGCCAAGGAGCTTCGCGGCGTGCTGCAGCATGGTCCGGGCCCGGCCGGGGTCGGACTTCTGCAGGAGCACCTCGGCGAGGAGCAGCATTGCGTCCCCATCCTGCTTGTGATCCCGGATC
>JAVEWA010000457.1:0-5794 GCA_034004785.1 Polyangia bacterium
AGGAGGCCCTCGCCGAGGTGGCGCGGGCGCGCCTCGCGAGGCGCTTCGGCGCGGTCTCCCTGGTGGACGTGGGGGATGTCGTGGGAACTGGCTCCTCTGGGGGCAGCACGCACATCCTGTCGGCCCTGCTCGAGGACGGCCATGGGCTGCGGGCCCTCGTGCCCCTGCACGATCCCGCCGCGGTCGAGACGGCGTGGGCCGCGGGCCAGGGCAGCAGGGTGAGCCTGGAGCTCCGCGGCACCCCCGGGCTCCCGCCGCAGCCGGTGGTGCGGCTCCGGGCGAGGGTCGCCCTCATCCGAGAAACCGCTTTTGGCAGGACCGCGCTCCTCGAGGCGGGCCACCTCAGGATCGCCCTGGCCGAGCGCCCTCCCCTCACCCTGCACCCCAAGATGTGGCGCGAGCTGGGCGTGGAGCCGAGGCGGGCCGACGCCATCGTGCAGAAGTCCTTCTTCCACTACCGGATGTTCTACGCCCTCGTTTCCCCGAGGCACCTCCCGGTGGCCACCCCGGGTCCGAGCAGCCTCGAGAACCTGCGCGGGCTGCGCCTGGGAGTTCCATCCTTCCCCATCGAAGACCCCCCGGACTGGCGCGATGGGGATCTACTGCTTCGGAACCTCGACTAGCAAGCCATGGCAGCCATCGCGTCAAATACGGCCCCGCTCGATCTCAGGGCAGCCATCGCGCTGTCGGGCCTGATCCTTGCGGCGTCAGGGGCCTGCTCCCCTGCCGATGGCGACCCCGGAGCCGACGCCGGGCCTGGCGCTGATTCGAATGTTTCAAGGGACGCCTCGACACCCGCGGACGCAGATCCAGGGTCGGACGCCGCCCCGCCGACCCTCGGCGTGGAGTTCACGAGCGAAGAGGCGGTCCTTTTCTACGAGCTCCCCCGCGATGGCGCCATCACCTTCGGCGCCTCGGATGGCCCATCGGCGCCCTCGGTGCTGGAGCTCCTCTTTCCGGGCGTCCCGGGGATGGGGCCCGACTACCGCGTGAGCCCGGCCTTTGCCACCGAGGTGGGCACCCTCCAGAGCGTCCACTTCGGCACCTACCGCGCTCGCGTCGCCCTCGCCTCCTGCGCTCAGGGCGAGGAGGTAGTGAACGGGATCTTCTTGTACCAGAACGGCGGGGACGCCAACGCCAACGGCATCACCGACAACACCGAGATCGACTACGAGATCCTCTGCGGCGAGCCCCACTACCTGTGGCTGACGGTGTGGACCGACTACGACGAGGTCGCCTTCCGAAAGACGAGCCGCGTGATCGACACCCGCACAGGGGAGTACTACCAGACCCCGCCTGGCGAAGAGGACACCTACAACCTCGGCTCCTCACCCCTTGGGACCATCCCGGAGGCGGCCATGCCTGGTTTCCCCGCCCCTGGCGCTTTCTACGAGATGGGCTTCGATTGGGATCCGGACAGGGTGCGTTATTTCATGGTCATCGAGGGCCAGGAGGTCACCCTCTGGGACTTCGACGACCCTTCCCTCGTCCCGCAGAACTCCGCATGGTTCCTCTTCAACCTCTGGCACACCGGCAGTCACTGGATGACTGGCGGAGAAGCAGACTACCCCGCCGCCGACGCCGTAATGAAGGTGGACTGGCTGCGCTACTGGGCCCGGTAGGGCTTGGAGGCTCACTCCAAGGAAGGCGTCCAGAGGTAGAAGTCCCCACCGACAAGGAGATCTCCGGCGTCCAATGCTGGCTCCTCTGGGGTGCACCTCGTGCGAACCAGGTGCAGAGCGTCGGGCGTCAGGCCGGTCAGCAGAAACGAATGGGCCGTGCCAGGGAGCCCGTCGCCCGGCACCAGGCTCGGCGTGTGGGTGATCACGGTCCCCCACTCCAGGTCGCACCGGGCGGGAGCCGTGGTGTCGAAGGTCACCCTTGCGCTGCCGGCCTCCAGATCCGTCACCCGGGGCAAGCCAATCAAGAGCTGTGTCCGCGGCTGGGGAGGAGGCGCGGAGTCGAGCGGGTATCTCGCCCGAAAGGCCGCGACCAGCTCGGCGATGCGGGACGGGGCGGCGGGCCAGATGGGCCTGCCGAGGTCAAAGGGGCCGCCGGGGCCTAGCTCCGCCTGGATCCGGGCCCCGAGGGCCTCCAGCGCGGTGAGGGCCTGCTCGAGGTGGGACCGCGCGAGCGGATCGGGCGAGGCCGAGGAGCGGAGGAGCTTGTCGCCCCACAGGGCCTCCTCGGCCCAGAGCCAGGCCTCGGCCGCGAGGGACTGGTGCCTGAGCCTGCGCGCGAGGTCGGAGGCGTCCTCGCTGGCGCCAGTGGACCTGAGGGCGGCGTCCACCTCCGATGCGAAGATGTCCTCGGCGGCGAGGGCGGCGCCGAGGGCCTCGTGGCCCTCCTGGAAGATGGCGCGCAGGGTGCCTTGCGAGGGGCTCTGCAGCTCGGCGAACAGCGCGTCGAAGCCCCCGTCGTACTTGGCGGTGTTTCGCACGGCTAGCTGCTCGGTCCGTATCTCGGGCGGCAGCTCGGAGTCCTTCTCGAGGGCCCAGAAGCCGAGCACGTAGTGCCTCTTCCGCGTGGACTCCCAGGAGAGGCGGAAGACCCGCTTCAACCCTTCGGCTGCTTCCGTTCCCCGTGAGAGGCCATAGCGCTCCTCAATCCACGCGTCGAAGAGAAGATCTGGATGGGAGCTGGGGGCTGCCATGAGGGCCGAGACCGCGAAGGCGTTCACCTCGCTTGGCGTGCCGAGCAGGTGGCGGCCCCCCCTCTCGATGCGGCTCACCGTCCCTATGCCCTGGTGCTCCCAGAGGTGCCTGAAGCGATAGACGAGGAGATCCACCTGTGGGTTCAGGATCTGCGCCTGGCCCCAGTACTCCCCAGCCAGGTCCAGCTCTGCCACGTGGGGTCGGAGACCGATGCTCCCGATGAGGGGGTCGTGAGGGTAGAAGGGCTGAAAGTCCTGCGGCACGTCCTTGCTCATCACCGTGAAGTCGCGGTGCGCGGCCAGGCGCAGCCCCTCGCCCACCCAGGAGAGCTGCTCGGGGGAGTGTATGAACGTCCTTACGAACAGTTGCTTGCCCAGGGCCTCGGTTACGTCCGCGACGGTCTCGGTCACGAGGCGCACCCGCTCGGCCGGAGGCGGCGCCTCGAGCTCGGGGATGGGGCCCTCGGGATCCTCGGGCACGCACACCTCGGCGTGAGTGGCAGGATCAGGGCACTGGCAGAAGGCAAACCAAGGGTCGGGAGCCGAGGAGCCGAACATCAGGACCAGGCCGTCCAGCTCGGGGATCCGGTCAAAGGCCTGCCTGTAGGTCTCCCGCCGCTCCTCCCAGAGGGGATCCTCGCCGTGAAAGCAGACCTGCATGCGGTTGCCGGTCAGCTCGTGGGCCCAAACGAGCACCTCGAGCCCAAGGCCTCTCGCCTCCTGCGCGATGTCTTGGAGAAGTGCCGCCCTCCCCTCGTCCTGCGTGATCTCGTCGATCTCCATGATCAGGTCATGGCTGAGCTGCACCTGGGTCACGCCGAACTCGGCCGCCCTCGAGAGGTTGGCGCTCACCTGAGCCCGGTCCCCATCCAGCAAAATCCAGCCATGCACTGGATCGTGGTCGTCTCGGTTGAACCTGGGATGGGAAGCGTCGTCCCCGCAGCCAGCCGAGAGCGCTGTCCACGCCACGAGGATTATCCACGAGACACGGGACGAGCACCCCGCCGGCGTCATGACGAAGCTCTAGGCCCCCACGTAGCGGTTGTGGAAGCCGATCCAGCGGGGCAGCACCTCGGCGAGCATCTCCTTGGGGGGCAAGAAAGCCACGCGCAGGTGGCTCGTTCCGGGCCTCTGCCCAAAGCCGCTGCCGTTCACCGTGACGAGGCCAGTCTCCTCGAGGAGGGCCATGCAGTAGTCGAAGTCCGAGGCGCCCTCTGGGAGGCGGCCGAGGCGCGGGAAGAGGTACATGGCGCCGATGCGACCGAAGCACTCCACGCCAGCCATCTTGCCGAAGGCCTCCCTGATGAGGGTGGCCTTCTCGTAGAGCGCGGCGAGCACGGCGTCACGCTCCCTGGTGAACTCGGCGTAAGGCTCCGATCCGGGCGGAGGTGGGCTCACCACCAGGTAGGTGAGGGCCTGCCCCAGGGTGTTCGGGCAGAGCGACACCGTGGCCCGCTTGTAGAGCACGTCCAGCAGGGAAAGAGGGCTGCCCGCCGCCCGGGGCGGATTTCTCACCTCCAGGTAGCCCCCGCGGTGCCCGCACTCCCCGTAGTAGCCCTTGGAGGTGGAGTGGAGGCTGAAGAGGGGCAGATCCGTCGCGTCCCCGAGGGCCTTCGCAAAGGAGATCCACTCGCCGCCGTAGGTGTTGTGCTGGTACACCTCGTCGGCCAGGATCCCGATGCCTTTCTCCCGCGCGAAGGCGATGACCTCCATCACGCTCTCGGGAGGCAGAATGGCGCCAGTCGGGTTGCCCGGGTTGATCGCCACGATGAGCTTCACGTTGACGCCGTCGGCCGCGGCGCCGGCGTAGGCCTCCTCGAGGGCGTCGCGGCTGAGGGTCCAGCCTGCGTCCTCGTCGGGGTGATAGCCCACCTGCACCCCGCCGAGGCGCCGGATGGCCGCCGAGTAGAGCGGGTACTGGGGGATGGGGATCATCACCCCGTCCATGGGCTTCGCGAGGAGCAGCTCGATGACGTTCATGGCGCCCTCGCTGGCGCCGTTCGTGAGGAAGACGAGGTCCGGGTCGGCCCGGCGGGCCGGCGGCCCGCCCTTTACCGAGTCCCGCTCGTCAATGTAGCGGGCAACCGCCTCCCTGATGAACCGGGGGCCCTTGCTCTCGGTGTAGGCGCCCATGCCGGTCTCGAAGCCCTTCAGCATGGTCTCGGCCACGTCGAGGACATAGCCTGAGACTAGGTCATCCGCGGCCACTCCAGCCGGCGCCGCCCCGAGGAGACGCCTCTCCCTCGAGATGCGGCCCGGCTCTTCCAGCAGGCCGAGCACCTTGCGAAAGTACGAGATGGGCGGCTGCCCGAGAGCCTGCGGGTTGCCAATGTTGCAGGGGATGGTCCGCCTGCCCTGGGCTCGCAGCTCGGCGGCCCTCGCCGGAATGGGACCCCTGACCGCGTACTCCATGGCCAGCAGGTTCGGGTTCAGCTCGACGGGGAGACTCATGGCAAGGCTCCTTTACGCACTCGACGGCCGAGGGGCGCCGCTGGAAAGAGAGGCAATCTGGGTCGAGAGGCAGGATAGAGCCCCCGGTCGCCACGGGTCAAGGCCGACTCGACCTGAGCAGGGTGACCGAGTTCTAGCTGGCCTCGCCCCTTGACCATAGACGCGGTATTCACATTCGGACAGGGTATGTTAGCGTCTCGGTGCCCCCTTCGCGTGCGCCGCCCGCCGTCGGCTCTGCGGAGCCAGAACAAAATAATTCGCTCATGCTGTCGATTTACCTTGACGGTATTTTGGCCATGGTTCGTCAAGGTTGTCACTCCGCCGTCTCGCTGGCCCCCAGACCGCGCCAGACGGACGATGCGGCCCGAAGAGCCTCACCAGGCGCCAAAGCGAGCTCATGAGACTCATTCTCTTCATGGCGGGCATCCTGGGAGGCCCAAAACACCCCATGCTATATATAGCGCATGAACGCAAAACCATTGTCCGAGGTAACAGCACCTCTCGACTCGAGGAGCATCGAGGACCTCGAGGACGAGATCACTCTCCTCTCTGCCACGATCCAGGCCGCGACCTGCCGGCTCCTCCTGCTCGTCGGGGAGGTGGACCGCCGGGGCCTCTGGTCAGACCCCCTCGGCTCCTCCCACCGTTCCTCTGCCCACTGGCTCTCCCAACGGGCGAGCTTGGATCTCG
>JAVEWA010000458.1:0-5792 GCA_034004785.1 Polyangia bacterium
TACGTGCCCATCGAGCCCACCGACGCAATGGCCGAAGCCCTGCGCTTCGGCCTGGAACGCGAGATCCCCGTGGCCCTCGTGGATCGCGACACCGAGGAGTACCCGCTGCTCAGGCAGGCTGTGCCGGACCCCTTCGCCGTCACGATTATCGGCTACGAGGCCTACTGCAGGGCCTACCTCGAGAATCCACCGCCACCCCAGACGGAGGGCGCCGAGGAGCGCGCCGAAGCTGATGCCATCGACGCGCTGCGGGTGGCAACCATGGCCTATCACCTGCAAGAGCTCTCGAAGACTCATGGCCGCGTAGTCTTTGTGTGCGGCATGGATCACGCCAGCGCGGTCAGGCAGGCGCTGGAGGAGCCTCAGGTTCGTCCGATTGGCCGGCTCCGACGCGACGGCGCCCTGCCCTACGCCCTGGACGCGGAGGCGGCGCGTGAGGTCACCGGAGAGACGCCCTACCTCATGAACGCCTACGAAACCTGGCGAGGGACGGGCAAACCGGAACACCCGCCGCTCAGGCCCGAAGCCCAGCTCGACCTCCTGAAGCTCGCCGCGAGCCGGCACCTGGTAAGCAGCCACGAGGAGGTGAGCCTCGGCTCCCTCGCGGTGCTCAGGCGCTTCTCGAGGAACTACGCCCTGGTGGAGGGGCGCCTAGCGCCGGACTTCTTCCAGCTCCTCATCGCCGCTCGAGGCGCCGTCAACGACAACTTCGCCTACGAGGTGTGGGATCTTGGGACCACGTACGACCACGTGGAGGACCCGGCGTCACTGCCCACAATCGCCCCCACGGTGGAGGAGCTCTACCGCTACAGCAGGACCATGCGCTTCCACCGCACAATCAAGCAGCGGCGCAAGCAGCTGCGCCTCCTGGCTGGAGAGCGCCGGCGCGAGCGGTTTCCCGGCGAGTGGAAGGAGCTCTGGAGGCCCGGCGCGATCTGCTCTCACCCGCCAGAGGACCTCGTTGTGGAGGGCTACGGCGCCTTCCTGATGAAGAAGGCCCGCAAGATCCTGGGGGAGGAGTCGAGCCGGAGCCAGCCATTCTCCACCTCGCTCCTGGACGGCATCGACGTGAGGGAGACCCTCAGGAACTGGCACGAGGGGAGGATCTACGTCCGAGAGCTCCAGCCAGTGAGAGGGAGAGTTGGCGCCGTGGTCATGATCTTCGACCCTGACGAGGCGACGCAGGGATCAGGCCCGGAGAAGTACCCATGGCGCCTCACCTGGCAGGGCGAGCACGACCAGGAGTCGGACATGGCGTTCTACGCCACTCCCCTTGGCGAGCATCTCGTGGGCCCGGGAATATCCAAGTGCGAGTACGGCGGTTTCTTGCTCTCCTACCCACCAGGACGAATGTTCCACGTCTGGGAGGACCCGTTCTTCGCCCGTTCGAAGAACAAGCCCGAGCGGTTGCTCCTCGCCGCCATTGACCACTGCATGGAAAAATACATCCTCTACGTTGCCGCCTCGCCTCCCAGGGACTTCATGAAGTCGGTGGCAGCCCGATTCGGCAAGAAGGTCATCTACCTGCCAATCGGACAGCTCTCGCCCGTAACTCTTCGCAAGGTCAAGGTCTTCCACGTGCTGGAAGGTTATCACGTGCGTGGGATCGCCAAGGACTACATCTTCTGAAGGCTGACGGCTGCTGCCGCCAGGAGAGCCCATGCGCCGAAATCATGCCCTCTGTTCAAGCCTCGGCTCATGGTGTCTAGGGATCGCCCTGTCCCTACACCAGCTCGGAGCAGGCTGCGACGAGCAGACCCCACGCGGTGCGACCAAGGCCAGACCAGAACGAAAGCGCACCGAGTCCGGCGCGCCTCCTCGGGGGTCCGCCATGGACCGCGCGGGCAGGACCGCCGATGCAGGCTCTCCTGCCCCTGACGTGGCGAGAGCCCCTGCGGCTCCCTCCTTCGAGCAGTGCATGGCAGCCCCGGCAGGCATGGTGTGCATCCCGGGAGGTGCCTTCTGGCGGGGCAGCGACGCTCATGGCAAGGATGCCCGCCCGAGGAGCCGGGTGGTCGTGGGGACCTTCTACATGGATCGCCACGAGGTGACCACTCCCGTCTTCACCTCCTGCGTGCAGGCCGGGATCTGCAAGGCGCCCAAGGAGCACCTTAGGTACAAAGGCTTCCACGGCCCCGAGCAGCCCGCAGTGCCAGTCTCCTGGTTCAACGCCCTCGCCATATGCCTGATGCAGGGCAAGCGACTGCCCACCGAGGCCGAGTGGGAGAAGGCGGCTCGCACAACTGACGGCCGCACCTACCCATGGGGCGAGGAGCCTCCCACCTGCGCCCGCGCACATGTTCAAGGATGCAAACCCGCAGTCACCAGGCCTGTCGGCTCGCTGCCCCCGAACCCATACGGCCTCCACGACATGGCTGGAAACGGCTACGAATGGGTGATGGACTGGTACTCTCCCTGCTACGCGGGCTGCCACGATGCCTGCGGCCGAGACTGCGACGGACCGGATCCACGCGGTCCATGCGACGGGGCGCTCCGCTGCCCTGGGAGGCGGCGCAGGGTGCTACGCGGCGGATCCTGGTACTGGTCTGGAACCCACGGCCGCACGGTCTGGCGCCGACCCGAGCTCCCTGAGAGCGGCGGCCACCGACTGAGCCTGCGGTGCGCCACCCGGAACCACCGGCCCAAGACAAGAGACGCACAAGAGGTGAAGGCGCTGCTCCTGCGACTCGATACCGAACCCATCCAACTGTGATCCTCGCTGGCTTGAATAGAAGAGCGCACCGGGGTTCCCCGGCAACTCCACAGCGCCAGCCCTAGCCGCCCCGACGTCAGCAGTTCCCCAAGGCGATCCCCCCTGGCCTCCCTCCTTGCCCCCTTCCTTTCCCCTGCCTTCGGGAGGTAGTATCCCCATTGAGATGGCCCACCAGGATCGAGACAGCAAGGCGCTCGAGCATCCGCTCGAGAGACCGGTGCCGGTCGAGAGGCCGCAACCTCTTGAGCAGCGGGTGCGCCTGCTCAGGGATCTGCTGGAGGCCCTGTCAGAGGGCGTCTCCGTGGTGGGCTTGAACGGAAAGATCCGCTACGCCAACAGGGCCATGCGCGAGAGCCTGGGCCTCGAGACGGAGCGAGTTGACACAGTCTTCGATGCCCTGGCGAGGCTGTTCCCGGAGCCGGTAGATGCCACACGAGCCGCGCGCCACTGGGCAGAGTACCTCCAGCGGGGGCAGGCAGCAGAGCACACCGCGAGGATCCAACGGCCCGACGGCCAGCAACGCCACCTGAGCTTCAGGCTCTCCCCGCTGGGAGAGGATGGGGTGCTCCTCAGGGCCGTGGACGTCACCAGGGAGCACGAAGAGCGCGAGGCCAGGAACTTCCTGGAGGAGCAGCTCCTCCAGGCTCAGAAGATGGAGGCCGTGGGCACCCTCGCTGGAGGGGTCGCTCACGACATGAACAACATCCTCGGGGTGATAATGGGGTTCGGCTCGGTCCTCCAGCAATCCGACGTGGGCGGAAGCACCAGGGTCAAGTGCATAAACGGGATCCTGGCCGCGGCGCGCCGAGGTCGTGACCTCACTGGCAACCTGCTCGGCTTCGCCAGGAAGGGTAGCTTCACGAGCTCGCGGGTCCAGGTCAACGACCTCGTTCGTGAGGTGCGTGATCTCCTGTCGGGCACCACGCCGAAGGGCATTCGGATCACCCTCCAGCTTTCACCCGACTTGGTCGAAGTCGACGGGGATCCGAGCCAGCTTCACCAGGCTCTGTTCAACATCTGCTTGAACGCCGTGGAGGCCATCGGAGAGCGCGGAGAGGTTTCCATCTCCACAGCCAACCACTCCATCCCTGGAGATTCCCTCGAATCCTGGGCAAACATCACGCCTGGGCGGTTCGCTAGGATTACGGTCACCGACGACGGCCCAGGCATGGACCGCCAGACCATTTCCCGTGCCTTCGAGCCCTTCTTCACGACCAAGCCCAAGGGCAGAGGAACGGGCCTGGGCCTTTCGATGGTCTATGGGACCGTCATGCATCACAAGGGAGACATCCGCATATCGAGCCGCCCAGACGAAGGGACCAGGGTGACCCTTCTCCTCCCAGAGGCCGCTTCGAAGGAGCAGTTCGCTTACCTGCCCCCGGCGTGCCGAGCGGAGCCCAGAATTTCGGCACCAGCTGGCGTTCTCCTTGTGGACGACGAGGAGCTCGTGCTGCAGTCTGGCAAGGTCCTGCTGGAGACCCTGGGCCACAAGGTCTGGCTCGCCAGCGGAGGCAACGAGGCGATACAACACTTCCGCCATCACCAGAGCTCCGTTGATCTGGTGATCTTGGACCTCCTCATGCCAGATCTGGACGGCGCGGACACATTCCGCCTCCTGAAGAGGATCCGCTCGAACGTGAAGGTACTTCTTTGCAGCGGCTACCCGAAGGAGCGCGAGGTGGAGGCCCTGGTGGCGGAGGGAGCCACCGGTTTCATCCGCAAGCCCTTCGAGCTCGACAGGCTCGCCCGAGAGATCAATCGCGTCATGGTGGAACAGCCAGTCTAGCGGCGGCGTCCACGAAGGCGCCGCCCCAGAGCGAACGCCAAGAAGCAGGCCAGGACGACCGGGGTTGCTCCAGCGGGGTCCTGACCCTCGGGAGCCTGGCAAGCGCAGCCCTCTGTTTCCCTGGTGGGCGGCGCCAGGATGGTCACCACGTCCACGCCTCTGGCCGATTGGCCACCGTGATTGGTGACCAGGACGGACTTGGGGCCGAGGTTCGTCATGGCAGGGATCGTCAGGCGGAGGACCACCTCGTCGCTCGACACCGCTATCACAGAGTCAACCTGGATCGTGGGGTCCTCGAAGGCCACCCTGAAGTCCTGTCCGAGCACGAAGCCCTCCCCGAGCAGGCGCAAGAGCACGCCCTGCTGACCAGCGTCAAGGGTCGGCGGATCCGCTCCGACGATCACCGGAGGCGGAAGCTCGGGCAACAGATCGTAGGTATAGACCCCGCCATCGCGCCGGCCCACGCCTGGCTGGAACCCAGCGGGACCCAAGTTGGCCACGACGAGCAGCAGCGCCGTCCTTCCCTCGGTCGGCACCACCGCCTCCCCCATCCCTGTCTCCGAATCCACCTCCAGGTCCACCGCCTCGACAGGACCGGATGAAAGGAGAAGCACGCGAGCAGCCCAGCGGTTCATCAACTCTCCGCGAAAGCGGATCCGAATGGGCGCCGAGTACCCCTGCGGCAAGTCGAGCTGGATGTGGTTGGAGCCGAAGGGCGCTGGCCTGCGGGCGTCAACGGGCGCTCCACGCTCGATAGGCAGATCGAACACAGTGTGCCGGTCGGTGATGATCAGCTCCCCGAACCACCAGTCTCTGGCGCCGTCGATGTGCGCCCCGTCGTCCCGCTCCCCGACGAAATATCTCGCCTCGCAAAAATCCACGAAGGCAGCTTCGAGAGGAGAAGCCTCGGCGGTTCGCTCCGAGAGCACCTGTGCGATCCCGTCGAAGTAGGTGACGCTGTTCGACTCTCCTTCCTGCATGGAAGCCTCCCAGATCTGGCGCAGCATCACTGGCCCGGTGTCGGGAGCGTCGTAGCCGTCAACCAGGAAGAAGTTCCACAGGGAACCTCCGTACTGGTATCCCTGCCCATACTCGAAGTAGTCGAGCGAGCGCCAGGGGAGAGCCTGGAAGCTGTAGAAGCTCCAGAGCGCCTGCATGGCCAGGTGGGGAAAGGTCGCGACCTCCATGTATACGGCGGTGTTCTCCCAGTAGGTTATCACCTCGCTGCAGTCCATCGCGGCCTGCATCGCGTGGTTGAGCTCGTGAGCGACGGTGGCCGGAGTGAAGCTGCCG
>JAVEWA010000459.1:0-5786 GCA_034004785.1 Polyangia bacterium
CTGGCCATGAGAGAGGCTGGCCCCTGGCCGCTCCTCTCCTCCCCTCCGATGGGGAAGGTGTGCACCAGTGGGTTCGGTCCCATCAGCTGCACCGGGCCCCTCTTCCCCGTCGAAACCCTCCTCACCGAGCTCCGAATCCTGATCATGGGACGGATGGGCTCCGGCGTCTCTGGGGCCGAGCTCATCCGCCCGGTACACGGCCGAGCCTCCCTGTGCGAGGAGAACCCGGGCCATTCGCCTCAGGATGTCCAGCTCCACTACCTTCCCTTCTCCATCGGGGGTTACGACGGTCTTTCCCAGCTTCGGCATGCCCTTTCGCTGCTCTCGATAGGCCTCCTGCTCGTAGGCGAGGCAACACTTCAATCTGCCACATTGCCCCGAGACCTTCTGCGGGTTGAGCACCAAGTTCTGGTCCTTTGCCATTCGGATCGACACTGGTTCGAACTTGGTAAGGTACCTGTGGCAGCAGATCCGCAGGCCGCAGATGCCGATGCCGCCGACCATCTTGGCCTCGTCCCGAACGCCGATCTGCCGCATCTCGATGCGGCTCCGAAAGTTCTGAGCGAGGTCCTTGACGAGATCTCTGAAGTCGACGCGCCCCTCGGCGCTAAAGTAGAAGATCGCCTTGTTTCCACCCTGGACGCGCTCGACGCAGACCAGCTTCATGGGGAGACGACGCGCCGAAACCCGATCCTTCACGAAGGGCACTGACTCCCCCGCGCGGAGCTGGTCTCGTTCCCGTTGGAGGTGATCGTTCGCGGTCGCGCGCCTGAGGATCCGGCGAGAGAGGCTCTCGGGGAGGAGCACTCGGATGCTGGGCGCTACCACGACGCCGATGGCCTGGCCCCGTTCGGACTGGACCACTACCTCGTCACCTCGTCGAAGGGTGAGCTCTCCCGCGTCATAGTCGTGCAACCGGGAGGACGTGGGCAGGCGCACGAGGCCGACATTGAAGAGCCTGCCGCGGAGTGAACGAGCCTCGGTGCTCTCCGATGGCTCCTTGTCGTCCTCGTCCTCCACGAAGAAAACGTCGTCACCGTCTGGATCCAACTGGGCCAGCGGAGGCGCCCATCGGTCCAGGGCCTCGGCGGAGAGCTCTGTCACCTGGGCAGCCGAAGAAGCGCCGTCCTGCTGCTCGCGCGGAACGGAGTCGGGGTGGAGCCCGATGACTGCGTCATTGGGTTCTTGGTGTCTGGTCTCATGACCGCGGGGGCCCCTGGTCTCGGATGGTCTCGGCGCCGGGGCCGACTCGTCGTGCTCTGATCTGGGTCCGGGCGGCGCACCTCCGTCGAGCCTTCTGGGCTTCCTCCTCCTCCTCCTCCTGCCGGCCGAGGATCGCTCGGGGTCCTGTTGAGCGAGCGGGGTCGCTCCCTCCCTACGCTGAGGAGGTTGCTGGGGTGCTCTGGCTGCTGGGCCCGCCTGCTGTATTGGCCGCGCCGCTCCTGAGTGAGGGGCCTCACCCGGTTGACGCGTTGTCTGGGCTCCTGGAACCCGCTTGGGGCGCCGGGAGCGTCGACGCCGTTGCCCCGTGGGGGATCCGGCGGGCCTGGTGTTCCCGTTGTTTTCAGTCATGGTCTCAGCTGGGCCACCATCCGTTCGAGGGCCAGGTTCTTGTTGACGTACATTTCGAGATCACGCAAGGCCTCCTCTATGGCAGCCAGACGACGCCGGGCCAGTAGCGGAGACATGCGGCGAGCCCGCGCTGCCTCCGGTGACTCGGCATCGAGTTGGGTCAGTCTGGTGCCTCCCTCATCCAGGCCCGAGGCGAGCAGCACGTGATCTCTCAGGCGCGGCAGAAGGAGCCGAAGCACGGTCTCCGGCTCGTCCACCTCCTGCAAGAGAGATTGGACCAGCAGAGGAACATCCGGCCGGCGATCCTCTCCGAGGCGGATGAGACGATCGCACCAGGTCTGCCAAAGCGGGAGCTCGGGGCTCCCAAGGAGCATCCGAGCTCTGGCGGCGCTCCCCTCAGCGAGCCGTGCCACGGCTTCGGCTCGAGGAGGGTCTTCTCCAAGCTCCTCCACCAGGAGCGCAGCCAGCACCGGTTCTGGCAGGGGACCGAAGCGGAGATGGTGACAGCGGCTGCGGACGGTGATGGGTAGGCGGCTGGGCGCAGCGGTCACCAGCACGAAGTGAACCCTCGGCCTCGGTTCCTCGAGGCTCTTGAGCATGGCGTTGGCGGCCGCAGTGGTGAGCCGCTCGGCTTCGTCGAAGAGGACCACCAGGGCGCGCCCCTCGTGGGGCCCCTGCGCCAGGCGATCTTCCAGCGACCGGACCTGCTCGATCTTGATGCTCTTGCCGTCGCTGACCACGCGGATGAGATCTGGATGGACCTCCCGCCGCAGGCGGTCGCAGGCTGGGCAAATACCGCAACCCGCGCCTGGCTCCCGTTCGCAGTTCAGAGCCTGCGCAAGGGCCGCGGCGGCGAAGGCCTTGCCCACTCCATCGGGACCGGAGAAGAGGTAGGCGTGCGGCACCCGATCCTGGGAGATGGAGCGCTGGAGCTGGGCGATCACCAGGTCGTGACCTCGCACCGAGCGGAAGCCACAGGGACCCGAAGCCGCCGCCTCCTCCTGGTCTTTGGGCTCTACCTCGAGCTCCGATGAGCCACGCGGGCTCGCCTTTTTGGCTCTGGCCATGGTAGGGGAGCATGCCTGGGAAGGGACCTGGACACAAGGGCCCCATTGTCGTGGGAAGGGTGTGATCAAGGCGAGACGCGCGCATGGCTCGGCACAAGCGACAGGTGGGGCCCCGACTGCTCGGAGGAGACCGCGATGTCCCTTCCGTCCTCCATCTGGCGCCAAGAGCAGCTTGTCATGGCCAGGCAATGGCGTGTATCTTTCCAGTACCAAGGGGGCTCTGCCCGATGGGAGGACGGGTTTCGGGATGACCAAGGATAGGCGAAAGCTCGCTCCCGGCGTCAGGGATCTCACCGGAGTGGAGGTGGCTGGGCGCTACCAAGTCCTTGGATACCTAGGGGAGGGCACCACCGGCACCGTCTGGCGGGCGCAGCACCTGGCCCTCGGCAGGGAGTGCGCCATCAAGATCCTGAAGGACACGGGAGAGGCGGACTCCCAGCTCGCGGCCAGGTTCAGGCGGGAAGCCAGGGCGGCGAGCCGCCTGGATCACCCCAACATCGTGTTTATTTCGGATTTCGGCAGGGTGGAAGATGGGCAGCTCTACCTGGTGATGGAGCACATCTCAGGCCCTTCCCTGAGGGAGCTCATGGAGGGCTCGGTGGGCACGGTGCCGCGGAGCCGGAGCTTGGATATCCTGAGCCAGTTGGCCGCTGCCATCGACGCAGCGCACGAGGCTGGGGTGGTGCACCGTGACATCAAGCCCGACAACATCCTGCTCGCTCAAGGAGAGGACGGACGAGACCTCGTGAAGGTCCTCGACTTCAGCCTGGCCAGGATCCTGGACGGAGCGAATCTGACGCGCCTGACCCGAAAGGGAGATCTCTTCGGGACGCCGGCCTACATGGCTCCTGAGCAGGTGCGAAGCGAGCCGACTGGGCCCGCCACGGATATCTACTCCTTCGGGGCCTTGGCCTTCGAGCTCCTGACGGGCCGTCTCCCCTTCAACAAGCCATCCATCCCGTCGATGATGTTGGCTCACAGGGAGGAGGCGCCGCCAAGCCCGAGCTCCTGCCTCGGACCCGGCGTCCCTCCCCTTCCCATGGCCCTGGAGCGCCTGGTCCTGTCATGTCTCGAGAAACGTCCGGAGCTGCGGCCAGCTCGCGGGCTGGACATCGTGCGGCTGCTCGATGAGATCAGGCACACGGAGAGGGCCCCGACCTCGACCTACTCCATCGAGCGGCTCGTCGCTCCTAGCAGGTTCGGCGAAGAGGAGAGCCTTCGGGTCAGCCGCCGCATCTGGGCCAGGGAGCAGGCAGGGAAGACCGCGTTCGAGGTCGCCGTGAGGTTGCGGCTGCAAGGCAGGCTGCCGTCGCAGCTAGGATCCGCGATCCGGCGCATCGAGGAGCTGCAACGCCAGCTCGAACGCATAAAGGGCAACGTCGCCATCCTACTGTCTCAACGCGGAGACGAGTCGAGGCGCGAGCGGGAGCGCCTCGCGCGCCTGCGTTATGCGCTGGCCGAGCTCTCGGAGGAACGAGGAGCCTTGGTGGAGTCCTCTGCCGCGGACGAGGAGCGCCTCGCGGACCTGGACTTCCAGCTCGCCGAGCTCGAGCGGGCGCTTGCCGTAGCCCTTGGCGAGTCCGAGGCTGGCGAGGCAGGTGGCCGCATGGAGCTTCAGGAGATGAAGAGCAGGGAGGCGAGCCTGCGCGAGCGCCAGCTCGAGGCATCACGAGAGCTCGCCCTGATCCTGCGCGCCCACCCCGAGCTAGTGCCCGCCGATCCCGAGGCGAGGACCGAGTTCGATGATTTAGTGGCGCTCCTCGGGCTCGCCGAGGCGCTGTAGGGGCTCGATCACGCACGAGCCCCTGACCGAGCGCCGAGGTTGCGGCTTCTACTGCCCGCCTGACCCCTGGCAGGTTAACCTGAGCTGGAAGCTCGAAACGGCGCCTGCCCAGCCATCGACGACGATGTAGTAGGTCCGGCCCGGGTAGGCGGTGAAGCTGATGCTCTCGTTGCTCGTGCCACCCGCGATGGACTGCTGGAGGCAGCTCTGTGGGTCGCAGCCGGCACCGTAGTCCTCTAGCAGGAAGAGATCCAGGTCTGCGGAGGATGGGTTCATGCGCACCGTTACCTGGCGGCTGGTCTGGACCTCGAAGGAGTACGTCATCTCCGGTCCGCTCTCGCCGCTTGTTCCGCAGCCGTAGGAGTCCACCAGGGAGGTAGAACCCGGGCCGTCGTTCGATGCGGTCTGGGTGGAGCCGCAGCCGATGTTTTCTTGGGGTTGGCAGCTCCACCCGGCGAGGCACGAGGGATCGAAGGAGCAGTCCTCGTCGGCGCAGTCGATCTTTCCATCGCAGTCGTCGTCGTCGTAGTTCGAGCAGTCCACCTCCATGGGCTCGCAGGCCAAGCAGTGGGGATCCTCAAAGCAGTCCGGATCCTCGCAGTCCATTAGCCCGTCGCAGTCGTCGTCCCTGAGGGACGAGCAGAGCTCGTACGGCATGCAGAAGGGGATGTCGCAGAGGGGATCGCTCGCGCAATCGGGGTCCACGCAGTCGATGAGCCCGTCGCAGTCGTTGTCCGCAAGGTCATAGCAGACCTCGGGCTGTGGCACGCAGCAGGCTGGAGCGCCTTCGCAGTCCGGATCTTCGCAGTCCCGTCCGTCGCAGTCGTTGTCCAGGCCGTCTGTGCACACCTCCGGCGATGGGACGCAGGAATTGCAGAGCGGGTGAGCAGCGCAGTCCGGGTCGTCGCAGTCCGTGAGGCCGTCGCAGTCGTTGTCGTTCAGATCGAAGCAGATCTCCGGCGTGCAAGACCCGCCGCAGGCCACGTTGCCTGCGCAGTCTGGGTCGTCGCAGTCGGTCCGTCCGTCACAGTCGTTGTCGATCCCATCGGTGCACACCTCCGGGTAACAGGCGCAGCCAGGGGCGCCGGAGCAGTCGGGATCAGCGCAGTCGACCAGTCCGTCGCAGTCGTTGTCCTTGAAGTCGTAGCAGTTCTCCGTGCTGGGCACGCAGCACCCCGGGTCGCCGGCGCAGTCCGGATCTTCGCAGTCGATGAGGCCGTCGCCATCGTTGTCCCAGCCGTCGTAGCAGTCCTCCTGGCCCTGGCAGTGTGGCTCCCACTGGCAGTCCGGGTCCTGGCAGTCGATGAGGCCGTCGCCATCGTTGTCCCAGCCGTCGTAGCAGTCCTCTTGGCTCTGGCAGTGGG
>JAVEWA010000460.1:0-5779 GCA_034004785.1 Polyangia bacterium
TGGCGCCGCCCTCGTCGCACTGCTCGCCCGCGGTGGTGTTGAGCTTCCCGTCCCCGCAGGCCGCGAGGGTGCAGTCGGCGTTGCAGGTCGCCGACTCCCCCCCGTCGTCGCAGGCCTCACTGCCGCTCACGAATCCGTCTCCGCAGTCAGCGAGGATGCACTGAGCAGTGCAGGTCAGGGTGGCGCCGCCCTCGTCGCACTGCTCGCCCGCGGTGGTGTTGAGCTTACCGTCGCCGCAGACCGCGAGGGTGCAGTCGGTGTTGCACAGCGCCGTCTCGCCGCCGCCATCGCACTGCTCGCCTGGATCCAGGGCGCCGTTGCCACAGAGGCGGACGCATTGGCTCGGCTCTCCGGTGCAGAAGTAGCCAGGCTCGACGGCGCAGGTCGGGCTGCAGCCGTCGCCGGTGGCGGTGTTTCCGTCATCGCAGGCCTCATCCCCCTGAAGGCGACCGTCGCCGCAGAATGGGTCTGTGCCAGGCCCCCCCGCGGCGCAGGCTGGCAACCAGGCCAGCGGCAGTACGAAGAGAAGAAGAGCTCTGGATTGGAGCTGAAAACTGCTGAGAGCCATCGCGCACCTCTAATGAACTGCCAAACATTCATATGTTGGCATATTCGTCCGCTGCCGTCATCACCGAGATGGTCAGGACGAGAAAATGGCCTGGTCGGTGAGCAGCGCCGAGCGCGTTCGACCCAGTCGCGCTCACCTCTGAGCGAGCCAGTGACGCAGCGCTTCGGGGTAGGCGATTCGAGCCTGGCCGGGGGAGGTCCCGGCGGGGAGGTGCCAGGCGCAGGTGGCCTCGGGGACGTGGATCTCGTGAAATCTCTCCCGGCGCCTGTTGGGACACTGCGGGCCCGGGCGAAGCCCAGAAAGGGGGCAGACCTCGACCGTCACAATCCCCTCGGGAGGCGCGGGCAGGGTCAGCGGACGCCCCAGGCCCGCTGAAACATGGAGGAGCGCGGCCCGCACCAAGGGCGCCGCGGCCTGCATGGCCCCCAGGCCGTGGGTGGGACGGCCGTCGAAGTTGCCTGCCCATGCCACCACAGTCACCTCCCTGGTCACTCCCACCGCGATGGTGTCGGCGAAGCCCTGGGATGTGCCTGTCTTCGCCGCCACCGGGAAGGGGAGGTCGAAGGCCAGCTCTTCGCCGAACATTGGGCGGCGAGCTCCTGGCTCGGAGAGGATGTCCGCGAGGAGCCAGGCCACTTGAGGGGAGAAGAGGCTCACGTCGGCGTCCTGGGCTGGCGGCCCCAGGTTGATGGTTTCGTCCATATCCGGAGAGCCGAGGGGCGCAAGGCGGCCGTCGAGGGAGCGCAGGGTGCCATCACTCCGGGAGCGACCCATGAGGAGGCGCGGCCGGACGACTCGGCCCTCGCGGGCGATGAAGCCGTAGCCCGCCGCCAGGTCGAGGGGCCTGAGCCGGGGCGAGCCCAGGGCGAGCTGCAGCCCGTAGTCCTGGTCCGTGCCTTGCAAGGGGCCGAGACCAGCCCGGCGAAGGCGGGAGAGGAGGGCGCTCACTCCCACGCGCTCCAGCACGTGAACGGCTGCCAGGTTGTACGAGCCGGCGAGGGCCTCCCGGTAGGGCACCGGGCCCCGCTCTCGCTGGGTCACCTGGAGCAGGCGGTAGGCGGAGCCCTCCAGGTTGTTCACGTCGAAGGCCACCGTGGCCGGAGAGTCCCCGCGCTCGATGGCTAGGGCGTACAGGAAGGGTTTGAGGGCGGATCCAGGGTGCCTGCGGCTAGTCATGATGTTGACCTGTCCCTCGCCTCCGCGTGCGAAGTAGTCGCCAGAGCCCACCATGGCGAGGACCTCGCCAGTGCCAGTGTCGAGCACAATGAGACCCGCCTGCGTCACCCTCCGGTCCTCGAGGCCTGCCAGGTGCTCTCTCACCCGGGCCTCCATGGCCTCTTGGAGCGAAAGATCCAGAGTGGTACGGAGAGTGCCGCCCCGTGCCTGCGCCTCCTTCGGGAGGGCAGAGAGCACGAAGTCCACGAAGTGCGGCGCCAAGAAGGGCGCCGCGGGCCGCGTCGGGCGTGGCTGCTCGGCCCGGATCCGCTCTGCCTGTGACGAGCTCATCTGCCCGTCCTTGACCAGCCTCGCGAGCACGCGGTCGCGCCGCGCGAGGAGCCTGCCGGGGTGCCGGATGGGATCGTAGTAGCTGGGGGCCCGGGGGATGACGGCGAGGAAGGTCGCCTCTCCCGCGGACAGGGCCGCCGCCGGCTTGCCAAAATAGCGCAGGGCCGCCTCTTCGATGCCGTAGGAGCCGTGGCCGTAGAAGGCGCGGTTCAGGTAGTGTGCCAGGATCTCGCGCTTGGACAGGGCACGCTCCATGCGCAGGGCCACCAGGGCCTCCCGGAGCTTGTTCGGCAAGGTGCGTGGGCTGTCTTTGGAGTGGACCATGCGCGCGAGCTGCATGGTGATGGTGGAGCCTCCATAGGCGATCCGGCCAGCGCGCAGGTTCAGGTACGCGGCCCGGAATACCCCGGACAGGTCCACCCCGCTGTGCTCGAAGAAGCGGCGATCCTCCGATGCGAGCACCACGAGCAACGCCTCCGGCGCGATCTCGTCGAGCCCGACGAAGCGGCCCCTGCCGGGCCTCGCGTGGGACGGAGCGCCGTGGGCGCCGGCATCCGCGGAGCGGGCGAACAAGAGGCGGCCGTGGCGGTCCTCCAGGCGCAATGGGCCAGCGTCTTCCTGAGACCTGAGCATCTCGCCTGGGTAGGGAGTCAGGCGAAGGCCCGTCTGCAGGCCGAGCCACGCCGCGAGCGCAAAGCCCGAGAGCCGGACTGCCCACCTGAGGGTCATTCGCAAGGCTCTGATCACGGGCGCACCTTCACCCTATGGGTGGCGCTCCTGCCATGGACCTCGGGGCTGTACATCTCCTCGGCGTGCGCCGGGGCCGCGGTGAACTCGCCCGGCAGGGTTGCCCTGGCCAGGTAGGTCAGCACGTGAGTCCCCTGGGCCAGGTGATCCGCAAAAGCCCTGACCTGATCGTCGAGGAGCTCCCGGTGCGACCAGCCGGAGCGCGAGCTCCAGGTGGAGCCGGCGCCAACACTGGCCGGGCCCGGCGTCGAGGTGGCCAGCCTTTGGTTCACTGGCTCGAAGCCTGCGGGCAGGCGGTCCACCACCGACACCCAGCGACGCGGCGTCGAGGTGGTGACGTCGATGCGCACCTTTATCAACTGCCCCGCCTCGAAGGACGTCAGTGGCTTGCCGGTGGCTGGATCGGAGTAGCTCCTCCGGACTCCAAACCCCCTGTCCAGGGCTGCGTGGCTCAGGGCGCGGGTGGCCGTGACCAGGCGCACGGCGTAGCTCGCGGCCCCATGGATCTCCAGCGACAGGGTCCCCGGAGTCAGGGAGCCGAGGTTCTTCCTCCAGCGCAAGATCCCAGCGCCCTCCAGCGAAGCGCTGGTCAGCTCCTTGCTTCCGAGGGTGACGGCCACCTGCGTACGCCCAGCGGCCTGGCGACGGGCCCAATCAGCCAGCGCTACCAGCGAGTACACGTTCTCCTGGGTGTTTCTCCATCGGCCGCCTGGGCCCCGGTCTGCCTTCAGGCCGGTCACCAGCTGAGGCACCAGCTGGTGGCTGGGCGCGGCCTCGAGAAGGGCCGACAGGGCGATGGCCGAGGACCTGACGGGGGACGAGAAGTACAAGTGCGCTTCGTCTGGGCTGAAGGCGCTCCCTTGGGGCTCCAGGGCTCGCGCCACTCCTCCCTTGGCAGGGATCCTGGATAGGAGCTCTCCGAGCACGGTCTGCTTCATCCGAGAGCTCGCGTTGCTCCTGTGCAGGGCCCGCAGGAGGAACGCCAGGCCGTCCGTTGGGAGGCCGCGCCGGGCTTCGAACAGGCGCTCGACCAGGCCGTCATCCGGCTGGCCAAGCTCCGCGAGGACGAAGGCCACCAGCGCCATGGAGGCCAGCTCTCCCCCAGGGCGCATTCCGCGGTCCCTGCTGCCCGCCCAGAGGCGCAAGGCGGCGCCGCCCTTCTTCAGCGCGGCCTCGTCCACGGTCACCCCCGCCCGCTTGGCCTCTATCAGCCCGTAGAGGGCGAAGGCCGACAGGTGCGGGTAGGTCCCGCTCTGGGGCCACAGGCTGAAGAGACCATCGTTCTGCTGATGACGTGCGACCTTCTGGGCGCCAGCCGCGAGGAAGCCCTGGAGGCGCGGCCCTTGGAGCTCGGTGAAGCCCAGGGTGGTTGCCAGATCCTTTACCTTTGCGAGGGGGATGAAGCGGGCCAGGGTCTGCTCCAGGCAGCCGTAGGGATACTCGATGAGGTACTGGAGGCTCTCCCGCAGCTCTCCCAGGCCGGTGCGATCCACGGTGATCTCCAAGTGACTGTCCTCGGGGAGGGTCCCGGAGCTCCAGGACAGGGGCGTGGAGAGCTTGGGTCCTCGGACAGACCCGGGCGTCGGCTCGCTCAGGCTGCCCGTAAGGAGCGCTCTGGTCTCGAGGGCGATGGGGCGGCGAACAGGAAGCCTCATCCTGAGGGCGTCCTTGCTTGCGCCAAAGGTCAGGGATAGCTGCACAGTTGCAGAGCTCGAGAAGGGCACCTCGGAGAGGAACCGCACTCGCACCGAGCCTCGCGCCGGGAGGTGGAGCCGCTGTTCGGCCTGGAGCAGGCGCAGCCCTTCGGCCGTCGCGACGACCACGGCCGCGCCCGATCGATCGGTCCTGTTGTGGATCACCGCGCCGATCTCGGCCCGGTCTTCGCTGGAGAGGAAGCGGGGCAGGACTGGCTCCATAAGGAGTTCCTTGGTGATGGTAAGGGGGGCGTTGCCCTTGCCGAAGCGGTGACCGCCGTCCGCCGCCACCGCCATCATGCGGAAGCGGGTGAGGTTGTCCGGGGCGTCGAAGCTGAAGTGCGCCTTGCCCTCCGCGTCGGTCCGAAGGGCCGGGGCCCAGAAGGCCGAGTTCACGAACTTGGAGCGGACGCGGGGTGGCGCCGGTCCAGCAGAGTCCGGGCCGTCCCCACCCGAGTCCCTGAAGGGATCGTTCGGATCACTCAGCCTGGCCAGGCGGTTCCAGTTGGTGGCGTTCTCCACGCCGATGCCCCATGGCGCGAAGAACGTCCGCAGTGGATCAGGGAGCTGGTAGGCGATGAGCTGCAGCAGCCCCTCGTCCGCCACCGAGAGGCTCACCTCGGCCCTTGCCGGTCTGCCCAGGTGATCCGTCACCCGCACGGCGCCCCGAACCCGCTCTCCTGGCTCGTAGCGGCTCTTCTCCGGCTCGATCGCGACGGTCAGGCGGTGCTCCCTGGCGGCAACGGCCAGCTCGACGACCCCCATCTGGAACCGCGGTCTGTCCCGGTCCTTGGGTCCGCGGCGACCGGTCACCAGGCTGACGGTGGCGAACACGTTCGGCGCATGACGCGCCGACAGGGGGACGCGGAGCCCGGTGGCAGCGCTCTCGAGACGGGTCACGAAGGACTCCATCACGCCGTTCCGTTCGATGGTGACGAGGGCGGTCGCCCCCGTCATGGGCGTCCGCGGCAGGAGAACGGCGGTGTCACCAGGCGAGTACTCCTTGCGGGACGGGACGATGGTCATACGCATGGCATCCTCGCCGCCGCCGAAGGCTTCTCCCCGTCCGAGGACCCAGATGGCTCCAGAGGCCGCGATGGGGCGTCCCCCGCCGTCCGTTCCTCGCAGCCTGAGCAGATGCTCGCCAGAGCCGTCGATCCGTATGCTCGTGGAGAAGTTGGCGTCCTTTGGGAAGCTCACCGGGCGGCGCCAGACGAGCTCCTCCTCGGGTGTGCAGGTGCGGTAAGACCTGAAGGCGCCCTGC
>JAVEWA010000461.1:0-5758 GCA_034004785.1 Polyangia bacterium
GCTTCCCGTCGGGCGTGGTCTGGGGCTCCTCGTAGGCCAGCTTGGGCACCCCCGACTCCATCACCTCGCGGTCAGCCGCCCTGTAGAGCTCCGCGTGCTCCCGGAAGTTGTAGTCATAGTCGGTCTTGCCAAGGATTTCGTCTGGGTTCTCCAGGCCTGCGTCCCTCGCGAAGTGCCTGTTGCAACCCATGAAGCGGGACTGGGAATCCTTCCAGAACACCCTCACGGGGATGGTGTCGAGCACCTGGCGGAGCATCTCCCGAGATTCAGTCAGGGCGGTCTCGGTGCGCTGCCTGGCGGTGCGGTCCCTGACCACCGCCGTGTACCCGGCCAACTGCCCGGAGGAATCGCAATAGCTGCCGAGCTGCACCGAGACGATGAGCTCGGATCCGTCGGACCTCCGCACCGGAAACTCCATCCAGGTGCGTTCCCCATCCTCTGCCACCAGGCCTAGAGTCTCGCGAGCAGCGCCCTGGTCCTCGGGGGCAAAGAGCGCAGAAGAGTCTCGCCCGATCAGGTCCTCGGGCGCTGCGGCGCCGAAGATCCCGCGAGCGGTCTCATTGGCCCAGACGACGATGCCATCTGGGTCGAGGAGCAGCATCCCGTCGGGCGCCGTTTCGAGGAGCGCGCACAGACCCTCGTCGAGGCAAGGCCGCTCGGACCCAGATGAGGGCTCGTCACGACCAGGGCTCTTGGGCTTCACAAGGTCACCCTGGGGTGCTCCGCACCCCTTTCCTGCTTCCATGCCATAACTTGCGTGTACTCCCAAACCACATCGACGCGCAAGCGTTCTAGCGCGTCCACAGGCTCCGCCAACCATGGCCGAGGTCGAGAGGCACGGGAGACGGCTCGGCCTGCCGTCGCTCTACTGCCTGGCGGGCGGGGGGCTTGCCTGCGAGGGCGGGGCAGAGCCCGCGGCAGGGGGGGCCATGGGAGGGGCCTCGGATGGCCTGTCCGAGGGAGCCGGCGCCGTCCCAGGCGCCTCGGGAGAACCCGCTGGCGGAGAGGGAGCGGTCGGAGCAGGAGAGTCCCTCTCTGCTGGGGTGGGCCGCTCCCCCAGAAGCCTGGGCGCCCCCTTGCCGCCGTCCTTGGCGGCGGCCTCGAATGCCAGGATTACCGCTGCGGCGGCCTTGCGAGTCGTTACATCCGGGTAGCGCGGCGCCGCCGAATGCCCCTTCGAGGCGAGAAGGCGGGCGGCCGCCACGCGCACTCCCTGGGCTAGATCGATGGCCGTGCCGAGGACGCGCGAGCCCTCCTGCGGGCTGTGGAAGCCGGCGCCGTTGTTGGCGCTGACGTAGTCCCACCTCAGCTGCGCACGCCAAAGCTGATCTCTCAGCGGCCCTAGCTCGGCGTCGCTCGCCCCAGCCTCCCGGCAGGCGGCGACATCGAAGTGGGCAAATACCAGGGCGTCCTCGGCCCGCAGCTTGAGCGCCATGTGGTTTCTCTGCATCCCCGTCACGCGGCTGCGCACGTCCTCCTCGCTCCAGCGGTGACAGACGCCGCAGGATGACGCGATATCGAGGAGCGGGCTCTGGATGTGATGGTTCGTGAACTTCACGCCCCCCTCGGTCCTGTAGGGCATGTGACAGTCGACGCAGGACACCCCACGGAAGGCGTGGATGCCGCTCTTGTACATCTCGTAGTCTGGGTGCTGCATCTTGATCATGCGGGTGCCGCTTATCGGGTGGAGCCAGTCGAAGAACTGCGGCCTCTTGGCGTAGTAGGCCTCCATCGCCTCCACGCCCGTGCCATCGTCCCAAGGAAAGACCAGGTAGTTGCCCTTACCACCGAAGGTCTGCCCGTCGGTCCTGGGCCCGGGGTTGTTCGCGAAGTAGTACTCCACGTGGCACTGGGCGCACACGAGCGAGCGCATCTCCTGGTGGCCGGCCTTGTCTATGTCCTTTCCCTGGCGTGCGAAGGCCTTGCGCAGGGCCGGGCGGGACACTCGCAGGTTCATGGTCTTGGGATCGTGGCAGTCCAGGCAGCCTATGGGCTCGTGGACCACTGATCGCAGCTCCTGGAAGGTGCCACCGTAGAACCCTGCGATGCCCCGCTCGTGCATCAGCACCGGAACCTGGGGGCTCTTGCAGGTGAAACAGGTGGCTGGCAGGCCCGTGTCGGTCCCGTCCGCCCGGGTCGTCCGGTGGGTCTCCTTGGCGTCCTTCACCGCATAGTAATGGCCCCTCGCCTGCTTGTAGTCCCTCGAGAATGGGTAGCCAGCGAAGAGGACCACCTGACGCGGATCCTGCTCGAGGTAGTCGTGCAGGTAGGAGCCGCCAAAAGCAGTCCTGGTGTCCTTACGCGCGGTCTTCAGGAAGGTCTCGTACTCCCTGGGATAGTTCTGCCCCCAGACCTTGCTCCGGTACTCCCATTCGGCCACGGGCTTGACCAGAAGCTGCGGCCTCTGGGCCTCCCACCGCCTCTCCATGATGGAGATGATCAGCATCCCGAGCAGGAAGGTGGCGAGCAGCGTGCCCGCAAAGACCGCCCAGGGCATGTAGATCCGCCACCAGACCGGTCGCTCGGCTCTTGGCGCTTCACTCTCTCTCGGTTCACTCTTGGTCTTGTCGCTCATCCCGGACACCTCACGGTCATGGGCCTGCTGCTCGAGCCTCGGCCCTCAGGGTTTCGGTCCCTGGCGCCAGGGAACCCCTGCGGGCCGCCCCTGACGCCTCGGCATACCCGCGCTCGGCAGCCGCGGCCTGAGCACGTGGGGGGAGCTGGAGAGGCTCTGCTCCAGCCCATGCGGAACCGCGCGGTGACAGTCCCAGCAGAGCCTCGGATCATCCGAGGACCCCATGCGAGTGTTCATGATCTGATGCTCGTGGCAGCGGACGCAGTTCTGCCTGACCACGGGCACCGCCGCAGGGTTCAAGATCAGCGTCTGGGCCTCGCGGCGCATGGTGAACACGGTGGTGTGCCGTAGTCCGTCCATGGCCTTGAACCAGAGCTTCCTGAGGAGGTTGTCATGGGGGACGTGGCAATCGTTGCAGCTCGCCACCCTGGAGTGGCTGCTCCGCTCCCAGGAGGCGTAGTAAGGCACCATGATGTGGCAGTTGATGCAGGCCTCGGGCCTGTCCGAGAGGTAGCTGGTGGCGTTGGAGGCCCGCAGGGCCACGAGCCCTCCGCCAGCCAGGATGCCCGTGGCAGCCATAACCAGAACGAACCAGCGGCTCCTGGCGACCGCCTGGTGGGCCGTCAGGAGCCGTTCGAGCAGAGACTCGATTGCCCCGAGGGGGCTCCACCAAGCGCGCCGGTGAGCCTCGGGCTTGGCCACGATGTCTTTAGGCGCGAGCAATTCTGAGCTCCTGAGCGCGCCAGGGAACCCGGCGACTCGTGCAAAAACACGAAGTCAATTACATTATCAATCCGAGTGGTGTACTGCAAGCCTTACGAAGCGGCGATCAGCCTAGCAGCGCATGGAGATCGTCGGCCGGCGTCGTGATGGGGGCGATGCCGAACTTTTCGACGAGCACCTTGAGCACCGCCGGAGTCACGAAGGCAGGCAGGCTCGGCCCCAAGCGGATGCCCTGTATGCCAAGGTGGAGCAGGGTCAAGAGCACCACCACCGCCTTCTGCTCGTACCAGGAGAGCACAAAGGACAGGGGCAACCCGTTCACGCCGGTGTCGAAGGCCTTGGCCAGGGCGAGCGCGATCTGTATGGCCGAGTAGGCGTCGTTGCACTGCCCGATGTCCAGCAACCTCGGGATGCCTCCGATGTTCCCAAGATCGAGCTTGTTGAAGCGGAACTTGCCACAAGCCAGGGTCAGGACGACGCAGTCCTTGGGGACCGACTCCACGAGCTCGGTGTAGTAGTTGCGCCCCGGCTTGGCGCCATCGCAGCCGCCCACCAGGAAGAAGCGCCTGATGGCGCCGGACTTCACGGCGTCGATGACCTTGTCCGCGAGACCCAGCACCGCGTTGTGCCCGAAACCCACGAGGATGGTCTGGTCAGGGCCGTCATCCGAGAAGCCAGGGGCCTCGAGGGCCGCCTCGATGACCGGGCCGAAGTCGGGGCCCTGCACGTGGGCCACGCCGGGCCAAGCCACGAGGCCAGTCGTGAAGATCCGGCCTTGGTAGCTCTCCTTGGGCCTCTGGATGCAGTTGGTGGTCATGAGGATGGCGCCCGGGAACTCGTCGAACTCCTTGCGCTGGTCCTGCCACGCGCCGCCATAGTTCCCAGCGAGGTGGGCGTGCCGCCTGAGCTCTGGATAGCCGTGGGCCGGCAGCATCTCGCCATGGGTATAGACATTGATGCCCTTGCCCTCGGTCTGCTCGAGGAGGGCCTTCAGGTCCTTCATGTCGTGACCCGACACGAGGATCGCCTTGCCCTTCTTGGGGTGGACCCGCACGGGGGTGGGCGAGGGGTGGCCAAAGGTGGCGGTGTGTCCCCTGTCCAGGAGCTCCATGACCCGCAGGTTCACCTCGCCAACCCGCAGCGCCAGGGGAAGGAGCGCATCCAGCCCATGAGGCTCGCTCAGGGCATTCAGCGCTTCGTGCACAAAGGCTGGAACCGCTGGATCCCTCTCTCCCAGGATCCAGGCGTGATCGGCATAGGCGGCGAGCCCCTTCAGGCCGTACAGGATGAGCTCCTCGACTCCTGCCTGGTCCGCGCCTCTCTCCTTCTGCCTGCTAGGGATGGAGACCGCCCGGCCCTCTTCGAGGAGCCCCTCCCGGGTCTCGGCAGGCTCCCAGAGAGCCGGCCCCGCCGGCCTCTCGGGGGTCTTGCCCGCGGCCTCGGCCGCGGCCTCGTAGAGACTCCTGGCGCGGTCCTTCGCGCGCGCCAGACGCCGCAGAACGCTCTCCAGCCGATCCGGGTCGAAGTTGACGTTGGTAACCGTCGTGAAGGCAGCCTCCATGGTCAAGAGATCGATCTCGGCGTCGGTCTTCCCTAGGAGCCGCGCCCGATGCGCCCACTGTGAGAGGCCCTTCAGCCCGTGGACGATGAGGTCCTGGAGGACCGCAACCTCGGCCTCCTTGCCGCAGACTCCCTTTGCCGTGCAGCCCGTGCCCTTCTGGGTCTGTTCACACTGATAGCAGAACATGCTCGTCATCCTGGGTTTCCTTTCTTCCTAGTCATTCGCTCGCTCCAGTCCATGAACGCGACGGGAGCTTGGGTTATGCGCCATCTACCCCTGGGGGGCCACCCATCTTCTCCTCACGAGGCTTCCCCGACCTCGGGCCTTCCATCGGGACGCTTTCCGGCGGCGAGCTGTCTCACGGCCTCGAAGACCCCGATGGCCACCGCCGAGGACAGGTTCAGGCTCCGCACACCCCTCACCATGGGGATCCTGACGCAGGCCTCGGGGTGGGCGTCCTGGATCCAACCCGGGAGGCCGTCGTCCTCCGAGCCGAAGATCAGGAGATCTCCCGCGCTAAAGACAGCCTCGTACAGGGAGCTGCCAGCCCTGGTCGAAAACAGGTGCATCCCCACCTCCGGGTAGGCCCGGAGGAGGCCCTGGAAGTCCTGGAGGTGGATCTTCTCAACGAGGTGCCAGTAGTCCAGTCCCGCCCGTCGCCTGGCCGGGTGGTCCTCCCTGAAGGTCACGGGCCCGACCAGCACGAGAGGCGCGCCAACCGCGGCGCAGATGCGGGAGACCGCACCCACGTTGGGCGGGATCCGCGGCTCCACCAGCACCACCCGAAGCGGAGGGACCGGGACCTCCACCAGGAGGTCTTCGCGACGTGGATCGGGAAGGTGGGCGCCTGGCATGACCGTTGACTGGCTCATGGGACGTTGAACCTCCGGGGCCCTCGT
>JAVEWA010000462.1:0-5756 GCA_034004785.1 Polyangia bacterium
GTCCAGCGCGTACTCCGGCAGGGCCAAGACGCTGCTTACCCCGTTTAGCATGCCGCCCGATTCGCCAGCGAGCCCGTCCATGGCGCCAAACATCGCGGAGTTGTAGGCGAGGGGGCGGTCCACCACGAAGAGGATGTCGAACTCGGGGACCTCCCCCTGCTCGCGGAAGGGGAGCTCGAAGGACTCCCTCCGGGTCGTGTCGAGATCCTCGAAGTCCGTGACCGCGAAGCAGCCGGCCGTGGATCCCAGCAGAGTCAACAGAAGCAAATGCGTACAGGGGTTCTTCATAGCCACACCTCGGGCCTCGGCTCGGGCCGAGGCAGCGCCTTGGTGACAATCAGACCGGGCGGCGCAGGCGCTCGGGACACCATGGCATTTTACCGGTAAAACCAGAGCGAGAGCAACTGGTCCTGTCGGCACCTGTCCTTCGGCACCTGCCCGTCGGCACTTGCCCGTCGGCGAGCTCACTCCGTCAGTCTCCGATGCCAGGAGGATTTAGCGCTGCGGCGCGCGGGCGCCAAAGGGCTACTTGCCCCGCGGGGCCCCTTTTGCGAAGCTGACCTCCTTGGAGCGAGGTCATGCTCGGCAAAATCCTTGGAAAGTACGAGATCCTTGCAGAGCTGGGCAGCGGCGGCATGGCCACCGTGTACCGGGCGCGGGATCGGGACCTCGGGCGGGAGGTCGCGATCAAGCTCATGCACCCCCACCTCGCCAAGCGTCCCGAGTATGCCGAGCGCTTCAGGCGGGAGGCCAGGGCGGTCGCCGCCCTGCGCCATCCTCACATCATCGAGATCCACGACTTCTTGACCCTGGAGAGCGAGGGCGGGGAGGGGCCTCCGATAACCTTCATGGTGTCGGAGCTGGTGGAGGGCCCGGCCCTCTCGCAGACCATCGAGGAGCACCCTCGGATGTTTCCGGAGGTCGCGGCCCTCTGCGGGGCGCGGATCGCCGAGGCCCTGGCCTGCGCCCACGGCGCGGGCATCATCCACCGGGACGTGAAGCCCGAGAACATCCTCATCGCGAGGGGAGGCCGTCCCATCCTGACGGACTTCGGCATAGCCAGGGTCTTGGAGGGTGAGACCGTGACGGCCACGGGCGCCCTCATCGGTTCCCCCTCCTACATGTCTCCGGAGCAGGCGAGGGGGCTGAGGCCAGTGGCCGCGAGCGACATCTTCTCCCTGGGGGTGGTGCTCTACCGAGCCGCTACTGGACGTCTCCCCTTCCCTGGGAAGGACCCTCTCACGGTGATCACGGCCATCCTCAAGGGGGACTTTCGCCCGGCCGTGCAGGTTGCCCCGCTGGTCGGCAACCGGTTCGACGCCATCCTTCGCAGGTGTCTCGCCCCCGAGGCATCGGAGCGCTTCGAAAGCGCCTCCGAGCTGGCGGGCGCGCTGCTCGACTTTGCCGCGGAGGGAGGCCTCACCGACGCCGACGGGGAGCTGAGGCGCTACTTCGCCGCTCCAGAGGCCTTCGAGGCCTCCACCGCCCCGAGGGTGGTGGAGACCCTGATGGACCGTGCGGAGCGCAAGGCCTCCTCGGGGGCCTTGGCCGCCGCTTTGGGCCTGTGTGATCGGGCCCTCTGCCTTGCGCCCGAGAACCCCAGGGCAGCCCAGATGCTCTCGGACCTGGCGAAAAGGAGCAGGGGGAAGAGATGGCTCTGGGGCCTGGGCGCTGGAGTCGCTGTCATGGCGGGCGCCCTCGCGGTCATCTGGACCCTCGGTGGCAGGGAGAGTGGGACGGTGGAGGTTCCTCCCGGTCTGGCCGCGCTGCCGCCGGTTCAACCGGACGCCGCGCCGGAGAGCCTCGACGCTGGTCTCGGGGACGCCCGAGCCGGCCATGGGGCCTCGCGGGACGGAGGGTTCGGCTCTGCCAAGGGGCTGGCAGACGCCTCACCCGAGGGGCCGAGGGTCGGCGGCAGAAGAAGGATCGCAGAGCCCGAGGGGAGGAGGCCTCCGGCTCCGGACGCGGCGGTGGAGCCAAGGAGGAGACATGACGCCGGCGCTCCGGTGGCTCCTCGGGTCTCGCCTGACGCCTCCACGCCCAGGGTGGCCCCGGCCTTGCCAGGGAGCCTCCAGGTGATGGTGCTGCCTTTCTGCGATGTTCAGGTGGACGGGCGAGCTTTCGGAAGCTCGCCCATGCCCTCGGCCAAGGCGCTTTTGCCTGGCAAGCACGAGGTGCGTTGCCTTCACGGGCCATCGGGGAGCGTCTATAGCAAGGTCGTGGAGATCGAGCCCGGGCGGCTGCTCTCCTTGCGCGGCAGCGTGCTTGGAGAGGCCCAGGTGACCATTCGCCTCACCCGCGGAGACCAGCTCCAGATAGGCACCGTTTCCTACGGTCCTGGCCAGCGCAGCCTGACTCCCGGGAGCTTCAGGTTTCGCCTGCTGAAGGGCGGGGGCGAGGTGCAGAAGGGATGGGTCACCATCCCGCCGGGGCGCTGCATCCTGGAGGATTCTCCGGTGGTGAGGTGCCGCTAGTTCTCGGGCGGGTCAAACCCTGACAGGCATGTCGCGTCTTTGCCAGCATCGCGGAAGACGTGGGCCATCTGCCGAGATAACATTCTGTAAATATTGCCGAAAAACATGGCCTGCCCTTTGCATTGTCAGGCAGTGGCTATGGTCAACGGCAACCGGCCGTGATAGCTTTTGAGACCATGGGACAGAGGATCCGCATAATGGCGCTTCCACTCTGCGTTCTGGCGGGCTGCGTCTACAGCGAGGGAATCAATCGTCCCCCGCGGCTGAGCATCGCGTCGGACACCGCTCCGCCAGTCTATGTCGGAGACGAGGTCGTGATCTCGGGGCAGGCCAGCAAGGATCCGGATGGGGATCCGCTCGACTTCGAGTGGTCCATCGAGTGGCGCCCCCTGGCGGGGGTCACCACCGGCGACATCCCGTCCCCAGCCCAGTGCGATCGCCTGGTGCCCGAGGGCAAGCTCTGCTTCCGGCCCCTCGCCAAGGCCATCTACGACGTGCACCTGACTGTCCGGGACCGCTGGGGCGCCAAGGCCTCCACTCCCAGGGACGCCCCCCTGGAGGTGGTGGTGAACAACCGTCCGCCCGAGGCCAGGCTCGACGTAATCACGGTGGGCAACGAGTACGGCGAGTTCACGGTGGGCAACGAGATCCTGCTCTACGCGGGCGCCTCCAGCGACCTGGACGCCGGGGACGTCCTCACGTTTTCCTGGGAGGTGAACGAGCCTCCCGCCTCGAGGGACCTCTTGGTCCAGGAGTTGGACGCCTCTTTGCAGCCCACCGGGGACGCCACCGACGCCATTTATCTCAGGCTGGTGCCCGACGTCAGGGGGACCTTCTCCGTGACGGTCACGGTGAGCGACGGAGCCGGGCCCGGCAGCACGGACTCTGCGTCAAAGGACCTCCACATCGTGGACGATCAGCCGCCCTGCATAGTCTCCACGGTGCCGGGCTACTCCGCCGGGCTGCTCGTCTTCGACCGGACCGAGAGCCGCCGCCTCGAGGTCACCAGGGTGAGCGACGACCTGGACCCCTACCCCGGAGGCGCTCTCGGCTCCTTCGCCTGGTGGGTCGAGCTGGCGTCGGGATCCGGTTTCTTGCCCGTTTCTGGCTACGGTTTCCCATATCTGGACCTGGACGGCTCTGCCTACCTGCTCGGGCAGAGGATCCGGGTTCGCGTAATGCCCCTCGACCGGGTGGAGCGCGACATGCCGCTCTGTCCAGAGGAGCAGGCGACCTGCGGGGACCTGTGCCTCCGCTGGATTACTTGGGACATAGAGTTTCGTTAGGAGTCGGCCATGTCAGCACAAGACTCTGCCTCGAAAGCGACCGCCTCCGTGGCGCCCTGGACTGGGCTCGGCCATCGGGCGTCGGGCTCCGTTGTGGTTGGTCTGATGGTGCTCGGGCTGTCGATCCTGGGGTCCGGTTGCATGGCCATGGACGGATCCATGTCCAACAACAACAACTCGAACTGCGACTACTCCATCGCGGTCACGCCCTACTCGCCCCGCGTGGGGGAGCCAGTGGAGCTCGCCGCCACCTGGCAGGGGGTCTGCGCGCCGAACCCCGCGGGCGCCTATGAGTGGACCATCACCGGGCCAGACCAGGCTCCTGCGGTCTTCTCCACCCGCCAGGAGGGACGCTTCGTGGACCTGATCCCAGCCTTGGCCGGGGCCTACTTCGTGGAGCTCGTGGTGGACGATCTGAGCGGAGCAGGCAGCGTCCATCTCTCCCGCACCGTGACGGTGACGGACCCGGCGGGCACTCAGGAGACCTACCTGCTCCGGCTCACGCCGCCCGGGGAATCCACGGCCCCGCGGCAGCAGAAGGTCCTGCTGGTGACAGGCGGCACTCCCATCAGCGATCGCGTCGTGACCCTGGATGACGGGGTGGTCGTCCAGAGCACTCTCCAGGGGCCGTCCGGGCCCTTTGCCGGCTACCTCCGCTTCGTGGAGAGCGGCTATGCCCTCTACCGGGAGCTTCACGCGACTGCCACGGGTGAGTTCGCCATGCCCGTGCTCCCAGGCGCCCAGTACGACGTGGTGGTGGTTCCAGATGGCGCGGAGCCCGCGCCCGTGAGATTGCTGGGGCTGAACGTCACCCAGCTCCTGCAGCCTGGGACTTTCCAGTTCGACGCTGGCATCCCCGTCGTCGGGTTCGTCGAGGATCACTCGGGCGCTGGAGTGGGGCAGGCGCAGGCCGTGCTCAGGTCGGGCGACCTGTCTTCCAGCATGGGGAGCAGCGATGCCTTCGACGGCCGCTTCGTGGTCTGGACCAGACCGGGCCCGCAGGGCCTCGAGGTGGCCCCCAAGGAGGGCTCTGGCCTCCCTCGCGTCCGGGTGCCGGACACCGCCGGGATCCAGCTCGGCTCGGCGGGGGGCCTGTCGCTTCGCCTGCGCTATCACGAGGTGGAGACAGCCACTGTGGCCGTCACGGTCATGGCGGGCGAGCCTGGTCAGGCCGTGCCGGTGCCCGGCGCCAGAGTGACCATCGAGGCGAGCGCGCTCGGAGCTATTGGGACGGTCACCGCGACCCAGGACGGGAGCGCGCTGTTCGACCTGGACGCCTTTGGAAGCCATCGCGTCGTGGCCGTAACCGACGCCGCTGGCGCGCTCCCCTCATTGACCCTACCCCTGGGCGAGTACCAGGCAGTGATAGAGGCTCCCTCGGGCGCGCCGGATGGCTACACCACAACCGTCCTTGGCTCACTCGTCGTGGAGGCTGGAACGAGCCAGCTGGCCCTCGCGCTCTCGGCCCCCGCGCGCCTTCAGGGCGTGGTTCTGGACGATCTGCTCGCTCCGGTGGAGGGAGCGCGGGTGGTGGCGGTCACCAAGATCGGGGTGGGCAGCGCGGTGGAGGCCAGCACCGGGGCTAACGGCGCTTTCTCGCTGCCCGTGGTGCGGGGAGCCAGCTACACGTTGATCCTGCAGCCGCCCGATGGCCGAGCCCTGGCTCGCCGCCTCGTGGGGCCGGTCCTCATCGGCCCCTCCGCTGTAACCGAGGGGGTGGGAGCGGGGCCCGATGGCGCCATCGTCCTCGCCAAGGGGCTGCGGGTGGATGGGGTCGTGATACATCAGGCGAATGGCCTGCCCGGCGTGCTCGTGCAGGCCATCCCTTCGGAAGCTCCAGGCGAGCCGGTGATGGCGGAGGCGGTGACCGGCCCATCGGGCGAGTTCGTGAGGGTCATCCCGGATCCAGGGGTCGTGTAGTGAGGCCGAGGTCGAGAGAGCGCGCGCCCTTATTCGCCCTCGCGGGGCTGTCGCTGGCTTGTCTCTTTACACCAGC